>CAZGJA010000001.1:0-22712 GCA_964526695.1 uncultured Phycisphaeraceae bacterium
GGGGGTGCGTGGTCGGCGGCCCGACGACCTCCCGTGCTCGTCGCGGAGCGACGAACTACCCTGCGCGTCGCGGAGCGACGAACTACCCTCCGCGTCGCGGAGCGACGAACGACCCATCTCGTCGCGGAGCGACGAACTACCCGTCAAGACTCGCCCCTGAATGCGAACTCGCCCCGTTCAACGCTCCAGTCGTTGCCGAAGAACCCCGCCGCGCGCACGGCTTTTGCGCCCGTGCGCAGCATCTCGCTGCTGATCACGGTGCAATCCGGATACGCCACGCCGGACATGAACACGGGGAATCGGTCCGTCATGCGCATGCCCGGCAGACCCGTGCCCGCGATGATCGCGACGCAGGCCGTCTCGCTGCCGGGGCGCGGACGCAGGAAGAGACAGGCCAGATCGTCGCCCTGGAAAACGCGCTCGCCGATCTGGACCGATCCGGGCTTGACGTTCACGGGGCAGTCCTGCGGCAGCAGGCGGCTCCAGGCGGCATTCATCGTCGAGTGGCCGTAGAGAATGACGCTGCGGTCAGGCTCCTTCGCGGGGTCGAAGTTCTTGTCGGCCACGACATCCGGCGAGCCGTTGCCGCGATACCAGAACGTCTCGGCGTCGAAGCGCGCTTTGGCGAGGGCCCAGGCGTTCTCTTCCGCCGAGCCTTGCGTGCCGTACACGAAGATCATGCGGTTGCGGAACGCATCCTTGAACGGCCCGTAGCGGCGCGGGCTTTTCAGCGACGGGGCAGGCGGGCCGCTGAGGCTCCAGCCCTCTACGCTGCGCGTGAAGTGAAGCGGTTGATCGCCGTCCGGAACCGGGATGTCGGCAAGCGTCTGTCCGTCGAGCGTGACTGAGACCGACGAAGGCGGGGCAGTCGGCGCTTGCGACTCGTCGTCCTTGACCGGCTTGCGCGCGGCCCATGCTTTCCGCATGGCCACCAGATCGAGCGTCAATCGCTCGACGTTTTCCGTCTTGCCGGTGAAAGCGTTGTGCTCCGAGTCCAGTCGTATGTCCGCGCTGCTGAACATCAACGGCCGAACTTGCGCCGCGATCGTCAGCCAGTCGCAGCGCGACGAGACGCCGGGGTTGGCGGTGATGAACTCGACGTGAAGCACGTCCTCCGGCGCCGGCCGCGCATGGCGCTGAAAGAATTCGAACATGGCGGGCCAATCGACGCAGGCGTTGCCCCACCAATGTCCCGCGCCGGGGCGTTCGTAGTAGGCGAAATCGCCGTGGAATTCCGCCAGCCGCGAGCGCATCGCCCGCGCCCGCGCCACGGGCACGTTGTCGTCGGCGTCGCCGTGCAGGACGTACACGCCGTTCTGAGCATAGTTGCGCGACAGCACGACCGTATCGCTCGGATTCGTGGCCCGCGCGAGCATCGCTTCGACCGGATCGTCCGACGAGAGTCTCACCGCCCCCGCGTAGGACCAGAACGTCTCCCAGCCCGCGCTGGGGCCGATTGCGGCGAAGCGGTCCGGCAACGTCGCGCCGATCTGCCATGTGCCGTGCCCACCCATCGAATGACCCGTCAGGTACACGCGCCGTGGATCGATGCGAAACGTCCGCGAGGCGATGTCGAGCACTTCCATCGCGTCCAGCCGGCCCCAGTCCTCCCAGTCGAATCCGAACGAACGACGGTTCGTCGGCGCGACGACCACGCCCCAGTCCTTCGGCGCGTAGCACGCGGCCTGTCCCGAGGCTTCGACCCCCGCACCGTGCAGGGAGAGGAAGAGCGCGGGCAGCGGCGGATCGGCTGATGCCGCCTGCGGATCGGCTGAGGCCACGGGCGGATCGGCGCTGTCCGTGGCGGGCGGGGTTGCGTCGCTTCGGCTTGCGCGCGGCATGACGGCGAAGTACTGCACGCTGTCGTCGATCGAGCTTAGGAACGTCCGCGTGTGCAATGTGCTCGCGTGGACGGCCTTGAGACTTACGGTCGTCTCGTCCAGCACGCGGCGACCGCCGGGATCGCCGGCGTAAAGGCGGACGCGCAGCGGCACGTCGCCTTCGGCCTCCCAGGGTCCGTCCGTCTCAAGCGGAAAAGCGCACTTTCTGGCGGAAAGCTCCACCAGCGAGTATTCGCGGCTGAGTCGCTCCTTGCCGCCTCTCACCGATGCGCCGATCCGCAGCAGCGAGGCCGGCAGGCGCGTGGCGTTGACCACGGTGATCGCGCCCCAAGCCTTCGTCTCCTCGCCGACAAGCAGGTTCGGCAACGTGAGATCCTTCGTGTCAAGGAAGAGCGGCTTGGGCGGAGGCGTGAGCGTCACTTTCACCTGCCCGCGACCGCAGGGAAGGAGAATCTCGTTGCGCCCGGCGCGGACGCGGACGGGGAGGGACAGCTTGCCGTAGTTGTAGGGGTCGCCCGCGCGCGGCTCTCCATTGACGAACGCGGCACTCTGCCCCGTCGCCTCCAGCAGCAGGACGCGGTCGCCGGGCGCGTCCCATGCCAGAAATGCGTAGCCGCCGCCGAGCGCTTCGTCTCGGAAGAAGCCGTCCTCGGCTGCGAGGATTCGCTTCCAGGCTCTCGGCTCGCCGTCGGCCGGCGCGATCGCGGCGCCTTCCCGCGGGCTTTCGAGCTGGCCGTGGGCGCGCAGGTATTCGACTTCGTCGGTGTACACCGGCGTGCGCTGGAACTTGCCCACGGCCGGCAGCACGAGGGCGTCCTCGAATTGAATGGCGGGAGGAGTTTCCTGCCCCCGTGCCGCGGCGGCGGAAAATCCAAGCAGGATCAGGATCACCCGCTCCACTTGTGATGCGCCCTGGCTCGCGATGCTAACCATGAGTCGTGCTCCCTCTGTGCGGTTCTTCGGGCCAGGGAACAAATGTAGAGGGAGCGTCTTGAGGTCGCCACTCGTGCGCGCATGAAAAACGGACCGGCGACGCGTGGTCGCCGGTCCGCCGTATTGCTCTCAGCCTTGGTGCACAGGTTGGAAACCTGTGCTACACCTCACCGGTTGGAAACCGGTGCCACACATGGCCGGTGCCACACATGCCCGGTGCCACACATGGCCGGTGCCCCACTCGACCCCTGCCACACGTGGCCGGTGCCGAGGTTCAGCTTGCCCCGAGCCTCAGCTTGCGCTGAGGTTCAGTTTCCGAATCTGGACGAGACTAGGCCTTGGGCTTCTTCTCGCCATTCACGTACGTCGCGTTGCACTTCTCGCACTTGGTGTTCGTGACCATCGCGTTGGCGCAGGTCGGGCAGGTGGCGCAGGTCTTCACCGCGTTGGCGAGAACCTTCATCGCGCTCTTGGCGGCGTCATAGGCCGCCTTCGTGGCGAACGCATAGTGACCGACGAAGCCGGCTTTGCACGGCTCGCAGTAGCTGCCTTCGCTCTTGCCTTCGGCGGCGCCCTTGCAGGCCTCGCACTTGATCGTCGCCGGGTCGGTCATCTTGCCGGTCGCCAGCGACCCGGAGACGAACGAACCGTAGGACATGCCGTTGGCGAAGGTGATCTTGCAATGATCACATGTGCCGCCCTTCTCCGCCACGGCCTTGCAGCCGTCGCACTTCAGTGCCTTGACGTCAACCTTCGTGCCGGCCAGCGCCTTGTAGAGCGGCTCGTTGTTGACCTGCACGCCGAAGCAGACGCCGTGCTTGCAATCGGTGCACCAGCCGCTGCCGGTCTTGTCATTGGCCTTGCAGGTGCACTCGGCGTTGACCGTCGCGCACATGCCGAACACGAACCCAAACGCCAGCAGGCAAATCGCAGTTCTCTTCATTTTTGGAACTCCTTCACTCAAAACGACTATGCATCAACCCAACCCGAAACGCAGACCGCCTCCGCTGCTGACGGAGTTTGGTCAACGTCCGGGAAACACGCGAACTAGTGATGTAAACTGTGGGAACAGCTTGGCCCATTCCGGGGTGGCGTCACTTTCCATCGACTCATGCGAGCCGAAGTTTCGGGATCCTCGCACCCGGTCCCGAATAGTGCAATCGCATAAAATCTAGATCGGTTATCGGCTTTTGTCAACAACCATTACTTGCTCGAGCGGTTTTCTTTCGATCGCCGCCGCGGGAACCAAGCAGTCTTCCGTTGGATACCCGACGGGCATGAGCAGGTACGGCCGTTCATATTCAGGGCGGCCAAGAATACTACAGAGAAACTTCATCGGGCTGGGGGTGTGCGTCAGCACGGCCAGCCCTGCGTGGTGGGCGGCGGCGATCAGGAAGCCGACCGCGATGCCCACGGATTCGCTGGTGTAGTACACCTGAGAGCCGTCGTCGCTGTGGGTGAGGCGGAAGACCACGATCAGCCAGGGGGCGATTTCGAGGAACTCCTTGTTGGCGTCAGTGCCGAGGCGACGCAGGTCCGCGAGCCACTCGGCGTTGGCCCTTCGTTCGTACAGCTCACGCTCCTCCTCCTCGGCCCCGAGGCGGATCTGCCGCTTGAGGTGCGGATCCTGCACGCAGACGAAGCGCCACGGCTGCTTGTTGGCCCCGCTGGGCGCGGACGTGGCGATACGGATGATCCCCTCAATCGTTTCGTGCGAGACCGGGCGCGTCGAGAAGCTCCGCACGCTGCGCCGAAGCTTCATCACGTCATGGAATCGGCGAACCGCCTCCTCGGGCGCAACGCCCGGATCGTAGCGATCACCATACGGCACGAGCTTCGGCTCGTTCATTCGTGGATGCCCTGATGGATTGGATCGCGTAGGGCGGGCTATGCCCGCCGCCCCGCCTCATGCCGGTCCAAGGCGGGCATAGACCGCCCTATGCTGAAGCGCACCACGTTGGGTCGCCCTGCGGGGAGCCGCCCCGCGGAACAGAGTGCGCGGCGTCGTGCGGCACGGCTCGGACCGGACGCACCAAGCCTGGGTCGAAGGCGCCAATCACGGTCCCGTCATTGCCAGCCAGAAGGCGTGGTAGTCCGCGCGGTCCACGTCGTTGTCACCGTTGTTGTCGAACTTGCGACAGCCCGCGTCGGCACTGCCGCCGGCGCCGGTGAAGCAGTTCATGAACTCCGCCGCGTCGCGCAGGTCCACGTCGCCGTCCAGATCGCCGTCGCCGTAAGCGCCGCCGCCGCCGGCGGGAACGGTGAGATCGGCGAACACCGGAAAATGATCCGAGGCCGCGGCGCTCGTCGTCGAGGAAAGCCGCGAACCGCACTTGGTCAGCCCGCCGCTTAGGCCTTCATCTCGCGAGTCATACACCTCCGAAGGCGGATTGAACGTGGCGAGCAGGCCGCTGACGAGGATGTAGTCGATGCGCCGTCCGGAGGAGTCGCGCGTCGTGCGGCTGCCGTCTTTCTGCCGTGCATCGAGCGGATTCAGCGCAGGCCCCTGCACGTCCGTCAGGTACGCAAACGGGTCATTCTGCAGTCCTGGTCCGTTGAGCATGGACTGGAGGTCGCTGCCGAGCCGCCAGCCGTTGGGCATGCCGTTGGGGACGGCGGTGAAGGGATTCGGACTGCGGGGGACTTCGGCGATCTCCTCGTTCACGTCGCCCATGAAGACATACGCGTCGAGTCCGCGGTCGAGGTCGGGAATGGCCTGCGTCATGCGGATGGACTCGACCACGCGGCGGAATTCGTCGTTGTCGGTGGTGCCGGACTTCCAGTGCTCGGAAAGCAGAGTGAGGTCCACCGCGCTGTCGGGTACGTCCACGACGACTTCGAGGATCAGGCGTGTCAGATCGTTGGCATTTGAGTCGCCGGACAATGCGGCGGAGGTGTGGATCGTCTGGCTGAGGAAAGGCAGCTTGCTCATGACGCCGTTGCGCAGCGTGCCGAAGGGGTTGGTGTCGGGCACGAGGGTGAAGGAGAAGCCGGCGTCAGCGGCGAGATTGTGGAAGTCATCGATCTCGGCGTTGCCGTCGATCTCGTTGATGCCGACCACGTCGGGGCAGAGGCGGTTCAGCACTGCGAGTTCGGCGGTGTACTGGCTGGAGCCGCGCGCGCCGATGGTCTCGATGTTCCACGTCGCCACGCGCACGGTGGTCTGCGCATGACACAGCGAGACGGTTGTCCAGACAGCCAGCAGCAGGACACTCCCGCCGCACCCAGCACGACTCCGCTGCATCACTTGAGCTCCTATCCCCGTCGGTTCGAACTTGACGACGCCCCGTCCCTGAAAGACGGGAGCATTTTAGCCGCGAAATGCCGTTCCCAAAAGCGCGGATGGGTTTTCTCGCCAGCACGGGGTCTGCGACACTTCTGGCGGGCCGGGTCATCGCCGGTTCCCGCTGAAGCAAGGAGTCGTTCAAGACGCCATTCCGGCTTCGCCCGGCAGGGTGCACGAGCCCTTCGAGGAGCTTGATCGCGCGGCGATCAAGCCCCGGATGCGCGACGCCTGCTGCTTCGCTCGGCCCGCAGGGTCAACGAAGCGCAGGGCGGCTGGTCGCCCGGTGTTCAAGCCAGCCGGATCTGGCACGCCCCCGAGAATATCGCCGGGGGCTTGGCCGCACTGACGAGATATTACCATAGTTTAATCGCCACCACTTCAGCCATGAAGCACAACCCGCCGGCGGCAGCGAAGACCCGGGCGTGCGCAAATATCGGAGCTTGACGCGGAGATTACCGGGCATCCCCTTCGATTTGACAATATGGGTCGTTCAGCGGGTCAGGTCCGGTTCGACCTATAATCCACCGTTTGCCGTCATGTGGGTTCACTGCCGGCGCGCCGCCGAGATTCCAAGTCCGAAAACTGCGCGCCGGGTTCCGCTACGAGGTTTCCAAACCGTTCTCTGCCGCTTGTCCCCAAGGGCGTTTCCTCTAGAATCACAGGTCTGGGCAGTATTGGGGAATCGACGGCTTGAGGCAGGCAGCGCCAGGCTGAGACTGCCCGCAAGCACTTGTTGCATTCTCGAGTTGCAGCTCGGACAGGATTTTGTTGAATTGGATCAGGGAGAGTGGTTGTTTCGTGGTCGGCCTGCGGGGCCGGAGAATAAGAGGGAGAGAGAGTGCCTATGAGAAACAAATTTGTGATGGCCGCACTCGTGAGCGCCGCCTTGCTGGGCAGCGCGGACCGGGTGCAGGCCGGGATCGGCTTCTTCATCGACGCCAGCACGCTGGAGTTTGCGTATGTCAAGGGCGCCGGCGGTCCGGGCAGCTACGGGCAGGTTACGGTGAGCGACATTGTCAGTTCGAACCTGACCGTGCAGCACCTCAACCTCGGCGGTGACGGTCAGATCGGCGGCGGCGACGACACGCTGCTGGACCTGGCGGAGATCGGCAATTCCGGTCAGTTCAGCGTCTCCTTTGTGGGTGACGTGTTCAAGAACGGCGCGAACGATTATTCGATCGTCGGCTCGCTGTCCATCGGCGACGTGAACTCGCCGCCGGACGTGATCGTCGGTAACTTCTCCAGCGATTCGCTGGCCATCGGGGGCGGGTTCTTCTCCTTCGGCGGCGACCTGTCGAATCCCAACGGCATCCTGCAGCCCTCCGGGAATTCGTGGGTGTTCACGGGTCTTGCGGGTGACACGTCGGACATCATCAACGGCCAGTTCGGCGGCCTGGACGGCGGCGACGGCACCCTCACGCTGGCCGACGGTCGCGGCGGCTATCGCACGGGCAACCTGCTGGACTTCCAGTTCGTCGGGCAGTTCGCGGACCTCGACGCCTTCTTCAACGCGGCCCGTCAGGGCAGCAGCGGAGCGGACATGAAGATCACCGTGGTGCCCGTGCCGGCGGCGTGGCTGCTCGGCTCGCTGGGACTTGCGGCGGCCGGCGTCATCCGTCGTCGCATGGCGGCGTAAGCAACTTCGACCGATCGGCTGGATCGGTCCACAACACGAAGCAACTCGGACCCGAGGCAGGCGCCGCGCCGGCCTCGGGTTTTTCCTGCGCACGCGCGGGCGTCGCGATGCCCGGGTCGCACGCTGCGGCGGGAGGAATCCACCGCAGTCCACCGTCAGCGCTCATCAGGGGACAAACTGGAATTCGGCGCGATCCGGCGACGAAACCCTGCGCGCCGTGATCGTGTGATCTTTCAGCCGGATCGCGCGGAGCCAAGAGAAATGAGGAGATTTCGAGTCATCCGTCTGGGACGGTTTTTCGCCCAGTCCTCCTGGCCCGTTTTCATGGCGCGACGAACCGGAAGAGCGGGCGTTTGAGCTTTTCGGTGTCCGCGGGGGCGGTGAAGGAGTAGCGGTAGCGTTCGCCGTCCGCCGGCGTCGGGAGGTAGTCGAGGTCATACGCGGCGTTCTTCTTCACCTTGGCGGCGAGGTAGAACTCCGGCGTGCCGGCGCCGAGGTCGTGGCCGGTGATAAAGGCGCTGCCGCCCTCGCGGTGGAAGGGGACGTTCGCACCTTTCGCATCGCGCAGCACGAAGTGCGTGTCCACCCATTCCTGCCAGAGGAGCACGCCGCTCTTGGGGTCGAGGCGCGGGCCGTCGATGCGCACGGTGCGGTTGTAGATGACCACGTGGAAGTCGAGCGTCTCGGCCTCGGGATTGCCGAAGGCGAGGGCAAACTGATAGCCCGGATCCTCCGAGGCTTTCATGGTCAGCCAGTAGATAACGCCGAACACGCCCATGCCCAGGATGAACAATACGACCAGAGCGCGCATCAGGAGGCTCCTTTATGTTGGGACCCTAAAATCGAGGCACATGTCCGGTATTGTGAACAAGCCGCGGCGGAGAGGCAAGAACTTTTTTCGAGCGAGCAGGGATTACGCCAAACCGTGCCGCCTTTGGCAACCGCACCAAGGGCGGCGCAACAGAGCGGCTGGCGCAAGCCTGCCGACAATTTGGTGAGGCGCCGTCACCGGGCTTGCGCCCGATGCTCCGATCACGGCCTGGCGAGTACGCCAGACCGTGCCACCCGCCGTGCTTCCCGCCCGCCATTGTCGAGGGCGAAGCAATGAGAGGAGGCGGGCGCCCGCACCGGTGATCGCTGACAGGCCCATTGCCCGCGGCCGAGCGGTCGTGGTATGATTTGCGGCAACGTTCGGGATGCCTCTGCCGCCTGTCGGGCGGCATGACGGCACGGGCGGGCCGGGAAACAACGAGGCGAAGCGTGCGGTTCCCGGCTCAATGCTGTGGTGGTGGATGCGCTCTCCCTTCGATTCACTCGCCCGATGCCCGCGGCGGCGCTGGGTCGCGCCGACGGGCTTTGGCGCGGGGAGTGATGACCATGCGGACATCAATGCCCGAGCTGGACCTCATCAACCTCGCGATCCGCGGGGACGGCGACGCCTTGTCCGCGCTTCTGGAGCTGCACGGGCCCACTGCCCGTCAGGGTCTGGAAATCCCCCGGCGATTCCAGTCCATCGTTAGCGTGGATGATGTCATGCAGCAGACCTACACCGACGCTTTCCTGCGCATTCGGGAGTTCGTGCCGCGCGAGGACGGGTCGTTCGCCGGCTGGCTGGGTCGCATGGCGCGGCGCAACCTCGTGGACGTGATCCGCATGTTGACGGCGGAGAAGCGCGGCGGGGACCGGCAGCGGCTGCACGTGGAGGCGTTCGGCAGCTCGTTGCACCGGCTGTCGGTGGTGCTCGGCGTGACGGAGACGACGGCGAGCCACGGCGCGCGGATGGAGGAGGCCTGCGCCGCGCTGGAGGCGGCGATTGCCGCGCTGCCGCCGTTGTACCGCCGCGTGATCGAGATGTTCGACCTGCAAGATCGCCCTGCCGAGGAACTCGCGGGGGAGTTGAAGCGGACGACCGGCGCGGTGTACATGATCCGCAGCCGTGCGCATGGCCTGATCCGCGAGCGAATGGGCCGGTTGGAAGACGACGTCAGCGACCGAGGCTAGCGCCGTGTTCAGCGAGAGCCTGCGTCCGCTGGCGCGGGCAGGTGGGGCCGACTCACCGGCGGGGCTTGCCGCTTCAATCCTCCTCCATAAGCGCCGTCCCGCTGGACGCCTGCGTGATCGCATCGAGCAGCGACCGCTCCATTTCGCGGTCGCGGCCCACGGTCTGCCAGACGGTGTTCTGCTCCTCGGTGGTGGCGGCGTCGCGGTCGATGGGCGTTTCGGTGGGGAGGTCCGAGCCTTCCGATGCGGCGGCGCGCATGCGGTGCGCTTCCGTGGCCGGTTCCTGAATCTCCACTTTGCAGTACACGGTGACTTGATCGGGGGAGGCTTCGATGCGAACGGTGGCGACGCGGCGCGTCGTGCCGGAGGCGCCGAACAGGTCGGCGCGGGCGCCCTCCTCCAGCCGTTCGGGTCGCGCGGGGAACGTGGTCAGCACTCCGGCGTCAGGATCCGCGCGATCCACGGAGAAGCCCATGCCGCCCAGCGCCTCGCGGGCCGCCTGAAACACGCTGACGCGGTCCGCTCGCGGCAGGTGGCGAACGCCGAAGTGCAAGCCTGATGATCCTCCCGTCTCACACCCGACAAGAACGCACAGCCCAAGGAGCAACGCCGGTCGTCGCGTGGACCGCAAGCAAAGAGTAATCTTACGCATCATGCGCGCATTATCCGACGTCACCTCGATCCCGCAAGAACAGGCGGAGTCACCAAGCACCGCCGCGGCGGACGCAGCGAGTGCCACCACAAGGGACGTAGCGAGCGCTGCCGCATGGGACGCGGCCAGCGCCGCCGTGGACGGAGCGACTGAGTTCGCCGCGGCGCATGGAGCCAGGGACGATCGGCGGGACGTGCGGCGCGCGGTCCGCTGGGTGGTGAATCTCATCGCGCCGGGCAGCGGGCTGATCCTCGCAGGGCGGTCGCGCCTCGGTGTCAGCATGGCGCTGACCTTCACGCTCGCCGGTGTGACGGCGTGCTGGGGCTGGTGGATCGTGCCGCTGTCCATCCCGCCGATCCTGCGCTGGCTGAGCTTGGCGACCGCACTGCTCACATGGGTCGGGGCGCAGGTGTCGCTGCGCCGGGTTCACGCCGCGAACCCCGAGTATTGATATCGCATCCTCGACGCGGGGCACGGTCCGGGTTGCTCCCCCTCCGTGGGGGAGAAAAAGGAGCGCGGCGGCGCAGGGTCCACGGGTCCGCTGCTGCGGCGCCGTGGCGCACCATCGCACCTGCGCCGCCCAATCGCCACGGCCTGGCGGGTACGCCAGACCGTGCCACCCGGCCGTGCCACCCGGCTGTGCCACCCGGCCGCACGTCGTGTCACGGGCCGCCGCGGCGGATCCGTGCTGGTCAGATGCGCATCTCCTGCGCCTGGTTCCTCTTGCACGGTGATTCGCGGGCGTCCGACCGCATCCCGCACATCCTGCGCTGTCCAAGAACGCCGCCGTGCGACGGCGGCGCCGCTCCGCAATCGTAGATTCCTCCCGGGGAAAGCCGTGAGAGAGCAACCGTTCACCGCCGGTCCCCACGGGCGGCGAATTCCGGGGGCGGAAGATGCAATTTCGACAATTGGCAGCGATGTGTGCGGCTCGCTCTGCGCCGATGCCGCGGCAAGTTTGGCGCACGGATTCGCTCGGCGTGCTGATCCTGATGGCGCTCGTGCTGCTGGGCGTGATCGGATGCGGGGCGTCGTGGTCGCCGGGCGGACCCTCCACGCTCGAACCCTTCTCGCAACTGGACCTCACCGAAACCGATCAGGAGGAGACCGGCGCGAATGAGAGCTTCGCGCAGGCCGAGGCGCTCCCCCTTCGCCTTGACGAGGACTACACCGTCAGCGGCATGATTGACTCCGCCGCCGACGTGGACATTTACGACCTCGGCGCGGTGCGCTCGGGCGACCGCATTCTGGCGGAGGTCTTCGCCGATGATTCGCTCGAAGGCGCGATCGCCCTGTTCAACGGCGCGGGCGAGAGCCTTCTCGTCAACGACAGCCGGAACGTCTATCGCGGACGGCTCGGACCGTATGTGGACCTCGTGCTCAAGCACGACGGCGACCACGCTTACCTCGTCGTGGCCTCCACCTCGGGCAGCGACACGACCGGCGGTTACACGCTGGCGGTTCGCATGACCGAGGGCGAGTCGATTCCGTCACCGACCCCGCAGACGGTCCTGCTCAACTTCGCCGGCGCGTCGGGCATCGGCTTCGGCGGCCGCCCTGACGCGAACATCCCCGCCTTCGACGCCGCGGATATTTCCGGCGAATTTGAGGGCAGGACCGGCGACATGGTGGCGTGGATCGTTGAGCTCGTCCGCGAGGATTACGCCGGGCTGAACGTCGAGGTGCTCTCCACGTCCGAGGGCGCCACCGACGACGGCGACGTGACGCGCATCCATTTCGGCACTTACGACCCCGGGCTGCTTGGCGTGGCCGAGGGCGTGGATGAATACAATTCGAGCACGCGGCAGGACGCGATTGTCTTCACCGACACGTTTGCCGCCTTCAACACCCTCGAGCCGACCGTGGAGGAAATGGCCGCCGCGATCGCCAACGTCGCCAGCCACGAGATCGGCCACCTGCTCGGTCTGGTGCATACGTCGAACTCGACCGACATCATGGACATCACCGCGAGCCTGTCGCAGTTGATGACCGATCAGGCGTTTGAGACGGCCTCATTGCACGCGACGGTGTTTCCCGTGGGGCAGCAGGACTCGGCAGCGTACCTTGTGGACTCCGTGGGCGGCGACGCCGAGTCGTTCAAGCTGGTCAAGCAGTTGGCGGTTCGACGCCGGGCGCTGACCGCCCCCCCGCGCGACGTGGACCTCCCGCGCGACGGGCTGCAATTCGGATCGTGCGGGTCGATTCACGACTCAGGAACGCGCTGACGAAGCCGCAGCCGGATGGCAACAAGGCACACCGCGGGTGGCACGGTCTGGCGTATTCGCCAGGCCGTGGAGGCTCAGCACCACACGCACCCGAGCGCCCGCCACGGGTCCGTTGCTGGGGATCCGTGTCACCCCGCAGCTTTATTGAGGCATCGTGCGACTCCGCGCATTGACCGGCCTCTTTCCCTCTCCCTACCATTGCCGATATGAGCGGGCTCAACTGCGCGGCTGCGAAACCGCGCGGTGGAGTTGTTGCGCAAACTCGGCGTGATGGGCATTCGGCAGGGAGGACGGGAATCGATGACACGGCGTGTGGCGGCGGCGGCGAAGGATGGAGGGACGGGCGCTGCGAAGGCATTGAGGCCCGGCTCGTCGGACGCGACATGGCGACGCGGCATCGTTCTCGCGGTATGCGGCGTTGTCTCACTGTTTCCCCTCGCAGCATGCGCCCCGCCCACGGCAGCCGGTCCCGTCGGCGACGTGGAGGACGGCAATCGTGGCGAAGTTCCCGCCGACACGGCGGGGAAGACTCAAGGCGAGCCCAACGGCAGCTTCGACGCTTCGCTCATCGCCGTATTTGATGACGCCGGCGAGGCCGCCCTTGAGGGAACCATCACCAGCGGCGCGGATGTGGACGTGTTCAACCTCGGAGCACTCGACGCCGGCGATCAGCTCCTCATCACCGCGGAAACGCCCGGCTCGTCGCTGGACATCGCCATCAGCCTGTTCGACGACGAGGGGCGGCTGATCTTCTACAACGACGACCGCAGCGGCGCGGACTTCGACGCCGAGATCGATCACATCGCCCGTCACGCGGGGACGGACACCTACCTGCTGGTCGAGGCCTCTTCGTTCCACGGCAGCGGGGCCGGCAGCGGAACCTATCAGGTGGACGTGAGCCTCTTGCGCGGCGGCGACATCCCGGAACCGGTGGGTCAGACGCTGTACCTGGACTTCAACGGCGGGTCGGTGGATTCCCCGACGCTGGGTCGAGTGACGATTTCGCCCTTCGACGCCGCCGAGATCAACGCCGACTACGACGGCGAGACCGAGACGCTGAAGGAACTGATTCGCACCGAGATCGAAGCGAACTTCGCGGCGTTCGACGTGACGGTGGCGACCTCGGACGACTTCACGCCCGGACCGGCCGACAAGCTGTCCACGCTCTACTTCGGCGGGTATCAGGCGGACATCTTCGGCGAAGCGGAGGACGTGGATTTCTACAACCTCAACTGCTGCGACGACGCGATCATCTACACGCAGTCGTTCGACCCGGACGTGGTGTTCTTCAGGCCGCCGACCACGGCGCAGATGGGCCGCGCCATCGGCAACGTGGCCTCGCACGAGGCGGGGCACCTTCTGGGATTGAACCACACGAACGATGACACGGACCTGATGGATGAGCAGTCCGCCGCTCAGGCGCTGACCCGCGATCAGGAGTTCATCGAAGCGCCGCTCTCGACGCAGATCGCGCCCATCGGCACGCAGGACTCGGCACTGCTCCTGCTGGAGACGTTGGGTCCGGCCACCTGACGATCGCGCCGGGCGCATGGGTCCGTCGGGCGGCACGGGTCCGCAGCAGTGGACCCGTGGGCGCGCGAAGGTCCGTGGTTGCGTAGTCGCCACGGCCTGGCGAGTACGCCAGACCGTGCCACCCAGTGAATGCCCTTGCGCCACGCTGCTTTGGCGCCTGACTGCCTTGTTGCCCCCTTGCCTCGATGCCTTGTTGCCTCGTCGCCTCGTCGCCTCCCTGCCTCGATGCCTCGATGCCTCGTTGCCTCCCTCCTCTCCCTCCGCCCGCGAAAACGGCGGATTTCTGTCAGCAAACTCACGTTCTTGTCGGAACTGCAACAACGTCCGCGTGGCGGCGTACACACGCTGTCGATCTCCGCGAATAGTAGAGTAAGACGGGCGAATACCCGACGCGTCGCGGCCGCTGGGCTGCGCGCCAGTTCGGCACGGCGGATGCGCTGCGTGCGGCTGCATCGTTGTTCGTCCTCCGGGGACAGGAAGCTACATGGCTCGGCTGCCGCACTATCTCCATTGCCCGCACTGCGAGCACCCGACCCTCGTGCCGGCGTACCTCTTTGGCGATCTGCACCGCTGCCGGCAGTGCGCCGGGTATTACCGCCCGAGTCAGGTGTTGTCAGCGGCTGGAGCGCTGGCGGCGACGCCCGATGCGCAGACTACTTCGCCGAATCGCAATGCGCCGGCAAGCCGCCCGAAGAAGCAGCCGCGCGGCGCGTCCGTCATTGCGGCCCTGAAGTCGCTGACGCCCGCTGCTGCCAAGCCACTGGATCGCGCGAGCTGAGGGCGGGGAGACAAGGAGCCAGCGGGGCAACAAGGCAGGGAGGCCACGAGGCAGGGAGCCAACGGGCGGCGAGGCGCAGGGCGGGTGGCACGGTCTGGCGTACTCGCCAGGCCGTGGCGGATGAGGATCGCGCCAAACATCGCTTGGCTCGATCCACAGGTCCGCCGCTGCGGACCCGTGTCACCCGACGGCTCGGTGTCACCCCTCGGACCCGTGCCATTCCTCAGACCCGTGCCGCCCTGCGAGCGTCATTTCCGCGCGGGCGCCAGCTTGCGGCCAGATTGTCGGGATGAAGTCACCGGACTGTCGCCCGGCGCTCTGATTGAAGCCCGGCGCTGTAACTGAAGCCCGGTGCTCTGGCTCTATGCGCCGACCGAAACCTGCCGCTGGTCGTTCACGCATCCACGCACGACGCCCGCTTCCGTTCCGCGCGGATCATTTGGCGGGTTCTCCGCCGCCGCTATAATGCCGTCCCCACGTCGGGGCGGAGAACCGGATGACCAGACCGACTCATGTTGCTTTTGTTTCGCTGGGGTGCGCGAAGAACCTCGTGGACTCCGAGAAGATGCTCGGTCAGCTTGCCGAGGCGGGCTGCACGATCACGAACGATGAAGATCGCGCGGACGTGATCGTGGTGAACACGTGCGGGTTTCTCGACGCCTCTCGCGCGGAAGCGCTGGGCGAGATATCGGACGCCGTGGCCAAGAAGCGAAGCGGGCGCGTGAAGCGCGTGGTGGTGGCCGGTTGCCTCGTGCAGCGCGACAAGGAGCGGCTGCACGAGGAGGTGCCGGGCATCGACGCGCTGGTGGGCGTCAACAACCGGGACGACATCGTTCTGGCGGTTCTGGGCGGGCGCCAGTCGCGCCGCAAGGGCAAGCCCGATCTGTACTTAAGCGATTACCACGCCTTCACGCAGTTGGACACGGGGCGGCTGCGGCTCACGCCGAAGCATTACGCCTACCTGCGGATCAGCGAGGGCTGCGACCAGAAGTGCACGTTCTGCACCATCCCGTCGATCCGCGGTCCCATGCACTCGAAACCGCCGCAGGTGGTGCTCGCCGAGGCGCGCGAGCTGGCGGCCGACGGTGCGGTGGAAATCAGCCTCATCGGGCAGGACACGACGAGCTACGGCGCGGACATCGGCGACGACGCGGGGCTTGCGGGCCTCCTGCGGCAGTTGAACGGCGTTGCGGGCGTGCAGTGGCTGCGGCTGATGTACGTGTACCCGTCGGTATTCACGGAGGCGATGATCGACGCCATCGCGGAGTGCGATCGCGTCGTGAAGTACATCGACATCCCGCTGCAGCACATTCATGACCGCGTGCTCAAGTCGATGCACCGGCGCATCACGCGGGCGGAGACGGAAGCACTGCTGCGGAAGCTGCGCGAGCGCATCCCCGGCGTGACGATCCGCACGACGCTCATCGCCGGCTTTCCGGGCGAGACGGAGGAGGAGTTCGGGGCGCTGGTGGACTTCATCCGCGCCTTCCGCTTCGACGCGCTCGGCGTGTTCCCGTATTCACTGGAGCCGGAGACGCCGGCGGGGCGGATGAAGGAACAGCTTTCGGACTCGGTGAAGCAGTCGCGCGTGGAGCGGTTGATGCAGGCGCAGCAGGAGATCGCGTTCGCCCGCGCGGATGAATGGCGCGGCAGGCGGTTTGACGTTCTGATCGACGGGCGCGACGCGCAGGGTCGCGTCATTGCGCGGCACGCGGGGCAGGCGCCCGGCGTGGACAGCCTTACGCTGGTGGACGGCTGCGACGCGCCGGCGGGCCGATTCGTCGAGGTGCGCTGCGGCGGACGCGAAGGGTATGATTTGACGGCCGTGCCCACAAACGTGGCGCTGCCCGTGCTGTAGGGAGTGGTCCTTCAGACGCATGATCAGAGCCGCGACCGTGGGGGAGCGGACGATCGGGCGCATGATCAGGGCCGCGACCGAGAGGGAGCGAACGATCGGGCGCATGACCGGATCCGCGACCGTGAGGGAGCGAACGCCCGGGCGCATGACCGGGTCCGCAACCGTGGGGGAGCGGTTCCGACGGGTTCAGAGGCACCGCTCCCTCACGGTCGCGGCTCTGACGTGGTTACGACAGTTGCCGGTGTTGAAGCGATGGCGATCAATATCCCGAATCAGCTAACGTTGGCGCGGATCGTGCTCTCGATTGCGTTCTTCGCCGTGCTCTCCCAATACTCACAGACCTCGCCGCAGCCCGCATGGCTCTACGTGTCGTTTGCGATCTTCGTCGTGGCCGCCCTGACGGATTTCTTTGACGGGTATCTGGCGCGCAAGCACGGCTGGGTCACGCCGCTGGGTCGCGTGCTCGATCCCTTCGCGGACAAGATGCTGATCTGCGGGGCGTTTGTGCTGCTGGCGGGTCCGGGATTCGTGGATCGCAACCATGTCAACGTCACGGGCATCGCGCCCTGGATGGTCGTGGTCATCCTGGGTCGGGAGCTGCTGGTGACGGGTCTTCGCGGGTTCAATGAGTCGCAGGGGACGGCGTTCGCCGCCTCCATGCACGGCAAGATCAAGATGTGGGTGCAGAGCTTCGCCGCGCCCACGCTGATGATGATCGTGGCGCTGGAGGGCGGGACGATCAGCGGCGGATGGGTGACGTGGGTCAAGCGCACGCTCGTTTATCTGACCGTGGCCGTCACGGCGCTGTCGGCGATCCAATACCTCCAACGATCGAAACACCTGCTGCAAGGGGCCTGAGGCGCCTCCCGCGGCGAGCGTGGCGGGCGGGTTGCTGTGCGAGCGCGTGGGGCGGGCTATGCCCGCCGCGCAAGGGAGCTCAACGCACGGGCTGTCTCGTGACATGCGGGGTCAACGGACCTCCCGGACCTCAAGGATGACGACTTGAACGCACTGGATGCGCTGCGGGCGATCGTGCTGGGGATCGTGGAGGGGCTGACGGAGTTCCTTCCCGTCTCCAGCACCGGACACATGATCCTCGCCCAGCCGCTGCTGGGCATCAATCCGGACGAGCCGCGCTGGCGCATCCTGCTGATCGTCAGTCAGCTCGGCGCGATCCTCGCCGTGGTGTTCCACTTCCGCCGAGACCTCTGGGCGCGACTTGCACACCGGCCGGCGGCGGGCGGAGCTTCACAGCACCTCGTAATGAAGCTCGCGCTGGGCGTCGCGCCGGCCATGCTGGTCGGCTATTTCGCGCATGACGTGATTGAGGAGCGTCTGGAGAGACCTTTGCCCGTGGCGGCGGCGCTGATTGCCGGCGCGGGAGCGATGGTGCTGATCGACAGGCGGTTCCGCACCGAAATGCCCATGACGCTGGACGACGTGACGCTGGGGCAGGCGGCGGCGATCGGCGCCATTCAGTGCGTGAGCATGTGGCCCGGCGTCTCCCGCGCGGCAGCCACCATCATGGGCGGCATGGTCGTCGGGCTTTCCCCGGAAGTGTCGGCCCGGTTCTCGTTCTACCTCGCGATCCCGACGATGTTCGCCGCGGGCGGATACCAGCTTCTCAAGTACCGGGCAGACCTGACTGCGGAGACGGCCGGCCTGGTTGCGATCGGCACCGCGACCGCGTTCGTCGTCGCCCTCGGCGTCATCCGCGCCTTCCTCCGCTTCGTCCAGCACCGTCGGTTTACCGGCTTCGCGGTGTACCGCGTCGTGCTGGGGATCGCGGTGCTTGGGATGCTTATGCTTGCGTGAACGAAAGTCGAGGACGGCTTCACTGTGATTGCGGGCTTTCGCCGGCCGCCATCGGCAACGCTGCGCCTTCGGCGCCCGGCTCGCGGAGGCCGTGCACGCGAAGAAGCGCTGCGCAACCGCAGGCGGGCTTGGCATCCGGGTGACATGCAGGCTTGGGATCCGGGTGGCATGCGGGCCTGGTGGCAGCCGTGCAGCACGGTCTGGCGCACTCGCCAGGCCGTGTGGAGAGACTCTGAAGGTGGGAAATGGCTGCCTGCGTCTCCAGGAATGAGCGTCGCCACAGCCATGCCGGCGATCCTATCTGATTCCTGGGCACGTCCTGCAACGCAAGCCGAGGACGCCGCGCTTCACGTGGAGAACTCCGCGCCCTAAACTCCGGCAGCGCATGCGTCATCAGCCGCAGAAGCAGCCGGAAGCCGTCGGCGCCGCGCCGGTCGCCAGAAATCGATCCTATGAAAAAGAAGCCAGGAACCAGCGCACATCATGGGGAATCGCGATCCAGCGGGCCCGCGGCCGCACCGTTACCAGAACCAGGCACGCCTGCGCGACGGCGAGCGTTCCACAGGCTCTTCCTGGCCGTTTCGCTCCTCGTCGCGTTGTCCCTGGCCGGCTACTTCATCCTGCGCGCCAGCCCCGCCGCGCGCGAGACGCTCAACGTTGTGCTCATCTCCCTCGGCACAACGCGCGCGGATCACCTCGGCTGTTACGGTCATCCCACGAGCATCACGCCGAACATCAACCGCTTCGCCGCCGAGGGCACGCTGTTCACGCAGTGCACCACCGTCGCGCCGTCCACGCTGCCTTCGCACGCCAGTTTGCTGACCGGCACGTACCCGTTTATCCACGGCGCGCGCGTCAACGGCAATTTCGAGCTTTCCGCGGAGAACCTCACGATCACGGAATCCCTGAAAGCCGCCGGATTCGTCACCGGCGCGCAGACCGCCGCCATGGTCCTCAACCGAGAGTACGGGCTGAACCAGGGATTCGACGTGTACGACGATCCGCGGGCGGTTTCCGCCGAGCGTCCCAGGCCGAGCGGCGCACCGGTGCGCGAGCGTAAGGCGACGGACGTTGCCGATCGCGCCATCCAGTTCGTCCGCGATCACCGCGAGGAGCGGTTCTTCCTCTTCCTCCACTTCTTCGATCCCCATCAGCCGCTCGATCCGCCTGAGCCGCTCAAGAAGCTGTTTCCCAACGACCCGTACCTCGGCGAGATCGCCTACGTGGATCAGCAGCTTGGCCGTCTCTTTCGCGAGCTTGAAACCCTCAAGCTCGACCGCCGCACGCTGATCGTCCTGACCGCCGACCACGGCGAAGGCCGGGAAGAGCATGGCGAGGAGAACCACGGGCTTTTCTTGTACGACTCGACGCTTTCGATCCCGCTGATCCTGCGATGTCCGGGCTGGATCCCGGCCGGCGGTCGCGTGGATGCGCAGGTGCGGCTGGTGGACATCGTGCCGACGATCCTCGATCTGACAGGGATGGAAGTTCCGGGCAACGTCAGCGGCGCCACCTTGGCGGGGTTGATCCGGGGTGAAGCGGAAGCCGGCCGGCCCGCGTATTCGGAGACGCTGGCGTCGCTGTACGACTACGGCTATGCGCCGCTGCGGAGCCTGCGGCAGGACGGCTGGAAGTACATCCTCGGACCCAGGCCGGAATTGTACCACCTCGCCTCCGATCCGAAGGAAACCAAGAACCTCGTCGAGGCCCAGCCGCAGCGCGCGGGCGCGATGCGCGCCGATCTGGAGAAGCTCATCTCCAGCGGCGGCGCGGGGGTTCGCTCTTCCCGCCGGCAGCCCTCGCCGCAGGAGCGCAGCGACCTGGCGGGTCTGGGGTATGTCAGCTTGCACTCGCCGGAGGACGAAAACGCGGATGCCGCCAACGACCTGCAGCGCTATCCCGTCAGCGGGTTGAACCCGATGGAGCGAGCGGAGGAAATCAAGTTCGTCAACGGGTGCATCACGCTCTGCATGGCGCGGCGCTACCCCGAAGCCGAGCGCCGGCTGCGGACGTTCCTCTCGGAGCACGCCGATCGCAAGGAAGGACTGTACAACGTCTATAAGACGCTGGCCAACACGTTGGACGGCATGGGCAAGCCCGCCGAGTCCATCGAGTTTTACGAGAAAGCGGTGGCCGAGCGCCCGGACGACGTGATCACGCTGACTGACATGGGCATCGCCCTGCACGCCGCAGCCCGCGTGGACGAGGCCATCGCGACATTCCGGCGCGCGCTGGCGCAACCGCTCGACTCACCCTACACCCATCTGCAGCTTGGCGCTGCACTAGCGACGAAGGGCGACGAGGAGGGCGCCGTCGGGGAATACCTCGCCGCGCTGCAGGCCGATTCGCAGATCGCCGCAGCCCATGCGGCGCTGGCGACGATTTACGCGAAGACGAACCGGAAGGAAGAAGCGCTGGCGGCGATCAAACGCGCCGTCGAGCTGAACCCGCTCGATCCGAGTTACAAACGCCGGCTGGAGGAGCTGACCGCGCCGCCGCCCTGAAGATGCGGGCGATCGAAGTGTGGCACAGGTTTCCGGCTGTGTGGCACAGGTTTCCAACCTGTGATGTGTAGCACAGGTTTCCCAACCTGTGCAGTGTGGCACCGGTTTCCAACCTGTGACGTGTGGCACAGGTTTCGCAACCTGTGCATCCGGTCTCAGATCCGCGGAGCCACTTCCCAGCAGGCCGCCTCCTGCCCTGATCCGAGCCGGACCCACGGCGGGGCGGCGGCGACCTTCGCATCGCCCCGGACGCACCTCGCCAGCACCTTCACGCGGCCTCCGGTGTGATCGGCAACGTCCATGACCTCCGACCCGGTCGCACCCTGCGCCCATGCTCTCGTCAGCGCGCAGCGCGGAGCGAATCGGCAGCCGGGCAAGTAGTCCGCCGGGTCGGGCACGCGCCCGGGAATCGTCGCCAGTCGCCGCACCGGCTCATCGCCCTCCGGCTGCCCGGTGCGATCCAGTCGCGGCATGCACTCCATCAGCGCCTTGGTGTACGGATGCCGAGGCGAGGCAAACAGCGCCCGCACCGGCGCCTTCTCGACGATCCGCCCTGCATACATGACGGCCACCTCGTCGGCGATCCGCGCTACCACCCCCAGATCATGCGTGATGAGAATCAGCCCCAGCTTCGTCTGCCGCTGAAGCTCCGCCAGCAGATCCAGAATCCGCGCCTGCAGCGTCACATCCAGCGCGGTCGTCGGCTCGTCGGCCACCAGCACGCTCGGCTCCATCGCCAGCGCCATGGCGATCATGGCCCGCTGCTGAAGCCCGCCGGACAGCTCGTGCGGGAACTCGCGCATCCGCTGCAAGGGCTGATCCACGCCCACCCGCGCGAGCCACTCGGCCGCGCGGTCCCTGGCCGCCCGACGACGCAGGCCCAGATGGAGACTCACGCCCTCCGCGACCTGGTCCCCGATGGTCCGCAGCGGATGCAGCGCCGACATCGGCTCCTGAAACACAAAGCCGATTCGACGCCCGCGGACGCGGGTCAGCCCGCGGTCGTCGAGTCGAGCGATGTCGATCGGCTCCGCATCCGCGCGCGTATCATGGAGCAGAATCCGACCGGAGGTGATGCGCATCGGCGGATCGGGCAGCAGCCGGGCGAGGCTCAGCGCCGTCACCGTCTTGCCGCATCCGCTTTCGCCGACGATCGCCAGCGTTCGGTTGGCGGAAACGGCGAAAGACACGCTGTCCACCAGTTCCACAGCACCCCCTGGCCGGGACAGTGAGATCGACAGATCGCGCACGTCCAGCAGCACGCGGCTGACGGCGGGAGGGGCGCTGTTGTCCTTCGGCGGTGCGTTGCCGGTCTTCGCGGCCGCCGGGGATCCCACTCCAACGTCCGCATCGGCGGTGGACGGGGCGCTCATGTAGTGCTTCGCAGGTATCACAGCGTCCAATCTCGGGGGGCGGACTTGGGGGGAGGACTCGGGAGGCGGGCTTGGGGGCGGGCTTGGGGGGCGGGCTTGGGGGGCGGGCGTCCTCGCCCGCCGGCGGGCCAGAGGCCCACCCCCCTCCTTCTCGGCGGGCCAGAGGCCCACCCCCCCTCCTTCTCGGCGGGCCAGAGGCCCACCCCCCTCCTTCTCGGCGGGCCAGAGGCCCACCCCCCCTCCGCCTCGAACACGTTGCAGCTACAAAGTGGCAATC
>CAZGJA010000002.1:0-19700 GCA_964526695.1 uncultured Phycisphaeraceae bacterium
CACCCCCAAAAGCCGCTTGCGTCCGGCCCGGCCCAACGAGACAATGCCGTCCATGGCTTCGCCTCCAGGATCACCGGGTTCTCGTTAACCACCGGTATCCTGGGGGCAAGCCAGTTTACTTTTCAAGGGGAGCTATTTAGTCCTCCGCTGATTACACCCAAGACCACTAGCACGGCCAGCAAGAGATTCAACGCGAGATCAGTGAGAATCTCGCCCCAACTAACATTGTTTAGTTTCGTCGCGAACCAGTCGATATAAGCTTCATATGCGTCTTCGCCGCCGACCAGAAAACAAGCTTCCTTATGGAGGACCATGAGCAAAAGCACCAATCCGCCAAACAATGTTAATCCCAAGCCCAGAGCAACCGCTATCAGAGCCAGCAATAGGAATGCGGCTAGTGTGAACGTTCCCTTCTCATCAGACAGGTTCACCGGATCATTCGTGCAATACGCATACCGATTCAACCCCTGCGGGCTGAACGCGCCCATGGGGATGCTGTTCGCCATGATGAAGCGGCCCAGGCCGGGGTCGTAGTGGCGCGTCTGCATGTACACCAGCGTCGGCGGCTGCAAGCCTGCCCCGTAGTTGTCGCTCACGGCCAGGTCATCGGTCTCGCTGCCCTCCTGACTGCGCCAGCGGTAGCGCGAGGCGTCCTCGTCGCCGCCCCAGCCGCCCGTCGTGGCCACGCGGACCCCGAAAGCGTCGAAGTGCTCGAACACCGCCGCCCGCTGGCCCGGCTGCGCATCATACAACAAAAGCCCGGCCGCGCCGCCGAACACGTCCGGCAAGACCCAGTGATCGAAGTTGTCCCCCGGATCGGCGTCGTCCGTCTCAACCGTCCGCCTCGTCACGCCGACGGGGCCGTAGGTGTACGACTCGACGAACTTGTCATCGGCGTGGACCGGCGGGGCGCTTTCATCGCCCTCCCAGGGCGAGATGCGCTCCACGGCCACGCGCTGCGACAGCCCGTAATAGTCGAAATGGTGCGTGGCGTACTTATTGTCGGCAAAGAGGTCTTCCGGCAGCGAGCAGGGCGCGGTGCACGAGGCTTGGGCCCGGTGGGTGGCGATGCGCCGCCCCAGCAGGTTGTCGTAGGCGTACAGTCCTCCCATCGCCCAATCGTAAACGTATTCGAGCGAATCGTCGCGCTACTTGTCGCTCTTGTAACAGTGCTCAAGTTGACCCTATTGATAGCCACAATAGGATCGAACCTATTATCGAGCCTACGAGGAAAATCATCGCAAACACACCAAAGCAAACTGTCTGGCCAGCCGGACTCTTGAAGGCCATTCTGTGCCTAGCTACCAAAAACAAGAGGGGCAAGAGAAGGAGACCCCCTTGCGATGACACCATCACCGCGAGGGCAGGAACAACGGTGGCATACAGCGGATCCAAATCAGGTTCCGCAGCGGTGATCTTGGCGAGGATTGCGAACATTGCAATTGCAGAAATGGCCGCGACCACCGCCAAACACCAAGGGACTGCGAGGCCGCCATTCTGTTTGATGTTCGTGTTCATGGCTCATCCTCTTCGTCGTTGAGCTTGTTGAGTGCCTCTTGCATCATTTGTGCAGCAGCCTCCTCGGGCGACAATGCAGGAGAAGGATACCCAGTCATGCTTGTTCCAGGTGCGCGGAATAGTGGGCCCATGTCCTGTAACACTGTGCACGGGTCATTTATGGGTTCGTCGTTCTTGTCCAGTATGCGCCGCCGGGGAGCTTGCGCCTTTAACCCATACTCCAAGCTCCAGATCCACATTTGCAGGCCAAGGCCGATAGCGATCTCAAGAAGCAATATGACTATCAGCCAACCTAGAAACGTCAAGCGCCCAGAGCGGTCAGAGCAGTTCACCGGATCATTCGTGCAATACGCATACCGATTCAGCCCCTGCGGCGAGAAGGCGCCCATGGGGATGCTGTCCGCCATGATGAACCGGCCCAGCGACGGGTCGTAGTGCCGCGTCTGCATGTACACCAGCGTCGGCGGGGCCAGCTCGACCTCCTCAGTCGTGCTTATGGCCAGGTCATCGGTCTCGCTCCCCTCCTGACTGCGCCAGCGGTAGCGCGAGGCGTCCTCGTCCGGTCCCCAGTTCGTGGTGCCGGCCCGCACGCCGAAGGCGTCGAAATGCTCGAATACCGCCGCCCGCTGGCCCGGCTGCGCATCATACAACAAAAGCCCCGTCGTCCCGCCGAACACGTCCGGCAAGACCCAGTGATCGAAGTTGTCCCCCGGATCGGCATCCTCCGTCTCCACCGTCCGCGTCGTCACCCCCACCGGGCCGTAGGTGTACGACTCGTGGAACTTGTCGCCCTCGTTCTCATACCCGAACCCGCCGCCGCCGACGTACTCCCACGGCGAAAGCCGCTCAGCCGCCACGCGCTGGCTGAGGCCGTAGTAGTCAAACATCGTCGTCCGGGCCTTGCAGTCGCCGGCCGGCCTAATCGCTTTGCTCTTCAAAGTAGTCTGAGCGTACATCCAACCCCTCGGAGTCCGTTGCCGCACGACGCCAGACGACCAGTCCGCTTCGATCTCGCTCAGGGCCGGCCTGCCGCCATTTCGGGACGTGGAGGGAGGCCGATGCGAAACAGACTGTCTTTGACGCCGATGGGGTTTGCAAATATGCTCAAGTTAATGAACGTTTCTCAACCAGCGATCCCAACTGTCACGTGTGTCAGAAGGATCAAAGCTGCTTCCACATTCCGGGCAGTGTCGCGTTGCGTCTCCTAGTTTCCGCAGGTCATAACCGCATTTCATGCAAAGCAACATTTCGGCATCCAACAGGCGCCGCCGCAAGGATCGTTGTTTGCGATAATACAACAAATAGATCATGGTCCAAGGCCCAGCCCAAACTGCCAGGCCAAAGAGGAGCGCCCTCCAAACGAAAGGCGCAATCGGTAATAGGAACGCCACACCTAAAAGGAGCAGATAGCCACACGCCGACCCAATCAGGGCGCACACAATTACGCTGTGACCGCGTGGCGCGATTCCCGGCCATCGGACTCCGGACGACAACCCGTTGACTGTCGATTTCCCGCTCATCACCTTAAACCGGGCTATCTATCTTGCCACCACGCCGCCGTTGGCAACTAAACTGTAAACTGCATGGTTACAGTGGCGACATCATCATACCGAACATCAGCCCCAAACCAAATGCAATCCAGATTGGCCGGGATATCGTACTTGCCAGCGACGACATGTACGTCGCCCCACTTATCGAGCCAAGCGCCAAGAACCTTGACAGCAGCTCAAGGGATTGCTTTTGAGCTAAACTAAGACAATGGCCCGCTACGCCGCTCCCAACACCTCCGGAAAAGGCGGCAATCGCGCCCCCGAGCAGGGTCGGAGTGGCACCAAGTGCTTTTCCGAGCTCATAGCCGAGGTAGGCACCCAGCGAGAACATGGCGCCCAGCAGGATCCCAGAAAGTACATTGAACCGCCCAAGCGGGTCCGTGCCATTCACCGGATCATTCGTGCAATACGCATACCGATTCAACCCCTGCGGCGAGAAGGCGCCCATGGGGATGCTGTCGGCCATGATGAAGCGGCCCAGGGCGGGGTCGTAGTGGCGGGTCTGCATGTACACCAGCGTCGGCGGCTGCAGGCCTGCCCCGTAGTTGTCGCTCACGGCCAGGTCATCGGTCTCGCTCCCTTCCTGACTGCGCCAGCGGTAGCGCGAGGCATCATAATCCGCGCTCCACGTCGAATCAACGCCGACGCGCACCCCAAACGCGTCGAAGTGCTGAAACACCGGCTCCCGCGCCCCGGTCCCCACCTTGGCGAGCAACCCCGTCGAGCCGCCGAGCACGTCCGGCAGAACCCAGTGATCGAAGTTGTCCCCCGGATCGGCATCCTCCGTCTCCACCGTCCGCGTCGTCACGCCGACGGGGCCGTAGGTGTACGACTCGATAAAAGCATCGCCCACGTTCTCATATCCACTTATTATCCACAAAGTCGATCCGTCGGCGGCTCGACTATGCTCGGAGCAACGAGGCACGCTTGCAGAGCGCGAGTGGCCACTTCTACTGATTGTTGTACACAGATCAACCAGAATCGAAACGATTTAGGTCGCCGGAGCGCATCTTGGAAGACGATGCTCCCTGCATTCATATCCACCTCGACAAGGCACTTCGTCAAGTCAACATTCGTTAGCGCGATACATTTTTCCGACCATGCTGTTGTGCGAAGCACCTGAAAGCGCCCCGGAAAAATGCGCACGTAGTAACGAAAAACAACCAGATGACCCACAGAACAGACCACCAAACCCGTGGACACCAAGAGTGCTAAGGGAGACATGGTTCTCCATAACAAGATCATGACCACAAGAAGCAATACACTCAACGTCTTCCCGTATCTAAGACTTTTCAAAAGGTGGACGAATCGACACGTCGGGTAATATCGGAACGTCTGAGGCTCGAACGGCATCAGCGGAAGACCCGAAAACTGTTCCAGAAGCTCGGGCGGAAGAATGCAGACGACACCGGATCCGTCACTGCGTGTATTGTGACGGCCCCGGACGCAGTCGTGCATTGGGCGCGACTCCGCCGAACTCGAATCAGCTTCGTTTCGCCGCTTGAGCAACGATCGCCGCAGCTTGGAAACAATCAGGTTTCCCAAACCTGTTAACATCCCAGTTGCCAGTACGATCAATGCTCGTACCCCAAATGTCTCCAGTTGAAGTCTCGTGGAAAACGACACGAACAGCGCTCCGGCGCAAAGACCGGTCAGGAGCGACAAGAAGGTTGATTCAATGGCGTCGACCAAGGGTAAGCCCCGCGCAGGACCGGGCGCGCGGGCGATAATCGTCAAACCGGCCACCAAAGGATGGTTCATTCCATCAACACTCGGATGCAATTGTTGCGCGGATTCTGTACTGTAACAGCGCGAACTGGATTCTAAAATAGCCAATTTAGGGCCTCTTCAATTCCCTCCAGCGCCACACCGAAGCCTATGGCCCGCATTAAATACTTGAGTCCGTTTTTCGCCAACGTAGCAGCCCTTGCGCGGGCATAGCCCCCTGCTACAGCGGGACCCACCAGTCCGCCAAAGACGGCACCTCCGAAACCTGCTTTGAATATCGAATTCCAATTCAGATCCCATGGATAAAGGGTGCATTTCGATGACATCAGCTGCGTACCCAGTTCGATTCCAATCCCAATCAGCGCGCCGTAAAGCGCTCCCGGCCCAGCGACACCGCCGGCTGCAAACGCTCCAACGATTGTAGCCAGCATTCCAAAAGCGGAGAGATACCCGAAGAGACTAATGAACGTTCCACTCGCATCGCTCCCATTCACCGGATCATTCGTGCAATACGCATACCGATTCAGCCCCTGCGGCGAGAAGGCGCCGATGGGGATGCTGTCGGCCATGATGAACCGGCCCAGGCCGGGGTCGTAGTGGCGGGTCTGCATGTACACCAGCGTCGGCGGCTGCAGGCCAAGGCCGTTGCTGTCGTTTATCGCCAGGTCATCGGTTTCACTCCCTTCCTGCGACCGCCAGCGGTAGCGCGAGGCATCATAATCCGCGCTCCACGTGGCGTCCACGCCGACGCGCACCCCGAACGCGTCGAAATGTTGGAACGCCGCATCCCGCGGGCCGCTCCCCGACTGCGCCCAAAGCCCCGTCGTCCCGCCGAACACGTCGGCCATGACGTAGTGGTCCCACCCCGTCTGCGGATCGGCGTCCTGCTGCTCATCCGTCCGCGTCGTCACGCCCACCGGGCCGTAGGTGTACGACTCGAGGAACTCATCGCCGTCGTTCTTGTACCGCCCACCGCTGTTGCACGGGCAGTCCTCAAACCAGAACGGAGACATCCGCACCGCGGCCACGCGCTGCGACAGGCCGTAGTAATCATACATCATCGTTCGAGCCTTGCAGGTTCCTTCGCTCTCACAATTCATCCCCGGACCCCACGGGATGTCATGCGAGCCGTCCACCTGGCAGCGGAACGTGGCCGTCCGCCGGCCGATCAGGTCGTCGTAGGCGTACATCTCGCCGATGGCGCCCATGTGCTCGGGCGTCTGCTGCTGCTGCTCCGTGTAGGACGAGTATTCGTAGATGACGCTTTCCAGCCGGGACAATGGAATCCCCAGACTGTCGTACGGGTACGTGTAATCCGTGTCCTCCACCAACTGCACCCACCAGGCCGACTCGCCCCACATCCACGTCACCCGGTGGCGCGCCTTCATGTGCGCATGCCCGTCGGCATAGCCGAAGGTCTCGGCCTGCACGCGGTCGAGCGTATTGTTCGCGTCGCCCTCGAAGATGAACTTCTGAGTAGACAGGAGCTGATCCCTGCCCGTGCCCGCGTAGTTCATCCAGGCGGTCGATTCGGGGTCCGGCGTGCCCGGCGGATCGTCTTCGTCGGAACCGTCCCCGAGGGTCGGGTACATGTAATTGTACCGGGTCACCGACCGGAAAACCTCCTCATCATCCGGGTCCACCTCGACCACCGCCAGGCGGTTGCCGTTGGGATCATAGTAGTACCGCTTGTCAAACGTCACGGCCTCGCCGCCGGTGTAGCCGGTGTCGATGAGCGTGCGATGCTCGCGCACGAGGCGGTTGGGGTCGGATGACGCAAGCACCGAACTTGGGGCAAAACTCCAGTAGAATTGCGTGGGCTCGGCTTCGCTCCCGGTGTCAAGCTCACCCGATGTCAGGTTCCCGTCCCCGTAGGAGAACGCTACCTGCTCTGTGCGGTAGCCGTCGGAGGCCCCGGAATCGAGGAAGTTTTCCTCGACCAGCGTGATGCGGCGGTTGTCATCGCGTTCGAGCACCTCGAAGTCGGCGACAACGATGATGGAACTTCCGCTGACCTTCGTGTGAGCGATGCGGACCAGTTCGCCGGCGTCGTTGAGGTAGTAGAACGACTTCGCCCCATCGTCGTGTTGGACCGTGATGTTGGGCACGGAGGGGCTGCCGTTGTCGGAGTAGGTGTAGGTGGTGACGACGCCGTCCCGGTCCACGGACGTGATGCGCCCGGCGTCGTCGGTTTCGTAGGTGGTCTCGATCGTGCGTGTGGTCGGGTCGCCGTGGCCTTCATCCGGCTCGTTCTCTCGCGTGTAGGTCTCCCGGTAACCTCCTGTCCGCCGAGAACGCGCCGAGGCCTTACCGCGAGATTAGTGACAGTGGTATTCCAAGGCGTCATGCGCGCCGCAATTCCAGACCACTGTAACTTCGCCGGACTCGCTGTTCATGCGATCGTTGAGCTTCGCCTTTGCGCGGCCTCGCTCATTAATCGTGCCTGACTTCTCAGACCCATCGGAGAGCCTAGCGATGAACGAGTCGCCGGGGAGCCCACCCGCCAGAACAACTTTGAGTTGGTAGCTTCCATCCTGACTGGTGCACTTCGCGCTCTTGATTCGAATGTCCCGGGGGCATGGATTCTGCTGATAGAGGTATTCCCATGTCTGTCCGTCCCGCTCTCGGGCATCCCCGCCAAACAGGACAGCCACACCCCGCAGGTCGTCATACACCATGGCATGGCCGGTCCGAGGCGACGGTCCGCTCTGGCCGGTCTGGATCCATGCCGTCCCGTCCCATTCCCACGTGTCGCCTACAATCCCGTCGGCGGTGCCGCCAAACAGGATGCTGACGCCGCGAGCCGAATCGTAGGCCATCGAGGACGCATACCGTGGCGAAGGGCCCCGGTCGGTTCGAAGCGTCCATGCGTAGCCGTCCCATTCCCATGTTTCGCGGTTGCGCGAGCCATTGAAAGTCGTGTCCCTTCCACCGAACAGGACGGTGACGCCGCGCCGGACGTCGTACGCCATGGCATGGTTCTGGCGCGGCGTCGGACCCTCGGCCGTGCGAAACACCCACGACGCGCCGTCCCACTCCCAGGTTTCACCCGTGGACGCCCAACCCCCGAAATGAACAACGACCCCACGCGCACTGTCATAGGCCAAGGCTTGGCCACAGGTCCCAGGCGGACCCGTCGTTGCACGCAACGCCCATGATTGACCATTCCATTCCCACGTCTCGGCGTCACACGACTGGGCGTTGCCGCCGAAGAGCACCGTGACGCCCCGCGTGCTGTCGTACGCCATCGCGTGAGCGTAGCGGGGATTCAATCCCTCGTTGGCGCGGAGCCACCACGTTTCCCCGTCCCACTCCCAGGTTTGCCCATTCGAGTCGTTGTCCACGCCGCCGAAAAGCACGCTGACGCTGCGTCCGCTGTCGAACGCCATGGCGTGGTCAGTCCTCGCGGAAGGTCCCGACGGCACGGCCAAGCTCCAGACCTGCCCTGTCCTTATCCAGGTATCACCACGATTTACGCCCGAATCTCCCGCCCCACCGAAGAGGACAACCGCTCGATGCCGGAGGTCATAGGCGGCGGCCGCACTGGAGCGAGGAGGAGTCGCATCTGCGTCGCGCTGAATCCAGGTTTGGCCGTCCCATTCCCATGTGTCGCCCAATCGACCGCTTCCGTTGCGTCCCCCAATCAGAACGCTGACATTTCGATCGGGATCAAACGCAAGCGCTGCGGAGGTGCGCGGCGAGGGCCCATCAGACGCCACCCGCGCCCAGGTTTGTCCATCCCACTCCCAAGTTTCGCCGTTGCTATCGGTGTCGTGGCCTCCGAACAACACCACGACGGCCCGCGCGCTGTCATAAGTCATGACGTGTCCAGTTCGACCAGATGGACCGATCACCGGACGCGGCGTCCAGACTTGGCCGTCCCACTCCCATGTCTCGTTGTCGTTTGCTCCATCAAAGCCGCCGAAGAGAACCGTGACCCGGCGAACGGCGTCATACGCCATGGCATGCCAATACCGCGGAGTGGGACCGGTCGCAGAGCGCAGAGTCCAAGCGAGGCCGTCCCATTCCCACGTTTCACGATTCCAGCCGTTGCTGTCCTTCCCACCGAACACGACCACGACACCTCGATCAAGATCGTACGCCGCGGCGGGATAGGAGCGGGCCGAAGGCCCCGACAGGGATCGAAGCTCCCATGCGGCTCCATCCCATTCCCACGTATCGGCGAAGCGCAGAGGGTTGGCTCCGCCGAACAGCACCGTGACACCCCGAGCTGCGTCATGCGCCATCGCGGGCCCGTACCGCGGCGATGGACCGGGACTCACATGACGCCATTCAATCGAATCTCCTAATGCCTGCTGCGCCGCGCCAAAGCCACAGAACGCAATTGCTGCAACCCGGATTCTCGAAATCCGCTTCATTTCAATTCTCCTCGGCGCTTCGCAGTCCGCGCGGCGCGTTCACCCGCCTTGATCGCTCCGTTCATCCTGCAAACCAAGCGCGCGCGCCCCATGTCCGCTGATCGCCAACGTCTTCACGGAGAGCCCCGTCCGAGTCGCGCGCCGATGTTTCAATCTCAGCACCGGCTCGCTTTGCGCCTACGGGCAGACGTACTCCGTCATTGCTACCGCGCCGCACGCCCACTGAGCCTCAACCGTGCCCGCGTCGCCTGTGGGTCGATTCGGAAACTTGGCTTTGCCTTTGCCCGTATCTGAGATCGACCCCGACTGCGTAGATCCGTCGGACAGCGTGACGACAAAGGTGTCACCTGCGACGCCGTCAATCAGTACGACGTTCAGGCGATTGACGCCGTTTCGCGTCTTACACTTCGGCCGTTTGAGGTTCTCGCGCGTGGTGCATCGCTCGACGGAAAAATCGCCATAAGCCCACAGGTCGTTTCTTGATCTGGAATCGAGACCGCCAAACATCAGGATGACAGATCGGGCTGAGTCATAGGTCATTGCATGCTGCTCGCGATCCAGACCGTTGGGGGTCTCCACTTCCGTCCAGATCGCGCCGTCAAGCTCCCACGCTTCCTCCTGGGCGAGGCCGGTGCCGCCTCCAAACAACACACCAACGCCTCGTGCCGCGTCGTAAGCCATGGCATGTTCTGAACGCGCCGTCGGTCCCCCAATCGCAATCAGCGCCCACGATTCGCCGTCCCATTTCCATGTTTCGCCGCTCGGGCCGTCCGCTGCTTCCCCGCCGTACAAGACGCTGACCTCGCGGAGACTGTCATAAATGAGGGAATGCGCGCGCCGCGCCGATGGGCCCGTCGTGGCCCGCAGCGACCACGACTCGCCGTCCCATTCCCACGTCTCGCCGCCGCCGCTGCTGCCCCCGAATAGAACGGTCACACCGCGCGACGCATCATAACACATCGCATGTTCATACCGGGGCGACGGACCCGCGTCGGACCGCAATGACCATTCAGCCCCATCCCATTCCCACGTCCGACCATCCGTCGTCCCGTTGCGCAGTTGGCCTCCGAAGAGCACTGTCTTCCGGCGGCTGCCGTCATAGGCAAGGGCGAGCCGAGCACGCGGTTCCGGTCCCGTGATCGACCGGCGCGACCACTGTCCGCCAGTCCACTCCCAAGTCTCACCGCCACCCAGATTGCCACCAAAGACGACCGCAACCTCGCGGTCCGAATCAAAGGCCATGCCATGCCGACTCCGTGCCGACGGCGCAGTCCCGCCCTGAAACAACCAGGCCTCGCCATCCCATGCCCAAATGCTCTGATTGTAATCCGTGGATCCGATCCGGCCCCCGAATAGCAGAGTCGTTCGACGCGCCGCATCATAGACCATGGCGTGCCCCGAGACGTTTCCCGGATCTTGGGCGTCGATCTCCGTCCACGTCGAGCCGTTCCACTCCCAAGCGCCTTCTCCGGGATAGTCGCCGCCATACACGACAGTCACGCGTCGCTCGGCGTCGTAGGACGCACCATGGTTCGTTCGTGCGTGCGGGCCGATCACCGACCGAATCGACCAGTCTTGCCCATCCCACTCCCAAGTGTCCCCAAGCTCGTCGAAGCCACCCTCCTCGCGCTCGTAGTAACCGCCGAAAAGCACCGACCGGCCGCGCGAGGAGTCGTAGCACAATGAATGGCTCGATCGGGCGTGAGGACCGCTGCGTGACCTTCGTGTCCACGCCGTTCCGTCCCACTCCCAAGTGTCTGCGAAGAAAGAATAGGAACGATCGTAAACCTCACCTCCGAAAAGCACGACAACCCCGCGCGCGGCGTCATAGGTCATGGCGTGTCCGGATCGAGGGTCTGGCCCCGAGACGTTCCGTCGCGTCCATTGCTGCCCGTCCCATTCCCACGTTTCGCCGCTGATGGCCCCAGCTTCCTCCCTGCCCCCGAACAGCACTGTTACGCCCCGACCTTCGTCATACGCCATGGCGTGGGCGCTTCGCGGCGAGGGCCCCGTCATCGCGCGGGGAATCCACTGAGTTCCATCCCATTCCGCGGTATCGCCAAGAATCTGCATGTCCTGACGTTTGCCGCCGAACATGACGACGACCCCGCGCGCGCTGTCGTAGCTCATCGCGTGTCCGGCACGGGCCGATACATCTGGAAACGTCTGGCGCCACACCCAATCGAATGCGGCGGCCGGTGGAAGACCGGCTCCCAACAACAGTATGCCCAACGCGGTCACGAACACGGATTGCGACATTCTCATAATTGCTCGTCTCCTCCGTACTCCTGCTACAAGCCAACTTGAAAACGCAGGGTTGCTGGGATCCATCGGGCGTAAGGCTGTCGCCATACAGCCTATCGTTCCACCTTTCACACTGCAAGAACAATCCCGCAGAAGCACATCGTTACGCTCTACTGGTCGCTGCAATGGCGACCCCCGCGGATCCCTGAGCGAGGACGTCTGAACCTGGCCGGGAATGCGGGAGCTTGTGCTCCTCAACCAACAACCCCATGTATTCAGCCAAGCTGGCGTGTTCTTGTGGCACTGAACAATTAAGACCTTCAATGTACACAGCGCAAACTAGCCGCCGCCTATCGTAAACGGCGGTGGGTGTTGGCCGTGAGTGTTTGGGCGCCTGAGGAGACGTAAACCTGATAGCTACGAAAGGCTCCAAGATCCTCTTACCGCTGCGCATTCGCCAGCAAAGAAACGACGGGGGAGGGGGAACCTCACCCGTCCGTTTCGCGTCAGCTTTTGCCGCGGACTATCTGCAACGCTTGCAATTCTGCGGCGGCACGTCGCAACCGACGAGGTCGGCAATGACCTTGCAGGAAGCGCCGTTCGGACAGGCGTCAAAGCCCTTCAGCCGCGTGCGGCAGTCGCCCGGCGTCGCGCACTCGGTCGTGCAGATCAGGTCGCCCCGGACGTACTTGCACGTGTCGCAGACCTCGCCGCACTGGTTGGCCAGGTTCTTGACCTTGTTGACCTGATAGATGCAACGCGGCACCGGCGGACCGGTTTCGCTGCTGAACTCGGCGCTGAGAATCTGCGTGCCCAGCCCCGGCGGGGTGACGGTCTGCAGCAGGTTGCCGGCCTTGTCGTACTGATAGACGTTGCCGCCGGTTCCGAACGCGCCGGGCACCCACAGCGTGTCATCCGCGGGATCCCAGGCGATGCCGTATCCGCCGCCGCTCTGGAGGCTGATGGGGAACTCGGAGATCAGGTTGCCGCTGGTGTCGAACTGCTGGACCTTATCGGAGCCGCCGACGTTGTTCGTGATCCAGAGGGTCCCGTTGTTCGCGTCGAACGTGATGCCCGAGCTGCGGTTGGTCGGCACGAACGAAACCGCCAGGCCGTTCCAGTCCGCGTCGCCGACCACGACCGCGAAGTTCGTGTCGAAGTCGTTGTGCGCCACGCTCCAGTTCCTCGTCCCGTCCGTCGCTCCGTCGTAGAGGCTCGTGAAGCTCGGATTGAAGTAGGAGCCGCCCAGCGGCGTTCCAAAGAGGTCATACTCCTTGCCGCTGGTCCCGTCGTTCTGCCCGATGTCCTTGATCGTGCTCTGCACGACGAAACCCGGACCGTCCGAGCCGCCGCCGGTGCGGACGAAGGTCCGCACGACCACGCCTCCCTGCACGACGTAAGTCGTGCTGTTCGACCAGTCGCCCAGAAACAACTCGCTGGTCTGAGCGCCTGCAAAGCTCGCGGCCAGCAGCAAGCAGGTCGCGGCCATCCACATGGACTTTCTCGCCGTCATCTTCCTTCCTCCTTTAGAAGTGAGACTCCGAAAAACCTCGTACACGAAGCAGTATTCTACCATGCGGCCAGGCCACCGTACAAGGCTGGCTGGATGGGAGCCATCGGTAAAAAAGCGCAGTACGTCGGGGTCACCCGGGGCGAGCACGGGCAAAAGCTGGACGCGGTTGGTGTACGACGACAGCGCCTGCGTCGCCGTTCCTGCCGTCCGAAGAGCGGCGCGTTCCGCAGGATCGCTGCCCGCCCCAATCGTCCCCTCAGAAACAACCGGCTGAATCCCAGTTTTCGCGGGAATGAGGGGACGCTGGTTCCTCGCCTTCGCGGGCATGACGGGTCTGGAGTTCGCCACGGCCTGGCGAGTACGCCAGACCGTGCCACCCCGCCGCCGGATTCGTAGCTCTTCGCAGGCCACCGGCTGGATTCCCGCCTTCGCGGGAATGACGAGGGTCGTCTCTCACTACGAACTGTTATGAGTTGGACGAGGGCGGACTCTGCGCCGAACTCACGGCTTTCCGTTGAGCCACTGGAACAGATTGATCAGCACGGAGAGAAAGAGCAGCAACCCGGCGGCGAGGAGCCAGCCGGAGGGGATGCCTTGGGCGCCGCCTGTCGGGGCGGGGCGGCGGTCCAGCTCGAAGTCGATGACCTCGCCGCCGCTCGCCAAGTCGTCGAGCAGGTCGGAGTTGTAGTGCTTGCGCGCCTGCATCGGCGCTTCGCCGCGCAGCGCCGCCTCTAGATCGTCCAGCAGCTCCGCCACCGATTGATACCGGTCGTCGGCGTTCTTGGCCATCATGACTTCGATGATCTCGCCGATGGCGCTGGTCAGCCGCGTGTTGATGTGGTCCGGCGGGGTGATCGGCTCCTTGAGATGCTTGTGCATCACCGCGGAGGGCGACGCGCCCTCGAACGGCACGCGGCCGGTCACCATGTGATAAAACGTGGCGCCCAGCGAGTAGATGTCCGCGCGGGCGTCGATGTTGATCTCCCCGCGGATCTGCTCCGGGCTGATGTAGTACGGCGTTCCGTAAGCGCGACCCGCCTCCGCGGTGGCGGCCTTGGCGTCGTCCACCTCGCGCGCCAGACCCATGTCGGCGAGCTTCACCTGGCCGGCGCTGGTGAGCATGATGTTCTTGGGCTTGACGTCGCGGTGGATGAGGCCGCGGTGATGGGCGTGCTGCAGCGCCTTGGCGACCTGGATGATGATCGTCAGCACCTCCTTCTCCGGCAGCGGCTTGCTGTCCTTAAGAAGGTCGTACACCGTCTTTCCGTCGATGTACTCCATGACGAAGTAGTGATAGCCCATGGCCTCGCCGACGTCGTAGGCGCCGACGATGTGCGCGTGGTTAAGCTTGGCGGCGGCCTTGCCCTCCTTGTAAAAGCGATCGACGAACTCGCGGTTTTCGCTGAGGCGCTTGGGCAGCACCTTGATGGCGACGATGCGGTCGAGCGAAAGCTGCTTGGCCTTGAAGACGGTGGCCATCGCGCCCTGCCCGAGCTTGCCCAGCACCTGGTAGCCGGGAATCTGCTGGGCCGGGCGGTACATGGAGTCTTCCTCCATGGCCATGTTGAGGCGCTGCACCTGGGTCTTGGTGATGTAGCCGGAGTTGACGAGATAGTCGGAGAGTCCGACGTGCTTGCCCTTCTCGCGCAGCTCGCGGACGTGCTCGCGGACGATCTCGACCTCGTCCACGGTGGCGAGTTTTCGCTCGATGACTTTGCGTGCGAAGATGGAATCTTCTTCCAGCGACATGCGTGTTCCCGTCAGCGCTGCGGCCGCGCCTGGGAGCCGAACGCTCCACCGGCAGCGCGAGCGGCGCAATGTACGCGCGCACGGCGGGCGATTCAACCCGACGGGCGCAGCGCGAGCCGTTGCTGGATTATAGCGCGGCCGTCCGATCCGTCGCGTGCTCGCCCGAAAACATTTCGGACTCGATCCTGTCCAATAAGCCCGCCGGCGGAAAGGGCATGGCGAGCAGCGGAAGGGCGAAATCTCGCATGCGCGGCGAGAACAGGCAGGGTGCTTCGTCATCCATCCGCGCCAGACCCAGCGCTCCCAGCATCGCCCTCAGCATCGCGTCGATCCCTTCGCCCGTTTGCGCGGAGACCCCCAGCGCTTGGGGGGCATCGCGCTGCGGTAACCGCATGGGCGGCGACGCGGCGACGGCGATGTCCGCCTTGTTCAGCACGACCACGCAAGGTCGATCCGCCACGAGCCGCTTGACGTCTTCCAGTTGCTCGCGGCAGTTCGCCTGCGTCGCGTCCACGACGGCCAGCACGAGGTCGGCCTGACGGAGGCGCTCGCGCGCGGTGAGCATGGCGCGGCGTTCCAGCTCATCCGCGCCTTCGCGGAATCCGGCAGTGTCCCACAGCGTCAACGGCACGCCATCGAACTCGATCTCGGCCTCGACCCAGTCGCGCGTCGTGCCGGGATGAGGCGAGGTGAGCGCGGCCTCGCGCCCCACAAGGGCGTTGAACAGCGTGGACTTTCCAACGTTGGCGGGGCCGACGATCGCCACGGTCGCGCCTTCGATCAGCCGCCGCGCCGCATCGTGCCCCTCGATCAGCCGATCGAGCAGGCGACGCCCTTCGGCGGGATCATGTCGTAGCGCTGCAATCGCCGCTCGAATCGCCGCGGGAAGGCGCGCCCTCTGCCCCAGCAGGTATCGAACGCCTCGCTGCGTCTTCGCCCGCGGCATCCATTCAAGCACGTCGCGCTCCACCGCGTCCCCGGCCGTCCAGGCGGGATCCACGGATTCGGCTTCCGTGCGCGTCGCGCCGAGCCGCACCAGGCTCTCGACGACGCGCTCCACCACGCGCGGACCTCCGTGACAGCAAATCTCCACGGCAGACGATTCTTCCGGCGGGATGCACGCCAGCACGTCGTCGATGACTTCCGCTCCGTCGAGCCAGCGTCCATACACGAGCCGCCCCGGTTGCGATGGGTCCAGCGATGCGCCGAGCGAGAAGGGCCGGAAGCACTGGCGCGCCGCGGTCATGGCGTCGCGGCCGTTCAGGCGAACAACGGCGATTGCGCCTGCGCCGAAGGGAGTGAGGACGGATACTCGTAGTTCGTCGTCGCTCGACATACGGGCCTTTGCGCCAGGACGTGCCCCTTCTAATGGTCCGCGGTGTGCTCACGATGGCTGTAACAGCGGACGGGTGGCACGGTCTGGCGTACTCGCCAGGCCGTGGGACAAGAGAAACCGCTACCCAACGTGCTACCCGGCGTGGGAATCCCCGTCACGCCCCCATCTGCGTCAGATGTTTCGCATACGCCAGCCCGATGCCGCGAAGCCCGAGGTCCGCCACGACGTTGTCCAGAAAGTCGCAGTGCGGCGCCATGAACACCGCGTCGCCGCCGGTGGCCACGACCTGAGGCCAGTGGTGGATTTCCGTCGCGTAGGTCTCGACGAGCCAACGCACCGATCCGGCGATGCCGCGGCAGACGCCGTTCTGAATGGCCTCGGCGGTCGTGCGACCGACGACGTTTTGCGGAAAGGCCGGCTCGACGAGCGGCAACTGCGCCGCGCGGTCATGCAGCGCCGCTAGCTGCATCCGCACGCCCGGCAGGATCGCGCCGCCGGCGAACATACCCTCGTCATTGACGAGATCGACCGTGATCGCCGTCCCGAAGCTGACCACGACGCAACTGCGCTGCAGCCGATCATGCGCCGCGGCCGCGTTGCAGATTCGATCCATGCCCACGGCAGTGGGCTGATCCACCGCAAGCTCGATCGGACGCGCGACGTTCTCGCCCAGGACCAGCGGATCACGGTCCAGCGCCGCCTCCAGGCGTTGGCGCACTTCCGCCAGCCACGAAGGCACGACGGACGCCAACACGCTCGCGGCCGGACCGGGGGGGGGGAACGAATCCATCATCGCGGCGAGCGCTTCGTTGAACTCGTCCATCCGCCCCGTGGACGTGGCAACGATGCGCGACACGCTGCCCTCGCCCCACATGGCCAGCGTGGTGTTGGTGTTCCCGATGCTGACCAGCAGGACCGGCGCATCGGGGTCGAAATCCCTGGGCAGGCGGATCATGCGTGACTCCGAAGATCTGACCGCGTCTGCACCCACGCCGCTTCTTCACCCCTCCCCACGAAAGTGCGCAGCGCGAGAGCATCTTCCCCCCTCCCCGCGGGAGGGGGCAGGGGGAGGGCGCCCGCGATCTGAGAAGCCGCGGAGCATGCGCATGGACCATCGTCTCCAGAGAGCCGATGCCCCAGCGTTTCGGCGTCAGGCGCGGGAGCACCCTCATGCGAGTCGGCCGCGCGGGCCAAGTCCTGGCAGTTTGCTTTCGCCGCATCCCTCGACGCTTCCGCTTCCTCTGCTCGCGCGTCCTCAAGCATGCGCCAGATGCGCTCCTTCAGCGCCGGCGCCTGCCGCCCCGTGGCCGCGCTGATCGCAACGACTTCGCAGCCCAGTGCCTCACTGAGCGCCCGCGCCGCGTCCGCGCCGCCGGTCAGGTCGATCTTGTTGGCCACGATCAGCTCGCGCTTGCGCGCCAGGACGGCGCTGTACGCCTCAAGCTCATGGCGGATGAGATGATACGCCTCCACCGCCGACGGTCCGCCGATGTCCGTGCCGACATCGATCAGGTGAACAATCACGCGCGTCCGCTCGATGTGGCGCAGAAACGCGTCGCCGAGTCCCGCGCCTTCGTGCGCGCCTTCAATCAACCCGGGAATGTCGGCCATCACGAATCGCCGGTGGTCGGGCAGCTCAACGATGCCAAGCTGCGGGGACAGCGTGGTGAACGGATAGTCGGCGATCTTCGGCGTCGCCCGCGACATCGTGGACAGCAGCGTGCTCTTGCCCGCGTTCGGCAAACCGACCAGCCCCACGTCCGCGATCAGCTTCAGCTCCAGCCGCAGCCAGCGCTCCTGCCCCGGCTGACCCTCCTCGGCCTCGCGCGGGGCGCGATGCGTGGGCGTGGCGAACTTGCGGTTGCCCTTGCCTCCCCGCCCCGCCACGGCGATGCACACCTGCTGACCGACCTCTTTCAGATCGATCAGTTGCACGCCGGTGTCGCGGTCGTACACAAGCGTTCCGGGCGGCAGGCGGATGATGAGATCCTCTCCCGAGCGCCCGGTGCAGTTCTTCCCCGCGCCAGGGGCGCCGTTGTCGGCGATCCAGTGATGCTTGCCGGAAAAGTCGAGGAGCGTCTCAACGCCCTCGGACGCCAGCAGATAGACGTTTCCGCCGTTTCCGCCGTCGCCGCCGTCCGGTCCGCCGCGGGGCACGTACTTCTCGCGCCGGAAGGACATGCAGCCGTGCCCCCCGCGTCCCGCGCGCACATAGATTTCCGCTGAATCGACGAACATCGCTTGCTAGGATACGCGCTCCTTGTAAAACGGTCTAATGCGGTCGGCGGGTGGCACGGTCTGGCGTACTCGCCAGGCCGTGGCGAATCCTGACTGTGCTCGCCCTCAGGCTCCACCCGGCTGGCTCGCTATCCTTATGTCCGCTTGCCCTGAACATCCAGCGACAAACGGCCGTTTGTGCAAACCTGTGCACACGGTAGCGAAGACCGGCAACAAGGGGCTACAATGTGCCGCTTGACCGTGAAGGGGGTCACAGACCCCTCAACTCGAAACACGGGCCATACTGGAGGCTTTTGCAATGAAACGATGCTTGATTTCAGGGTGCGTGGCGGGCTTGCTGGTTACGACGGCGTGGGCTCAGGATCCCGCGCCTAAACCCGCCACCGGCGCGCCGCAGACCGAGAAGCCTGCGGCGTCGTCCGGCGAGGCGATGGACATCCTCAAGAAGGCCGACGAGGCGACCAAGAAGCTCAAGAGCGTGCGCTACGTGGCGGAGTGGTCCGGCAGCGGCTCGCAGGCGAAGGCGCCGCGCGTGTCCGGCACGGTGATCCTCGGCGGCGAGAAGGTCGAGGAGGGGATTTCCAAATTCCGGTTTGAGGTGAAAGTAGAAGACTCAACCACGAAGGAAGTCACCGAGTACGTCGCCGCGTCCAATGGCGACAAGTACTGGCTCGTTGATCACAAAAAGAAGACCGTCGCCGAGGACATCGACGACATCGTGCTGGGCGACTTCCGCCGGTTGATGCTGGGCATCGGCATGCGCGAGTTCGTGCATCCGCAGCCCTTCGCCGACGAGCTGAATGGCAAGAGCGAGCTGCAAGGCGCGGAGAAGATCGGCAACGAGGACTGCCACAAAATCCATGTCGTGTATGCGAACAACCAGGGCGAGGCCACTTGGTGGTTCTCCAAGAAGGACTTCCTTCCCCGCGCCGTGGAGCGCATTCTCAAGCCGCTCCTCGGTTCGCCGGGGACGACGCTGACGAAGCTCACGGAGCTGAGCGCCGATCCTGCGTTCACGACGGACCCGTTCGTCGTCATCGTGCCCGAAGGCTACAAGAAGGAAGGCGGACCCGAGCCGGTTAAGCCCGCGGCCGAAGCGCCCAAGAAGCCGGAAGGCACGCCGGAGCCGAAGAAGCCGTAGCGCGACGGTTACCTGCGGAGCCGCGCGCGTTGGAAAGCGGCCAACATCAGAGCCGCGCCCGTGAGGAAGCAGTGCCTTCAATCGACAGGCACCCGCTGCTCACGGTCGCGGCTCGTTTTGCGCACATCGGGTCAACGCCGCGTCTTATACTACTTTGACGTCAAACGTAGAGTTTCGAACCACTCAAAGCACGTGAGGGATCGGACGCTATCGGGTTGAGCCATCAGGGTGCGCAGGCCCTGGGTGAGCCTCTCGCCGACGTCCTCCAGCGTGGGGCACACCTCATTTCCGAAGGGGTTTTCGC
>CAZGJA010000003.1:0-104972 GCA_964526695.1 uncultured Phycisphaeraceae bacterium
CAATCCACAAATCGCCCTGCGCTTCCAACTCTCGACGCCCCATCGCCATCGCCGTCCTCCATGACCCGCCTTCGACACGCCCTTCTCCGATCATTATACTTCATGTGTCAAGAGGACTTTTACCACGGGCTGCTAACCGCCGGTCGCGTGACAGTCCGGGCGGCAGCCCACTCCCGTGGTCGGCTTCAGCCGACCGGCTTCTTGCCACCGACTTTAGTCGGTGGGATGCCTCAAGTCTCAAGTTCGTGTGAGCCGGCTTCAGCCGGCTTGCCCTTCCGCTCAAAGTCCGGCTGAAGCCGGCTGACCTGCTTTTGAATCTCTGAGACCCCCCGCTGAAGCGGGGGGCAAGAACCGGTCGGCTGAAGCCGACCTGAGAACTGGCCCTGATCGAGACTCCTCAAGTGAACCCAGCGGTCGCGGCCATTCGCCGCAAGGCTCGACTGCCCGCGTCGCTCTCGCTCTCGGCACTGCCTTTCCTACATCGGCGCGGCCTTTCCTACGCCGGCACGCGCGCATGGTACATGTAGTCCAGATCCGGGCCTGTCCCGGTTAATCTTCGCAGCATGTTCACCGCCTGCGCACGATGGTGAACGCCGTGCCCGCAGAGCTGCAGCATGGTCGCGCCGAGCGGAAAACGTCGAACCACGCCGGGGCGCGGATGCGCCTCGATGATGCGGTTCAGGTCGGAGGTCTCGCTCTTCAAATTCGCGGCCTCGCGTTTCTCGCTCTCAGCCAGCACGGCCCTGCACCCGTCGCGCGTCGAGCGCCACAGGTCTTGCAGCACGGCCACCGACGTCTGCTCCGGCATTTCCGGGAACGGCTGGCCCGGCCCCTTCGTCCAATTCTCCAGCCACCACTGCTCCGCGAAGCGGATGTGCAGGAGCGTCTTCCGCAGCGAGCCGACCCCCATCTCGAACGGCTCGTCGAGCTTGGAGTCCGGCAGCGCGGCAGATGCCTTCAGCAGCGTGTCGTTCGCCCAGTCGCCGTACTCGAAGAACGTCCGCAGCGTGGCCGGGTCGTAGTCTCCGGGCTGTTCGGGGCCGTCCTCGAGCTTCTTGAAAATGTAATCCAGCCCCGGCTTGATCGGGGCAGCGCCGACGTGGCGGAGCATGTTGATCGCCTGCGCGCGGTGGTGCTGCGAGTGTACGCACCCCTGCAACAGCATGTCGCCCAGCGATGCCTTGTAGAGGGCGCCCTTCGAGTCGCGGTACGGCACGACACGGGCGAGATCGCTCGTCCCCACCTCGCTGAGGAACGCGCGCCGCTCGGCAAAGCAGGCCTCGAATTGCCCGCGAACTGCGGGAATGCCCAGCTTCTCGCTCTCATCGGGCCACTTCGTCTCGGCGCGTTGCCGCCAGCGCTGCAGCCAGACCGACTCGCCGGCGAGGATGTGAATAAGCGTGCGCCGCAGTGAGCCTGGGCCCATGTCGAAGCCCCGGTCAAGCTGCGCATCCGTCAGCGGTTCCGCGCTGACCAGCAGCCGCTGATTGGCCCAGTCGCTGTAGCGCAGCCATTCCTGAATCGTGTCGAGTCGCACCATGCGTCACGTCCCCCTCCGAGTAACCCATGTCGCCCCGGCCCGATTCCCGGCGATTCGAAGCGATCAAGCCATCGCCGCAGCGCCTTCGCCTCTCGCTGGCGGCCGACCGGGGTAGATCCCCGCAGCCGCCACCCGACCGGTGAACCAACTGTCGATCAGGTGCATGATCGCAAAGAGCATCGCGGCGGTCATGACCGTGTCCGGCCAGAAAGCGTAGGCCACGGGCCTGCCGAACTCATCCCTCTGCGGACCGAGGACGGAGAACCACGCCAGCGCCGCGCCGGCCATCTCCATGACGGCGAAACCCCGGTGGCCCAGATACCAGTCTCCCAACCCGGGGAAGATCAAGGAGCGGATTCTCGCGCCGCGAATCGACTTGAACTCGCCCCCGCAGGATGCGCACGCCTCAGGCCGACCCTCGACCGGGATCCAGCAGTGCGGGCACAGATGCTCCCTGTCCATCACGCCGCTGCTTTCCAGTTTGCCCGAGCTTTGGAGCGATTCCAATGTCTGCTGCATGAACTTGCGATCCGGCTTGGCGACCTTCTCAAACGCGGTCTTCTTGCCGCTGCGGGTGACCAGCAGCGTCGCGCCGAACAGCGATCGTTTCACTTGCGCGATGGCATCGTAGCGAATCTGCGACACGAGATCGCGAGGCCGCCCGCGACCGTCCACGCGAAGCAGAAGGACGCGGTGGGAGGTGAAAACGATCGCGGAGCGGTTCAGGGTGTACATGACCCAGCCGAGCATGAAGTGATCGATCAACGAGCTTTGGACGCCCCACGTGAGGAAATCGACGGTCTCCCCCTCGTACAACATGGCGCTGAGCACGGGATCCAGAGCCTTGAGCAGCTTGAACTTCTTCTTCGAGTGGGCGCGGGCGAAGAAGCCCGTGTCGTCGAAGATCTTGTCATACTGGTAGTGCGGGTGCGAAACTCCGGGAGCGAGCAACTCCTGAAACCGGCCGGCGTTTGCCAGATCCATGCCTGGGACTCCATGATGAAAGAGCGATCCGGGCGCGGGCGACTCCGCAGCGGACACTCCAGAAGGGGCCGATGCGCCACGATTGGGGGCCAGATTCTCCATAATCAGGGCGAGCTGTCCAGCATCCGGCGGCGCGACCCGTGGAACTCGTCATGCTCGCGCGGGCGGGCGTCCAAGGGTCTGACGGCGCGCCTTACATCCCCGCCTGCGCTGGGGCGATGACACCCAGGCCCGGTCGAGAGTCCAGCCGCAGCCTGCTCAAGGACGCCTTGACCTCCAATCATCGTACCATGCCCAACCATGCCTTCCCGACGATTGATCCAACGAGGCGTGGCTGGCGCGTGGGGGACGTCTCCCTGCAGCCCCATTGAGTCATCTAGATACTCAAGACATCGCGTCTTGTCGATCCGCATCTGGCTCCCATCGTCGCGGTTGCGCACCGTGACCGTGCCGTCCTCTTTCGTCTGCCCGTCGATGGTGAAGCAGAACGGCCTGCCGGCCGCGTCCATGCGGGCGCAGCGCTTGCCGATGGATTGCTCGGCGTCGTACTGCAGAGGATCGGGAGTGGTGAGGCTGTGGAACCGAGCGCCCTCAAGCCGCTTCCACGGGCCGGGCATGGGCGATCTCGCCGTGGCCCACCGGTCGGACCTGGTCGTGCGTAACCGAGACGACTGCGGCAGTATCGCCGTCCAGCAGCACAAACTCGATTTCGTAGCCTTGATCGTCGTGGACGAGCACGACGGTCCCGATGTCGCCACGCTTCAGGCGATGCTCCGGCAGATCGATCGTCAGCACGACGCTGTCAAGCTCGGCAATCATCGAGGCTTTCTCCCGAACGGGATGGCCGTTACAAACCGCAACGTCGTCGTTCCTTTCTCCACGAACCATACGGAGCGCACTTCAGGGTTCCTTCCATCTGGAGATTCCAGCCCTCCGTCCACATTATACCGTTTGCCGAAGGGCGAGTCCTCTTCCGTGGAGACCTCATGCGTCCCGACGTGCCGCTTCAAAACCCCAGCCAGAGCTTCCCATTGCTCTGCGGTAAAACCGAATCTCTTGAAGAACCGTGCCTTCGCAAAACCCGATCGATGTGAATCCGATCACAAGTAACCCACGATCTTGTCCCCCGGCACTTCCGGATATTCCCAACCTGGCGCCTTCATGCAGGATTCTCCGGCATCCGCCACTTGTTTACAGGTTCAGCTTGTCTCGCAAGTAGTCCACGCACCGCGTCTTGTCGATCCGCATCTGGCTGCCATCGTCGCGGTTGCGCACCGTGACCGTGCCGTCCTCTTTCGTCTGCCCGTCGATGGTGAAGCAGAACGGCGTGCCCGCCTCGTCCATGCGGGCGTAGCGCTTGCCGATGGACTGCTTGGCGTCGTACTGCGCCGGGAATACTTTTCGAATCGCCTCGTAAATCGGCAGGGCGACTTCCGGCAGGCCGTCCTTGGCGACCAGCGGGAACACGGCCGCCTTGATCGGCGCGAGGCGCGGGTGGAACTTGAGGAACTCCGGGCTGGCGCGCGACTCGTCATACGAGTACGCCTCGCAGAGCACCGCCAGCGTGAAGCGGTCCGCCCCGGCGGACGGCTCGATGACGTGCGGCACGTAGCGGTAGGGGGGTTTGGTTCTGGCTTCCTTCGCGCGGTCGCCGGCGCCGCCGGAACCCGCACCCGCACTCTCGCGCGCAGGCGTCGCTCCCTCACGGTCGCGGCTCTGATTGGCGTCGCCTTCAAACAGGTGCTTGTCGCGCTCCCACGCCTCGTCGTCGAATATGGCGAATGCGTCATCCTTGCCCTTGGCGAACTTGCCGTGCTGGTTGAGGTCGAAGCTGCCGCGATGGGCCACGCCCTCCAGCTCCTGCGGCTCGTCGGAGAAGGGGAACATGTACTCGATGTCCGTGCACGCGCTGCTGTAGTGGGCCAGCTCCTCCTTGCCCTGCTGCCGCGGTCGCAGCTTGTCCGAGGCGATCCCCAGCGACTTGTACCAGTTGATCCGCGCATCCCGCCAGAACTCGTACCACATCATCGACTCGTCCGGCCGGCAGAAGAACTCGATCTCCATCTGCTCGAACTCCCGCGAGCGGAAGGTGTAGTTGCGCGGGTTGATCTCGTTGCGAAACGCCTTGCCGATCTGCGCGATGCCGAAGGGGATCTTCACGCGCGAGGTGTCGTAGACGTTTTGGAAGTTGGCGAAGATGCCCTGGGCGGTTTCGGGGCGGAGGTAGACCTTGTTTGCCTCGTCTTGAACTGCCCCGGCATGAGATTCAAACATCAAGTTGAACGCCTTCGGAAGCGTCAATTCACTATCGCAAATCGGACAACGGACATCCGAGCGGATGCCACCGTCTGCAAATGAGGAGAAACTGCACGCATACAGATTCCCTTTTGAATCTCGTGCAGATAGTATATTTCCAACATCGAAGGATTGAGCCGGCGACTTCTCAAGAATGAGATTCTTCAATAGACCATCGTTTCGCTTCTTTCCAGTGTGTGACACTGCGGCATTAAATTGTGTAATCGCTTCGGTCTTACTGTTGGCCTCTATTGCAACCGCTCGTTGGCGATCCAAGTGATCATGGTCGGGCAACCATGAGCTCGAGCTCGCTATCCCTCCACACTCCAACTGACTTCGCACATCCGCTCCAAACCACTCCGGCGGCGCGACTATCGTGAAGAAGAGCTTGTCAGCGCGAAAAAGTCGATTGCAACCCTCACCCTTGCAAGCTACCATCGGATCGCTGAACCCCCCCACGTGCCCGCTAGCCTCCCACACCTTGGGGTTCATAATGATCGAGCAGTCCACGCCGACCATCTGGAACTCGCGGCCATCCGGGTGCAGTGGCGGGTTGCGGACCATGTCCATCCACCACGCGTCCTTGATGTTGCGCTTCAGCTCGCAGCCGAGCGGTCCGTAGTCCCAGAAACCGTTGATGCCGCCGTAGATCTCGCTGCTGCCAAAGATGAACCCCCGGCGGCGGCAGAGGGCGACGATCTTCTCCATGCGATCTGATGACGTTGACATACTTCCAAATGGCTCGGTGCGCGCTCGTCAACTGCGCTGGCTGCGGATCCCGACAAAAGACGCCAGAAGGTCGCGGAATTGACGATGTTCCGCGGACCGTTTGTTGCATATTTGAGCAAGGTCAAAAAACCGGCTTGTCGTGGGAGAATCCCGCTTCGCCGCCTGTTCCGGAATCTTGGCGCGCACAATCGTCCAGAACTCGTTGAAACCCGCGGCACGCGCTTTCAGGTGGCTTTTCTCGGCCTCGCCCAGGCGATTATGCACGTTGGATACATCCGCTCCTCCCTTGATTTCCACGGAAACGACGCGACGCACTCCGCTGGGCAGGGTCTCGCTGATGCGCACATCGGGGTCATCCAGGAACTCGATCAACACGACGCGGCCGGCGGCGTTTCGAATCAGGAGGGTCCGAGGGGTGCTCTCATGGACGTGGGGCTTCACAATCGCTTCCATCAACTGGCGAACCTCGCGCGTGGCGCTGGCGCCAATGCGCGTGTTCTCGCTGCCCCGAAGCTGCGGACCAATGGTGAGGAGTTGCAGTTCGTGAATGGTGTTGATCGTCAGGGAATCCAGGGCGCCAAGGAGTTGCTCGCCAGTTCCGACCAGGCTCTTGCACAGGGGGATCATTCGATCCTGGTGACCGGATCGCAGCCTCCCCTCATCTTCGAGCCGGCGGAACGACCCAAAGGGCCCTTTCTGATAAAACTCCTTTTGAGACATGCCGTAAAGGAGACGATAATAGCCCAGAAGAAAAGGGTTCGCTTCGAGAATGACGGGAATTGGGAACACTAATTCAGCTCGAAGGCCGAAGGAGGCGACTCTTCGCATGGCATTGGCGCTGACGAAGCGGCTCAGCTCCCGGTCAATCTCGGCGATGTCAAGCCGTTGAACGGTGGATGCAAGTGCATCCCCGAGGTGCTTCTCACGGATTTCCCGGAGGCGGAAGTAGAAGGCCGCCTGGAGCCCGGGTTTGAGTATCGGTAGTGGTCGCACAGGCATTCCTAGTCCCGCCAGCCCAGGCGCCTCTCTGCCAGTTGAACGTACGCCGGGTTCAGCTCTATGCCGAGAAACCTGCGCCTCATGGTTGTGCAGACGCTGCCGACGGTTCCTGCGCCGAAGAACGGATCGAGGATCCGGTCGCCCGGTTCGGATCCCGCCGCCAAGCAGTGTTCGACGAGCTTTGGCGGGAATGTCGCGAAATGCGCTCCAGGATAAGCCTCGGTATTGATCGACCAAACGCTGCGCCGATTGCGAGTTGCTCCGTGTCCATTCACTCGCTCCAGGCTGACGGCGCGGTTGTAGTAGTAGTTTTGGGACTTGGAAAACAGGAACACATACTCGTGCGCGCGTGTGGGGCGATCGCGGACAGATTCAGGCTGGCAGTTGGGTTTGTGCCAGATAATGTCCGATCGCAAGTACCAACCGTCCTGCTGAAGGGCAAACGCGACGCGCCAAGGGACGCCGATCAGATCCTTCGGCTTCAGCCCTGACGGCGTTGGGGGACGATAGGACATGGCCCGGGCGGGATTCTTGCGATCGCTGTCGCGCCACTTGCGATTGCCGCTCGTGAAGCAGTCCCCGACGTTCAACCAGAGGGTTCCGTCATCCGAAAGCGCCCGCTGCACGCCTCGGAACACCTGTCGAAGTCGCTCCAGGTAGTCGCCAAGGTCTTCCTCGGCGCCGATCTGGCCGGCGTGGCCGTAGTCCCTCAAACCCCAGTAGGGCGGGCTGGTGACGCAACACCGGAAAGCTGCCGCGGGAAGCGCCGGCAGCAGCTCAGCGGCGTCACCCAGCAAGATCTCGCACCCGTCCGGTCGGACGTCGAATAACCGGTGATCCTCTCTGACTTTGCGGGTGGCTATCGACATTCTGGTCAATTCCGTCTGTCAACTCCAAGAGCGCACGGACACATCGAACTCAGCCCGCATCCTGACGTCGGCTGGATGGCCGACAAACGATTCTTCGCAGATTTGGTTCTTCTGCGGTTCGTCTGAAGCCTGTCGGGGTACTACCCTACAATTCAGTGCGACCTGATTCAAGGGTCGTCCGACGCTGTGCGCGTGGCGGGAACCGCACGCGGCGTCGACTCATCGTCCGACGAGCGCGTTGGCAACGACGGCTCCTCTCCCGCCAGGAACGCCGTCATCGCCAGCGCCGCGACCTCGTGACCTTTCGGGCTGAAGTGGTCGTCGTAGGTGAAGTACACCTGCTCCCCGCGCGCGGCGCTTTTTCGCAGGACTTCCGTGAGGCTGACGAACGGGATCGACTTCGCCGCGCAGAACTCGCGCGTCAGCGTTTCCTTCACGTCCAGCGACGCCAGCAGCTTCTCATAAAACTCGGCAGGGGGGGGGAGCTTCTCCTTGGCCCGAAGCTCGGCGAAGGCGCGGAACTTCTCCACCGGCAGCTTGTCCGCGATCGGCAGCAGCACGTGCGGCTTGCTCGGCGTGTAGATCAGGACGAATCGCGCCCCGGCTGCCCGGCAGGTCTCATTCATTTCCGTGACGATCTTCGTGATCGCTTTCCACTGCGACGTGGCCTGCAGCTTCTCCGGAGTCTGGTAAAGGTCCAGCACGAGCGTCGGCGAGAACGCATACGCCTTGGACGGTCCGTCTGGCGGAACCTGAATCGGCAGCCACGCCAGAATCTCGACGCCCTTCACGCGGCCCGTTGCATTGACATGCCCCAGGCCACCCACGATCGCCGCGTCGAGCCGCTGCAGAAGCGGCGACTGCTTGAAGAACTTCGACAGCTCCGACTCCGGCTCCTCGCGCAGCTCGGCCGCGCGGAAGTCGTTCTCCTCGTACACCATGCACACCACGGTCTTCGGCTGCAGTGAAAGCCCGACCTCCTTCAGCGCCGCCAGGTAATTCTGCGGCGCGTAGCCGGACATGCCGAGGTTGTACACCGACTGCCCGGAGAACTCGGCCAGCCGCACGGGCCACGGATGCTCGTCCGAGACTTTTGACCCTTCGGCGAACGAATCCCCCAGCGCGACGATGTCATACTGCGGCAGATCGGTCTGATTGCGGAACCCGCGCGCGTCCGAGGTCAGCGACGCGGGGAACTCGGGATACCCCTCGGACAGGACGGGATACGACCGCGCGGCCTCGGGCTGATCGCGGATGACGATGCGCTCGCCGGTTTGCGGATCGACGTCCATTTTGAACATCGCGGGGCGGTGATACGCGAGCGTGTCCTTGATGTAGAAGTCCGGCGCGTTGATGCGCAGGACCAGGTCGAGAACGCACGTCGGCAGGAACACCGCCAGGCAGGCCGTGACCACCCCCAGCGCCCGCCGCCTGCGCTTCCGTTCATCAGCCCCGGTGCCGATCACGAGCACGATCGCCGATATGACGGCGACGCCGATGATCCACGTGAAATGCTCGCGCGAGTACCGTCCCAGCAGGACGTGCCGGTCGCGCGCGATCAGCGTGACCACGTCGCTGGGGATGACCCACAGCGCCAAGTTCACCCCGGCGACCACGGCGAGCAGAATCCGGCAACGCGTCTTGTGCGAGAGCGGCTCCATATGCAATCCGGCAAGAGAAGGACGGCGCGAGCATGACTCGCAACTCGCGCCGATCCTGACGGGCGGAATGATAGCGGTGGGGGGCTTGAAAGGCTATGCAGCCCGTGCTCATGCGGCTGCCAAGCGGGTCCGCTGCTGTGGAACCCGCGTCACTCGGAATCGGTGGCCCAAACGCCGCTGCAACGTCGCCAGCCCGCGCCTCCGCGTCTCGCTCAGTTGTCGCTCCAACGCGGGGGCCAAGAGGGCTTGCGTTCGCGGCGTTCCTGCTGCTGGAGGCTGCTGTCAAGCCACCGCGAGAGAATCTCGGCTCGAACGGCCAGATCCGGCTCTTCGAGAATCCGCTGCTTCAACGCGCTCTCCTCCGCCGGGAGGAAGTGGTACACCAGCGTATCCACCCACTGCTCGTGATTCGGCAGCACGAGGTTCAACTTCTCGATCAAATCCCCCTCCACCAGCCCCCGCGCCGCCGTCTTGCTCAACATCGCGCGGAGATCGTCCTCGACGCCCTTGTCCAGCTCGCGCACCGGCGACGGCGGCGCCAACGGCGTCACCCGCAGGCGCCGATATGACCGCTCCCGGTTCTCACCCAGCACGGTCACGCGCGCCGCCCCCAGCAGAAAGATGTTGAACCGCCCGTCGCTGAGGCGATGGTGATGCACCAGCCGCGCGAGGCACACCACCGGATGGACCGGCGCTTTCGGCGTGTCGTACAGGTGCGAATACCCTTCCTTCAGCAGCGCCAGCGCGATCCACCGATCCGCCTCCGCCTGCGTCGTCACGTCCTCCATCATCAGCCGATACCGCGCCTCAAACACGTGCAGCGGGATCCCGACGCCCGGGAACAGCACGCCGTTGGGCAGCGGGAACATCGGAATCCAGTGTGTGCGAAGAAAGTCAGTCCACCCGGCCATACGCTACCACTGAGCCTCCTCAAACGCGCCCATCTTGCGGATGGTCTTGGTGGGTCGGGACTTGATGATCGCCGCGGCCAGGGTCAGGTCCGCGCGAACCGTGATCTTCAGGTTGGAGGCATCGGAGGGAACAATGCCGACGGGGTGTCCGAGCTGTTCGACAAGCTGGGCGTCGTCGGTCACGACCGCGTCCTTGTCGAGCTTCTGATACGCGTCGAGCAGCAGGCTCTTGCGGAACACCTGCGGCGTCTGCGCTTCGTACAGGCCCTCGCGCGAGATCGTTTCCTCAACCACTTTCGCGTCCGACACGCGCTTCAGCGTCGCGCTCACCGGCGACGCCAGAATGGCCGCACCGGTCTTCACCGCCTCCGCGAAGACCGCGTCGATCATGTCCTGACTGACGCACGGCCGGACGGCATCGTGAATCGCCACGTACTCCGCCTCGTCCTTCACCTCGCGCAGCGCGCTCGCCACGGAATCGCAGCGCCGCTGACCGCCCTCGATCAGCCGGACGTTCATGAACGCGAGATTCGCCCCGTACGATGATCGCATCTTGTCGAGGTCTTCGCTGCCGATTACGAGGATCGTCTGGCACACGTCCTCGCGGTTGATGAACGCCTCCAGCGTGCGCAGAAACACCGCGCGACCGTCCAGCTTGGCGAACGGCTTCTTCTCCAACCCGCCGAACCGCTGCGAGCTTCCGGCCGCGGGAACAATGACAGCATATTTGGGCATCGATCCTCCGAGCAGTCAGGATACGCCTGATAAGACTTCAGCAGCACGCTTTGAGCGATGTCCTCTCGCTCCTCGACCGTGAGCTTGGCTGAGATTCTGTACCTTCTCAGAAGCTCCAGAACAAAAAATCGAAGATTCTGAGCATCCATCTTTACAAAGTCGATCGTTCGTCCGTTTCTTATTATAGGGGCAGATCGGGAACATTGAAGGAACCGATCCGAGCCGACCGGCAGCACGCTCCCGTGGAGAAAGGAATGGGAACCATGTCCGAGACTGTCAAGCTCGCTCGCGGAAGCGACGCCATCGCCGCGCTCGAAGCGCTTTCCGGCGCTACCACCATCGTGCTTCCAAGCGGCAGCCGCCTGTGGGCCTGCCCGGAGGACAACTTTGACGACCTCTGCGCCGTTCTGACGGACCCGAGTTTCCGCGCGGCGCTCGAAGCGGGGCTGCAGGACGTCCGCGGCGGCAAGTTCGTCGAGCTTTCCAGCGACCAGCTCAGCTCAGGCGAGCTCCCTTCTGCCTCAGGATGACGCCCAGCGCGAGGATCGTCGCGCCGGCCCCACCGCCGGTCAGGTCGCGTGGGCAGAACACAACGGCGGCATGCGGAGGGTCCACGGCGGCTGACGGGAGTCGGTCGCGTCTCGATGTTCGAGCCCCAGCGAGCCCCGATCGTCGCACCCTCTTCCCGTTCCCGCGTGTCAGCGTTGGCAAGCCTTCCGTTCGGCTGGTGCTCGCTTGAGGCGACTCAACAGCAAGCCCCTCACTTGCGTGAGGGGTTCTGATTTTGGCGTTTTGACTTTTCGGCGTTTTGACGTTTCGACGTTTCGGCGTTTACGTTCGCGTCAGCTTTGGCCTGCGGCGATCCGGCGCCGGCTCGTAGCCTTCGCAGCGCCCGAAGATCATGCGTCCCGCGGAGGTCTGCAGCACGCTGGTGACGTTGATCTGGATGGTCTCGCCGATGTGGTCCTTGCCGCCTTCCGCGACGACCATCGTCCCGTCCTCCAGATACCCGACGCCCTGCCCGATTTCCTCGCCGGGCTTGATGACCTTCACGATCATCGTCTCGCCCGGCAGCACCACGGGACGCAACGCGTTGGCGAGGTCGTTGATGTTGATCACCGTCACACCGCGAAGCTGCGCGATCTTGTTGAGATTGTAGTCGTTGGTCACGACGTGCCCGCCAAGCTCCATGGCCAGATCGACGAGCATCTCGTCCACGCTCGTGCCCTCGGCGTTGTACTCGACGTCCACGTGGCGGATGTCCACCCGGTCCGAGAGTTGCAGCTTGTTGAGCACGTCCAGCCCGCGCCGACCGCGATTGCGCTTCAGCTTGTCCCCGCTGTCGGCGATGGCCTGAATCTCCTGAAGCACGAACCGCGCCAGGATCAGCTCGCGGTCGATGATCGCCGTCTCCGCGATGTCCGCGATGCGCCCGTCAATGATCACCGACGTGTCCAGCACCAGAGGCACCGCGCCCTTCGTCTCCTTGGCGAACTCGACGTAGGGGATCACGAAGCGGATGTCGTCCTTGGTCTGAAGGATGAAGCTGACGGCCATGTAGCAGCAGATCACGCCGACGCCGACCTTGATCACGCTGACCAGCGCCGAGCCGAGCAGCGCCCCCGCGAAGCTCGACTCGATGATCAGGTCGATGATGAGCGCCAGCCCGTACGCCACGATCAGCCCGACCATCAGCCCGAAGAACAGCCCCGACATCGCCGTCAGCGACTTCTGCGGGATGAAGATATCGAGCAGGATGAACCCCAGCCCGGCCGTTCCGAAGATAATGAGGACGTAGTAGGGGTTCTTCAGAAAGGACGGGATGCCTTCGATCTCCCCGCCTTTCGCGGCGAAGGTGAAGCCGACGGAGAACAGGACGAGGAAGAAAATGATGCGCAGCGCCAGCAGCATGATGGAACTGGCGCTGTCCCGCGTTTCCCGCGGGCGAAGCGATGAACCGCCGAGGGTTCGACTCATGTGAAGACTCCTGATGAATAAGGATGAATGGATCTTGATGACGCCATACCGCGCGTCCCTTCGATGACGGGCTTTTCCACCGCTCGATCACGGGCCTGGCAACCGTTCGATGACGGGCTTCCGCAACCGGATGATATCGTAGGAGTATAGGCTTGCCGCGGGGCGGATCAAAGGAGCGGGCCGGCGCGGCAACTCGCCACCCCCCGCAGCAAGTCGTCACCCCCGTGCGGCAAGTCGTCACCCCCGCGCAGGCGGGGGTTCAGAGCCTCACGCAACGACTGGATTCCCGCCTGCGCGGGAATGACGGTTCCCCACCGCAGGGGAATGGCGGCTCCCCGCGGCGCGAGAACGACCGTGCCCGCCTGCATGGGAGCGCGAGGCTTTACCCCTTCGTCGCCGGCTGCTAGGTTGCTCCCGACGTTGAGCCGCCGTCGCGTGCGGTGAGCTTCGGGTTCAATTGCAAGGAGAGATGCCATGAGTCTGGCGATGCCCATCAACCTCAAGGCCTGGATCGACGAGCACCGCCACCTGCTCAAGCCGCCCGTGGGCAACCAGTATCTCTACCGCGGCAAGGACTTTTTCGTCATGGTCGTCGGCGGCCCCAACGCGCGCAACGATTTCCACATCACCGACTCCGAGGAGTTCTTCTACCAGGTCAAGGGTGATGTCGTGGTGCAGACGCGGGAAAACGGGCGCATCGTCAACCATAAGGTCCGCGAGGGCGACACCTTCTTCATCCCGCCCAACGTCCCGCACTCGCCGCAGCGCCCGCCGGACACCATCGGAATCGTCGTGGAGCGCGTGCGCCCGCCGACGGAGATGGAGCATCTGGTCTTCTACTGTGGCCAGTGCAGCGAGCTGGTGTGCGACATCGAATTCGCCTGCAAGGACATCGTCGAGCACTTCAAGGACACGATGGAGGCCTTCTGGAAGGACGACCGTCGCCGCACGTGCAAGAAGTGCGGCGCGATGGTCCCCAAGCCCGGACCGGTCTCCACCTTGCCGTCCTGCTGAAACAAAAAAGCCCCACGCCTCCACGCGCCCCACGGCGCCGGGCGGGAGTCCCGATGGCCGCAGCGCGCCTGCATCTTGCGTTCGCACAGGCTTGCACGAGCCATACACGCCGTCGCCGCGCATCGCGGACTCCGCTCAGGGCCTCGCGGTGGAAACTCCCGCCGCCCATTGCAGCACGTCCTCGATCACGTCGGTCATGGGCGGGGAATTGGCGGTAAAGGCCGGGTCGCGCAAGCTGTGATCTCGACCTGGAAATCGGCGCACGGTGACGCCCGCTCGACCCGCTCTGAGCAGTTCGATCGTCGTCAAGTCGAACGACTCGACGGAGACGTTGGTGTCTTCCGATCCGTGGGCGAGGTAGAGCTTGCACTTGGACGCCAGCATGTCGTCGATGGCCGAACGCTTTCCGAAGCTCGCCCAGCGGCGGTAGGCGTGCCCCATGAAGAGCTTGTCCGTGGATGTGGGGTCCGCGAGGATCGCGCGAAAGTCGGATTCGAGTTGCCCCACGGAGGATTCAATTTCCTCCGCGGGAACCCCCGCCTTCTGCATGGCTTTGCGCCGCAGGACGATCAGGTCGAAGAATTGCGACGGCCCGGTGCCGGAGAGGAAGGCGACGTGCGTGACCCGGGGTTCTCGGGCGGCGACGCCCACGGCGACGCCCGCGCCCTCTGAGTGTCCCATCAGCAGGACGCGCGTGGGATCAACCGTCGGCTCCTCGAGGAGCGTTGCAAGGAGCAGGCACGCGTCGCCGACTCGGTCCTCGAATGTCGCGTGCTCCTGATATTCCCGCGAGGCGGCCTGCGCGGAGCCGGGCGTCCCGGCTTCTCCGAACACGGCCCCGCGTTTTTCGATTCCCACCACGTGATATTTCTCCGCCGCGATGCTGCCGACAAGCCCGAACATCCCATATCCCACGGCCTGGTCGCGCCGGGTGAACTGAGACTGGGCGCCGGACCCGTCCAGGTACACCAGGAGCGGCTTGCGGACGGCCGGATCATGCTGATGATGGGCGAGGAAGGCGGTCATCAGGCTCCCGTCGCGGCGGGGGATGTGCCATTCGGCGAAACCCCGCGGAAGCTCATCGTGTTTCACGAACGGCAGCTTCCACTGCATCCCTTGCCCGAGAGCGGGCGTAACAGAGGAGGAAAGCAGAGCGAAGCCCGCAAGCGCGGGAACTGCGAGGCGGCGAGTCTTCATGAAGTCGAGTCTCCTTGGCGGCCCCTGGGGTCGCGTATTTGCCGGTGCGGTCATCGGATGAGACGACCGCGAGGCATTTCCCCCGCCACGAAATGACGCAGGATTGTTCAACCCGTTGGATCATCCCCGGAGCGCCGAATCATGCCGAAGAAGACCCTGCTTTGCGCCTGCGTGCTGAGCGCAACAGCCGGTCTCGTGGCTTGGCGCGCCGCGACCGGTCGCGGTCCCCATGTGCCGTTGTGGTCGCTGGGCGTGGTCGTGGCGATCGTGCTGGCGTGGTTGTACCTCCCGCCGCGCCGCGGCGCCGTGCGTAATCCCATCCGCGCCGCGCTCTTGACGCTCCTGTCGGCCCTCTCGCTGGCGTCGTTGGTCACGGGACTGGTCAGTTTCGTGGCGTGGTCGGAAGTCAAGATCGTTCACCACGGCTATGAGGGGCGGTGGCCCGTGGACGAGGAGGCGCGGGCGTTTGTCCAGATGCGATGCGGGCAGCTCATCGTGGGTCGGCTGCGCCCCGGCCGGGCGGGCGCGCAGGAGGCGCGAACCTACGACTACGGCCCCTTCTCAAGCTACGGCCCCACGAATCTCGGCGAGTATCGTCGGTACATGCTCAGCGAGTTCTATGCGCGCGTCGGAAGCGTAGGCTTCGTTGGACCTCTTCCCCTCGTTCGCAAGGACGGACTCAACATCCTGTGCGACCGCGTGGAGATGCCGTTCTGGTTCCCGACGCTGATCTTCGCCGCGTATCCCACGTGGACATTTGTCATTCATCCGCTTCGCCGCCGCATCCGCCTGCGCCGCGCCAGGCTTGCCGGCCTGTGCCCCAAGTGCCGCTACAATCTTACCGGTTTGACCGTGCCGCGGTGTCCGGAGTGTGGCGGGGCGGTTGAACTTCCGTCTGCCGGACCGCAAACTGCACCCCCGAATGAAGATTGACCTGCACACGCACATTCTGCCTGAGTCGTGGCCGGATTTGGAGCAGCGTTACGGCTACGGGGGGTTTGTTCGCCTGGAGCGCGACGACCCCCACGGGGTAGTTCGTCGCTCCGCGACGAAAGTTTCTCAGAAACCTAGGCCGGCGTGCGAAGAGGACGTTCGTCACGGAGAGACGAACTACCCATCTCGTCACGGAGTGACGAACTACCCTTGCTGCACCGCGCGGATGATGATCGGCGAGAAGCTTTTCCGCGTGATCGAGGACAACTGCTGGTCGCCTGCGCGGCGCATCGACGACTGCGACCGCACCGGCGTCGGCGTGCAGGTGCTCTCCACCGTCCCGGTCATGTTCTCCTACTGGGCCAAGCCCGCCGACGCGCTGGATCTCTCGCGCCTGCTCAACGATCACATCGCCGGCGTCGTCACGGCGCACCCCACGCGCTTCGCAGGACTGGGCACGATCCCGCTCCAGGACCCGCAGCTCGCCTGCCGCGAGCTGGAGCGTTGTGTCACGCCCGTGGCACGCGGAGGGCTGGGTCTGTCCGGTGTGCAGATCGGCACCCACGTCTCGCCCAACGAATTCACCCTCCGCAAAGAGGCCTGGAACCTCGATGCCGCTGAGCTTTTCCCCGTCTTCGAGACCGCGGCAAGTCTCGGGGCGGCCGTGTTCGTTCACCCCTGGGACATGCTCGGCAAGGAGCGGATGAGCAAATACTGGACGCCGTGGCTGGTGGGTATGCCCGCCGAGACGTGCCTGGCCGTCTGCTCGGTGATCTTCGGCGGCGTACTGGAGCGTCTGCCCAAGCTGCGCATCGCCTTCGCTCACGCGGGCGGATCGTTCCCCGGCACCATCGGCCGCATCGACCACGGCTTCCACGCGCGCCCCGACCTCTGCGCCGTGGACAACAAGGTCGCCCCCCGCGAGTACATGGCGAAGCCCGACGGCCGCGGCGGCATCACGCCCGCGCGGTTCTACGTCGATTCGCTCACGCACGACGCGGAGATGCTGCGCTACCTGATTCGACTTCTCGGCGCGGAGCGCATCGCCCTCGGTTCGGACTACCCGTTTCCCTTGGGCGAAGACGTCCCAGGCGCGATCATCGAATCCATGAACGACCTCGACGAAGCCACGCAGGCCCGGCTTCTTTCCGGCACGGCGCTGGAGTTCCTGAATCTCCCGCCGAAGCGATTTCTCTGATGGACCCACTGCGGTACACGCGATTCGAATTGCTACTCCTCCTCGCCCCGAGCGGCTGCATCGCCATCATCCTCCTCGTATCGGCTCGGGGAGACATCGACGTTGCGGCATTACTTGTGATCTCCGTGGTGGGGGGGCTGGGCCTGTCGTTCATCGTGTTTTTCCTGCGCATTTTCATCTGCGACGGCCGGCGTAAGTGGCGCGCAAGCGATCGGCGCAAGCATTCGCAATGCGAGTCCTGCGGCTACTTGCTCTACGGCCTCCCGCAGCAGCGCTGCCCCGAGTGCGGCACCCCTTTCAGCAAGCGCATCACCGTGGACCGTCCGCCGGACCCGTGACGAAGGTCGTTTCTGAACCCACCACGCAAGTGGTGGGCCGGGCTGCGGACGCAAGGCAACCCCATTCTGGCCTCGAAGCAGGGTGGTACGCGACGCCGGATACTGTGCGGCGTTGGGTGGCACGGTCTGGCGTACTCGCCAGGCCGTGGGAAATGGGCGGCGCAATCTCGCTTGCGCGTCACACGGGTCCGCTGCTGCGAACCCGCGCCACCCACCGGTCCGGCAAATCGCAGAATGCGGCGGGCCGGGCTGCGGATGCCTCTGTGGGTGGAGCTCAGCCGCGACGCCGGGCGGGCGGACCCGGTCAGCGCGCCCGACCCCCATACTCAGAGGGATCAATGTACCACAGAAAGTGCTGCACCTCGCGGTGATACAGCTCGACGCGGCGGCTGCGATCGCCTTGCGGATAATAGACGTTGAGCACGTCCTGCCAGTAGCTCACGCTGTTCGGCAGCGGCTCCCCGTGACCGTCGAGCATGGTGGCCGGGCGCTTGGCGAGCATCGCGTGGCTGCCCTTGTTGTCATAAAACTGCTCGCCGCGCGGGTTTTCCATCACATGAATCGACCGTCCGATGGACTCGTGAGCGTCGCGGTGCCCGTGGCCGGGATCGAAGTAGTCCACGTTGTCGATCAGCGCGACGATCTCCGCCGGGCGGGCAACGCGATCCATGAGCCGCCACTGCTCGCCCCCGAACCGGTCGTACCATTCCTCAAGACAATCCGCATAAATGGATGGGGGGTCCGGCTCGATGTGATCGATGTTGTTGAACAGCCAGTGGTTCGGCGCATGATGGATGATGCCGGAGTGCGTCCAGCGATCCGTGGGCCAGTGGTCCTCCCACTCGACCTCCGGGCATCGCCAGGCGCCGTCCGGCACGGGGAAAATGTCGGGATTCGGCTGAGGGAACGGTTGCCCGGTGTACTCCGCGAGGAAACGGTTGATCAGGCGCACGTCGCTCTGCCCGCCACCGAAGTACCAGTAGTGCTTCGGCGGCAGCGCGCCCCCATGCTCCATCGCGTACTGCTGAACCGTCGTGCCCTGGCTGCGGATGTTGGAGAGGCAGACGGTCAGTCGTGACTGCGCGCGGGCCCGTTGCAAGGACGGCAGCAGGATGCTGATGAGCAACGCGATGATGGCGATGACCACGAGCAGCTCGATCAGGGTGAAACCGCCGCGACTTCGCCCCGGGTTCAGTCCGCGTCGTGCCTCGCCGGAGCGGCTTCGTTCCGCGTTCGTGCGGCCTTGTGCTGCAATCTGTCGGCGTCGTTCTGGATCCATGCAGCGTCGTCCCGGAATCATGACTGGCCTCCGGGCTGGTTTGTCGCGCAGACTCACGGTGCAGACAGAAGTAGTTTCCCAGAAACGGAGGTTGCCGGCAAGGCGCGCTGCGGAATCATGTTCTTGCAGAGAAGGCAACCACCTGGCAATGAGGAGCGCGGAATTGCCCACCTCTGGCGGGTAGCACGCGTGCGCCGCGGCGGACCTGGGCCCCCGGAGTGCCGCTCGGCCGCGATGGGCCTTCGCGGATTCCGTGACGAGGGGCGCGAAATGCTCAACCGTGAAGGACACAGCCTCAAGGCCCGCGGTCCGTGTCGAGGAACCGATCTCGCCACTCCTGCGTGGGGATCATGCAGGCGTCTTTCCTTCCGAACCAGCGATATCGGCGTCGCGCGAGGGCGTCGTAGGCCCAGTCGCGGCATCGGCGAGGCAGGAGGATCAGCGCGGCCGCGACGGGCCAGGGGAACCGCAGCCTCGACGCGATGCGCAGGACGGCGTCGGATCGAAAGTAGGCCCGCCCATGCTCGATGAGAACGACGCCCTCCAACCCATCGAGCGACGCCCCCACGGCCTTCATCCGCTGCCGGGCCGTCTCGGATTGCAGCGGGGCAAACCGAAATCGCCGCTTCGCATCGCGCTTGATGATGAACTGCACGCTGCGGCTGCAGAGATTGCACACCCCGTCGAACAGCACGACGCAGGCGAGATCCTCTCCGGTTGAGCTTGCTTGTGTCACAGGGAAGTCCACACCTCCGTGCGGGCGCGTCGCCTCAGCGGTCGTGAGACGCGCCCCGCGAAATCGCGCCGCGCGGCGCCGGGCGGCTCATTCTGCGCTGCTGCGATACGTCGCTCAAGCGGCGCGGGTTCGAACATGTCCGCCTCGATCCTTGACGTTCACGCTCCCGCGCGAGTAGCGTGTCGTCTTTACCCGAAGGACCAGCATCGTGGCGGAAACCAGGGAAGCAGCAGACCTCGAATCCGGAGCGCCGCCTCGTCCGCCTGCCACGCCGGTCGAGTCCGTGCGCGAGACGCTGGACTCCATCGTCGTGGCGTTCATCCTGGCGTTCGTGTTCCGCGCGTTCGTGGTCGAGGCGTTCGTCATTCCCACCGGCTCGATGGCGCCCACGCTGTACGGCGAGCACGGCTCAATCACCTGCGAGGACTGCGGGTACTCGTTCGCCTATGGATTGCAGCAAAGCACGAACGGCTCCGGCCCCGTGCAGCGCGGCAGCATCGCCACCTGCCCGAACTGCCGCTACCCCAACCGGAACTTGCGGTTCAATGATCAGGAGCGCATGTCCGAGGCGGGCGATCGCATCCTCGTGCTGAAGTGGCCTCTCGACATGGGGCTCGAGTCGCTCAAGATGCACCGCTGGGACGTGGTGGTGTTCAAGGACCCCAAGGACGGCTCGACGAATTTCATCAAGCGGATGATCGGGATGCCCGACGAGGTACTGTGCATCCTCGACGGCGACGTGTACGCCGCGCCGCTGGCGGAGCTGTCGTCCTCCACCCGCACGGCCCTCGACGCGTTTCTTCTGCGGAAGTTGGAGGCGCAGGCGTCGCAGGAGCGCGTTCAGCTTCGCCCGCTGCCCGACGCCGCTTTCGAGGAGCTGGACGCGCGCCTGCGGATCCTGCGCAAGACTTCCGTCGCCCAGCAATCGCTGTGGTTCAACGTGTACGATGACGACTTCCGCCCGCGCGGTAAGGAGAAGGGCCTCCGCCAGCCGCACTGGCAGCCGATGGGCAGCTCATCCAACTGGAACGTGCGGGAGCGCACCCTGAAGTTTGACGGTCCCACGGCGGAAAGCGACGGCATCGTCCTGCGCGACGCGCACTTCGCGGACGACTACGCTTACAACCTCGGCGACGAGGGAGTCTACGGGGTGGAGGATCAGCGCGTGCGCTTTCTTCTGGAACCCGCCTCCACTGAAGGTTCCGTCCGAGTGGCCCTCACCAAACTCGACACGACATGGACGGGGACGATCGGTTTGGATGGGGCGGTCACCATCACGGCGGAGAAAGGTGGAAAGCCGGCGCTTCCGCCGCTGGAAGCCAAGGTGACGGGCATCAAGTCTGGCAGCCCAATCGAGGTGGCATTCGAGATCGTGGACTACCGCGTGGCGCTGACGCTGGGCGGGAAAGAGGTTCTGGCCACAACGGAAGATCAGTTCTCGCCCAACGTGCGGGCGATTCGGCTCAACCCGCCCGACCGGGACCGCCAGCTCGATCAGCCGCCCCGCGTGTACGGCGATCATGCGACATTTGAGATTCGTCATCTGACGGTGGACCGAGACGTGTTCTATCGCACGCCGGAGCCGGACTCGCACGACTACCCCGGCTTCGACATGGGGATTCTCCGCGGCGTCGGCGTGTGGGCCTCGCGGAACAACCCGATCATGCTGCGCGGGAACGAGTATTTCTGCATGGGCGACAACAGCCCGCAGAGCCACGACTCCCGCCTGTGGACGCAGATCGGCCCGCATCTCGTCGGGCGCGACGGCGGATATCAGATGGGCACGGTGCTGGAGGATCAGCTCATCGGACGGGCGTTCTTCGTGTATTGGCCCAGCGGGCATCGCATCAGCGACCGCATCCCGGGGCTGGGGCGCTTTGGGGTGATTCCTAACGTCGGCGACATGCGATGGATACGTTGAGGTTCGCGGAGTTATCCACAGGTTTTCCACAGGGCCTACGGCTGTTGCATCGTGCCGAGTTTCACAGGTGACTCCGAGTATTGGGCCGACGAGGGCGTCTTTGCCGCTCGGTGAACTCGTTGGCGGATTTCGCATAACCCTTTTCAATCGCGGAGCTTGCACGCACGAATCGCCGCCCAATGCGACGAGATCGCTAACGGGCCCCCTTTCCGCGTGCTCCAATTGATGTTAGCGTGACGTTGGCGCGCGGTTCTCACAGGGCAGCGCCCTGTGGCCACTGATCGTAACCCTTTATGTCCGACGAGTTTTTGCTCGAAGCGAAAGACCTGGTCAAACGATACAACGGCCGCACGGTCGTGGATCGGCTCTCGTTCCACGTCCGCCGGGGGGAGATCGTCGGTCTGCTCGGGCGCAACGGGGCGGGGAAGACGACGAGCTTCCGGATGACCGTGGGCATCGTCGATCCCGACGGGGGGATCGTCCAGTTCGAAGGCCGCGACGTCAGCGCGCTGCCGATGTACCGCCGGGCGCAGGCGGGCATGGGCTACCTCTCGCAGGAGCCGAGCGTCTTCCGCAAGCTCACCGTGCGGCAGAACCTCCTGGCCATCCTCGAGACGATGGGCGATCTGACCCGGGCGGAGCGCATGGAGCAGGCCGGTCAGTTGATCGAGCAGTTCGGACTCAAGCAGCAGCGGGACCAGATGGCGGGCCTGCTGTCGGGCGGGGAGCGGCGCAAGCTGGAGATCGCGCGGGCGCTGGTGACCGACCCGAAGCTCATCATGCTCGACGAGCCGTTCAGCGGCGTGGACCCCAAGTCCGTCGAGGACCTGCAGGAGGAAATCCTCAAGCTCAAGAAGAAGGGCATCGCCATCCTGCTGACCGACCACAACGTCCGGGAAACGCTCCGCGTCACCGACCGCAGCTACATCATTCACGAGGGGCGCCTGCTCGCCGAAGGCACGCCACGCACCATCGTGCAGAACGAACGCGTGCGCGAGACGTATCTGGGCAACACCTTCCGCGGCGACGAGTTCGATAACCGGTGAGGCGCCACGGACTGCGTCAGGTCATGTCCTCGCGTGCTCCTTGCAGCGTGTTTCATGCCTGTCACAAGGCTGCGCAGAGTCTGCTGGGCGATTGACCCTCCACGTCTGCATCCCGAAGATAGAGAAAAGCGAAGTGCGCTCGCCGCATCGCGCTCACGCGACGGGCGGCGACAGGCAGCGAGGAGGCGACATGAAGAGCAAGATCCTGCTCATATCGGAAACGGTGGTGGTGCTGGCCATCGGCGTCGGCGCCGGGCTGGCGTACAACACGCGGCAAGGGCAGCACGGCAAGCCGCACGTCGATTTACATCAGCAGTATTTTTACCGCCCCGCCGCGCATGAACCGTCGTACGCTCCCGCGCCCGGCACGAGTTCAGGCGACGCCGCCGCGATCACGCAAGCGAGCATGGCCGACGAGACCAACGGCGCCGCAGATGCAAGTGGCGCGGCCGAGGACGGCACGAGCAGCGACGGCAAACCGCACGCCAAGCATGAATTCAACACCATCGACACCGCAAGCGTCGAGGCGATCGTGGACGGTAGCGACCCGGCCTCGGCGAACACGCTCATCATCGACGCGCGCGACACCGAGCACTACGAATCGGGCCGCATCCCCGGCGCGGTCCGCTGTTACTTCTCAACCCTGGAGGAGGATTTCCAGTCCATCAAGGAACTGGCCGTGGACGCCGGCTACCAGCTCGTCATCTATTGCAACGGCGGCGAGTGTGAGGACAGCCTCAACCTGTGCCGCGCGCTCGTGCTGGAACGCGGGGTTCCCAAGGAGAACATCCATCTCTACGAGGACGGATGGGAGGCGTGGAACAAGGACGGTCGCCCGACGGAAACCGGCCCGAAAGATGGGGAGGAATCATGACGACGACCGCACCCATGCGATCCTCGGGCACGACGACGCCAGGCTCGCCAGCGCCGCCGGGCACGACGGCCTTGACAGGCGTATCCGCACCGACCGGCGCGCCGCAGCGCGGACAGGATGGGGCGGCATCGAGGCCGCTGATCGTGAGGCGCACGCTCTGGCAGCGTTTCGACGGCACGGGCTTTCCGCTGGTGGCGTCGCGGCTTGCGGTCGCCGGAATGTTCGCCTGGCTGGCGATCGGCAAGTTGACGCAAGATCCGCACACGTTTGCCAAGTTTGTGAAGATGTACGGCCTGCTGCCGCAGGATCCGCCGGAGCTGATCAACGCGGTCACGATCGTGATGCCGTGGCTGGAGCTGGCCTGCGCCGCCGCGATCCTGCTCGGAGTCTGCTTGCGCGGCGCATCGCTGGTGAGTTTTGTACTGCTGGCGGTGTTCACGCCGGCGATCTACATGCACGGCCTGGAGCTGTTCAATCAAGGGCAGTTTCAGCGGTTGTGGGACATCGAGTTCGACTGCGGCTGCGGCGTGGGCAAGCAGTGGTGGGTCGGCAAGATGGCGGGCAATCTCGGCTTGATGCTGGCGTCGTGGATCATCTTCAAATCGCGGTCACGGGCGCTGTGCCTGTCCGCCAAGATCTTCGGCAACCCGGTTGCGTAGCCCGGGGTGGCATGCCGGCCCTTCCGCGCGGCGCCGGTCAGGAGGCGGTTCATCAGAACCGCGCCCCGCGAGCTCGCTCATTCCGCCGACTCGCCCTTTCGCTCATTTCGCTCATTTCGCTCGTCGGCGCTTCCCCGGCGCATGGCTTCCTTCTCCGTTTTCATCAGGATGGCCTCGCCCTTCTCGCGATTGAGCCTTGCTGAAAACTCTCCGAAGCAGAGGATTTGCTTGGTGTATGCCCAGCCCATCAGCACCATGTACGACTGCTGCAGGCCGCGGAACTCAAAGCGACCGTGCAGTTCGTCCTTGCCGAAGTCCCACACCGCCGCCACGCCGTCGATGGAAGCGAAGCGCGTGTTGGACAGCCCCTGGCGGTTGCGCCCGCGGACGGTGCGGGTGTTGAAGGGATACGTCCGCGCGTCGCCGGCGGGCAGACCCTCGAGCACGAGCGAGAGGTGGAATTCCTCCTGGTTGACGCCAGGGCGGAGGAACTTCTTCTGCACGGTCATGGCGATGCAGAGTTCCTGGGCGTCGTTGATCCAGTAATAGCATTCCTTCGGCGAAAACTCGTAGATCAGCGGTCCCGTGGGGCTGATGCGCTGGAAGTTGAGCGGCACGATGCTGACGCTGGCGCTGCCCGCGCAGCCGCCGAGCAGTAGCAGCGCCGCCGCGATCATTGTCACGCCGACCCCCGTAGACGCTCGGCGGCGCCATCGCCGGCAGAACTCATGATGTCCAAAGCGCAGGTTCCTCACGATGCCGTGATTGTGACGCGGTGACGGGCGACTGCCAACCATGAGGTTATCGCGCTGCGCACAGCGACAGGCGTCCCGTCCACCAAGGCGTGAAGCATGGCGCGCGCGTTCACGACGCCGCCGGCGCCGGTCGCGCGGTCCAGGCGAGATATCCGCTGGGCACGGGTTGGACCTGAATGGTTCCGAACTTCAGCTCTTCCAGCAGCCCCGCGATCTCGCCGCGCCGATAGAAGTGCGTCGGGCAGCCGCGAAGAGCGTAGCGCAACTTCCGCAGCGGTGAGCGCACCAGCGTCCAACCCGGGAAGCTGCCGTAAACGACTTGCTCCGCGAACGAGGCCATGTGCGCCAGCACCGGGCCCGCATCGAGTACGTAGTCGAACAGCCCGACCGCGCCGACAAGGTCGAATCGCTCGCCGCGCGGCAGGTGAATGAAATCGAGATGGCGGAACTCGCACCGGTCGGCCACGCCGGCGCGGCGCGCCAGCTCCGTCGCCTGCTCGATCATAGGCGCGGAAATGTCCACGCCGACGAGCCGCTCGACGCCCTGCCGCGCCAGCCACACCGTGTTGCGCCCGCTCCCGCAGCCCACGTCCAGCACCGTGCGGCAGCCGTGCTGCCGGGCAAGTTCAAGCATCCGGTCGCGGCGCAGCGCGACGGCCTTGCGGAACACGCGGTTGAACGCGCGCAGGAGCGGCGACGGCGGATCGTAGAACGCGTCATAGGCCTCGACGCGCCGATCGAAGAACGTGCGGACCTTGGCGGCGTGTTCAGAGGAGTCCGTGTGCATGAAGATAATCCTCGGCAGCGACAAATCGATGGCGCGCGAGCATCGCGTCCAGCTTGCGGAACATCGAGGCGCGCCCCAGGTTCTGCGTCAGGCTCCGCTTGACCGTCTCCATCGACCAGCCTGCCGCTCGCGTAGCGCAAAGCCGGTGCGCGTCGAACTCGTAAGGATGAAAGTATGTCACCACGGGCCGGGATTCTCCGTTGATGCTCTTTACCACATGGTCCAGAAGACGCAGGGGCGACACGCGCCAGTATCCTCCGCCCGCGACGGGCCAGCGCCGCCCTCGCCACACGATCGTCGCCAGCGGCAGCTCAACAAGCCGACGCCCGTCCCGTTCGCGCGCCACGTGCGGCGCCAGCGGCGCGCCGGGAATGCCGTACCGCCGGCCCCGCATAGGAAACACGCTTGAATCATACCGCAGCCCCGCATCCATGCAGACCTCGTAAAACGCTTCAAGCTGATCGCCGGGCACGCTGAACGCCGGCGCGCGATATCCCAGCACCGCCCGCCCCGTCACGTCCGCCAGCCAGCCGAGGGAGCGCCGAAGATCCTCGGCGAACGCAGACAATCCGGTGCGGCTGAGAAGCTCGTGGCCCCAGCCGTGGCTGGCGATCTCGTGGCCGGCGTCGGCGATGCGCTGTACGAGGTCCGGTCGATGGGCGAGAGACTTGCCGAGGCAGAAGAACGTCGCGCGAACGGTACGACGCGCGAGCAAGGCGAGCAGGCGGTCAAGCTGCGCGGCCAGCACATCGGAGTGCAACTTCCCGGCGCCCAGCACCTGATCGCCGACGAGCTGGTACCAGTCTTCGACGTCGAAGGTGAGAATGTTGGCAGGCGGCGCGTTGGACATGAGCTGAAGCTGACTTGGCTGCGACACGACGACCCTGGGTTGCGTTGCTGTGACCGGCTCGCCGGCAGTATAGCGGCAAGCGCGTGTCCGTGCGTGACGGTTTCGGTGGCGAGGGGGCAACGCTGTCGAACTCTGGCGATGCCCGGCGTTGGGTGGCACGGTCTGGCGTACTCGCCAGGCCGTGGCGGGCGGAACCGGGCAACGAACGCGCGCCCTCGTGTTCCACGGGTGCGTTGCGTCTGACGCGTGCCACGGGCCGACTATGCCGGCACCCAGGCGAGATCGAGAATCGTGTTCGTCGGGCGCTGGGTGTTGAACACCGCGCGCACCTTCATGCCGATCTGAGGCTCGCCTTCCTTAAGCCAGCTCATCAGTTTGGTGCAGACGCCCTCCAGTTCCACGCTGATCAGCGGAGTTCCCGGCGGCAGCTTGAAAAGCTCGCCGGGGTACCTGACGACGCTCCAGGTGAAGACCCGGCCCGTCTGAGGCGCCTCGGCCCATTCCATTTCGTGCCAGCAATCCGGGCACTCGCAGCGCGGCGGCAGCCACAGGCGCTTCTCGCGGCAGGAGCGATTCGAGCAGCGCGTGCCCATCAGCATGCTCTGGCGCAATGCGTTGAAAAACCGCCCCCAGCCGCCGTACGAGTGGAAGTGCGACCAGGTTTTGGGATTGCGGATGACGAACGGATCCTCTTCCAACTGCTCGATGACGGTGGAAGGCCAGGGAATACTCATGAGGGTTTCTCCAGAATCGCGCAGGTCACGTGGCTTCCGGTTCCCGCGTGGCTGATCGCGCAGCCGCGGCGGGCGTTTTTCACTTGCAGACTCCGCCAGTCCGCGGGTTTAGTCTTGCCGTAGCGCGCCCAGCGTGTGGGGTCTCCGTGGAACTTGTCATACTTGCCCTGCAGTTGCCAAAGAAGCTCGACCAACTGGAAGATGCCGGTGGCGCCGACGGCGTGCATCGTGCCGATCAGTCCGCCGGAGAGGTTGGTCGGCAGCCGGCCTTCGTAGTAGGCGTCTCCGGATTCGATGAACTCGCGCCCGCGCCCATAGGGTCGCAGACCGATGTCCTCATACGTTTGCACGTCGCTGATGGTGAAGGCGTCGTGCGTTTCGAGCAGGTCGAAGTCTTCCAAGGGGTCTTGAATGCCGGCCATGTGGTAGGCCAGGTACGCCGCCATCCGCGACGCGAGGAAAGAGCTGAAGCCGGGCCAGTCCGTGCGCCTCTTGCCGAAGTACTCTTTGTAAGTCGCTTCGTTTTCGTTGGGCAGAAGGAGGATGGGCATTGCGCGCCGGTCCGCCGTTCGCAGCGTATGGGAACCGCCGCAGATCGCGGTTAGCTTGATCGGCTGGTCGGTGAAGCGGTGCGCCGTCTCTTCATCACAGACGAGCAGCACGGCCGCTCCCACGCTCATCACACAGCATTCGAGAAACGCGAGCGGATGTGAGACGATTTCGTTTTTCAACACGTCGGCGATCGTGTACTTGCCCGGGTTCTGGGCATAGGGCGAAGAGCACGCATACTCGTGGTTCTTGCAGGCGATTCGCGCCAGGGTCTCGCGCGGCACGCTGTTCTCATACTGATACCGCTGGGCCATGAGGGCATAGTAGGCCGCGTACATCCACCCCAGCTCGCTCTCGAAGTCCTTGCACGCCGCGGAGGCGATGTAGGAGTTGCCCACCTTCGTGGAGACCTCGTCCATGCGCTCCCAGCCGACGACGGGCACGCAGGACGCGTAGCCGGACGCGACGGCCTGCGCGGCCGCGAGTACGGCGGAACCGCCGGTGGCGCCGCCGGTCTTGACCTCGATGTTGCCCAGCGGGTCGAACCCGAGGTAGTCATGGACCTTGGCGGCGGCGAGGAGCTGATCGCCGAAGTGATCGGCGAATTGCGAATACACGCACCAGTTGACGCTTCGCCGCACCTGCTCGGGATCGACTTTCAGGTCGTTCTCCTCCACGGCCATGCGCAGCGCTTCCACGCAAAGCTGGCAGGAGTTCTTTTCCGGGTAGCGCTTGCGGTAGTCGGTGATCCCGCCGGCGACGACGTACACCGGTCTCTCGAACCTGGGTATTCGCAGATTTCCGTTCCCGAAGTGAATCATCTTGAATCTCCCGAGCGTCAAGCCGCGAGGGCTTCATCGGCCCATGAGAGGCTCTTGCTGTTGAAGAAACGCCCGCGGTCCTTCGACGGGAACCTCGCCCGCGGCCAATTCCGCGGCCGCGCCCATCGTCTCACGCGAAACGAACGCGGCAGAATCGCCACGGGGCCCGGCGCCCCACGAGGGCGAGTCATCCCAAGCCCAACGGTTCCTGGCAAAAACCCCAAGTCGTGATTCCCGCACCGGCGGGAATCGATCTCCGTCATTTCCGCGACGGCGGGAATCCAGCAGCAAGTCCGCGCAGCTTGACTCCGTGCCCGCGCGGGGGCAAGCCCCGAGTGCCTGTCCCGAGCCGAGCTGCGCGCCGCCAGGCGTTGTCCGGATGTCCGTGCAATCCGCGTGCCGCAGGGGGGCCAGGCTGAGCGATTCGGCGGCACACCTTGAGGGGCAGGCATCGACGCCGCGGCCAGCTTTGGGGCATCGGCCTTCAGCCAATCGCGCGCGGGATGCGTGCCGGCCGCGCTGCGCGTGGCATGATGCCGACGATTCCGCGAGGAAGGTATCCGGTCGATTTAGAGGCTTTGCCCCTCGAACGCGGCAGGAGTCCGCCGCGATTGCAGAGGTTCTCGTGCGATGGTCCGCGGACGGAACCCCTCCGCTGCAGCGCAGTCGGAACGTGCGCGCGGGCCTGCGGCGCGGTCCGCCGCGAGGGGGCAAGGACTCGCGATCGGCGTGAACGAGTGGCGAGCCGAGCGGGTCGAACTTGGGTCGCGCCATCGGGGCGGACCGGGGGAGCGCCATCGGGGTGGACCCGGGACGCGCTGCCGGGGTGGATCGGGGGGCGCGAATGGGAGGCGAGGCGGCGGGGAGGGGGCTGCGAATGGCTTTGTTTGGTTAGAAAAAAGATGGTTAAGGGCGCGCATTTGGCGGGCGCAATGTGTGTTTTTCCCGGGGTTTTTGGGGTGTCGGGATGCCGGTGGGCGCGCAATTCCTGGCATTTCGGCGCAACTGAGGCGGGGTCGGGATTGGGCGTGGTCTGGGCTGGATGTGCCGTTTGCTTCATGGCTTTTCATCCCGGCTCAACGACGCGCGCGGCGGCGACCTGGGCGCGCGGAATCAGCCCGGTCGTGGGGAGAACTTGACGGGCGCGCGCGGCGGGAGGTCGGTGCGCAGCGAGCGGAGCGGATGAAGCCGGATGGCGGGTGCGGCCAGCAGTAATTGGACGCATCCCGTTTTTCATGCCCATCCCCTTTTCATCCAGTCATTAGGAACCGCATAGCTCTGCGAGAGCTGGGGCAATGGGCCAGCTACTGGAAAGAGCGTCGACCCGCGTAGTGCCTGAATTCGCTGCAAGACCCGCCCGGATCGCCCCAGTAACCGTGCCTTGACGATGGGTCCGAATAGATATAACATCTGCACCGATTTCTTGCAGATCTGACTACTGGACGCGCGAGGACAACGGTGTTTCCGCAATAGATCAGGAGGTAACATGCAATCGGAACAAGGTAAGTTAGGGCACCATCGCTACGCAGGGCGAATTATATTGGCTGCGAGCACGCTTGGTGTAGTCTTCATCGGAGGATTGGCGCTAGGTGTCGCTGAGGAGAACAAGCTTCCTGACCTAGCCTGCAAATCGCTGACGGTCCGCGATCAGGACGGCAAGCCGCGCGTGGCGCTGCTCGAGTCAGGCGACATCCAAGTCGCCGGAGCGAGCATCGTGGTGCCCGTCGGGACAATCCTCCCATGGCATCAGGCACTCACGAAAGGCACACCGCTTCCACTCGGCTGGGTGAGGTGTGATGGCCCGGTGAAAAAAGGTGATGAAGGCTGGATTCCTGACAGTACGATTGACCTTAGTCGGATACCCAATCTGAACGGCGCACGTCGATTTCTGCGGGGTGGAAAGGAATCCGGCATTGACGAGGAGTGGTCTACCGCCCTTCCGAAAAAGAAGCCATTGTCGGTTTCTATCGCCCACGGTGGCGTCCACGGACATTCCATTCCAGGAACCGATCAAGGCAAACCGAAGGACAATGGGTTTCAAAATGGTGGCGATCATCGGACGTTCACAATCAACATCGGCGGGGGTGAGCACGACCATACCGCATCGATAAGCGGTGGAGATGACGAAACGCGCCCATTGAACATGTCAGTTATCTGGATCATCCGCGTGAAATAGTTCCAGATGTTCAACGACGCGGTTGCTCCATGGGCAGAAGCGATTGGAGGGCGGATTTGTATGCTTCGGTATTGCGCGGTTCTAATGGTATTCGTGTTGCGCTCTGGGTGTGAAGTGGAGGGGCTGAAGGAAGCTCGCGAAAGCGTCGACCGGTTTCGAGAGCAAATCCACGACACTACTGGCGATGGCGGCGATTTGGATCGTCGACTTGAGCAGTTTTCAAACGGTCTCAAAGATGTTATCAGCGAGGCTGAAGCAGCCGGTGGCCGAGTTGCGGAAAATACCATCCGCGAGTTGACGACCAAGGTTTTTGGAAATGCAGAATCGCTCGTTCGGATATTCCAAGGGTCCGCACTCTCCATCACGAGTGATGTCGAGAAAAAACTGATCGACGTTCTCGATAAGGGGGACGGCAATTTTGCGTCCCTCTTGGCCCCAACCGTGTTATACCGAGGGGGGGCGCGCGATCCGCTTCGCATCGATGGAAATGAGTGGGAGTGGCGACCCAAAGGCGAGCAGCAGCTCAAGGTCATCATCCCGAACGCCGGTGAGTTGACCGCATACGTTGGGGGCGTCAGCCTGCAGACGGTAAAGGCCGAAGCGAGCCGCATCACCTTTCAATGTACCATGTCAGACAAGTTTGTGCAGTTGTTTCACGACACTGAGAACTCGAAAACGGGGTTCATACTAGAGAAAGACAATGAAGTGTTGTACAGTGGAAACCTATTGCTGGTGGCTCGGTTTCCCGTCGCCTACCGCTTGAAAGTGTCAGAGGCACGCAAGTACATACACGATTGCGTGGGCATGCCAGGAACCATTGACTGGGAAAAAGGCCGATCCCCAACCCCAGTCTTGCACGCTCAACGCTGTGGAGAACTCTATCGACTTGCCGACCAGCGCCTCATGGCGGGAGTGTCTACGTTTGACGTACCGAAGGGCGAACCGTGGGAAATGGATATTACGTTTCCCGACGGGAAGGCGGAGCGCCTTTCCCAGAATCGAATGGAAGCGAGTTCAGAGTCGGGTAGCAGCGTTAGGGTGTCTGGCCCAAGACGGGCTGAGCGCGAGGAATGGGACCGGTACGACGTGGATGTGAGAATTAGGCTTACAAGATAGCCGTGTATTCATCGAATAGCCGGGTAACCTGCTTCACCGGCGCGTAGGTCGCGAGGAAGAAAAAGGCGATGAGTGCAGTTTCATGCCTCTTTACTGGGCCTACCTCTGGGGCGGAGCGTGGATTGCAGCCCTTGGCGCGTGGCGGCTTGTTGCTCCCGCGTGGTGGCGCCAAATGGGCGGCCTCGATGGACGCAGCGGCGCGAGGCTTCCTTCTCGGCGGGCGATTGCGCATCGTTGAACCGCCGCAGCCACTGGCGCGGACTATCGACCGGCGAAATTGAAAGCACCGACCCCTACGGATTCACCCGGTTCTTCATCCAAGGATCAATAATTGGATTCATCCCCCCCTTCATCCCTCCGAGGCGTACAAGACGGCCTGCTCTACATCCTCGGGGGCAAGTTGAGGATACGCCTGCACGATCGAATCCCGCGATCCGCCGCCGGGGACAAGCTCGAGGATGAACTCGACGCTGAGGCGAGTCCCCCGAACGCACGGCTTTCCACCGAGGATGTCCGGGTTACAGACGATCCGATCAAACTGCCGGACCTCCGTCATAACAGACACCTTCTTTCGGGGAAACCGTTGTGCAAACTTCCAGCGCGCCACGTAGCAACCTGACTCACGTCAATGGGATGATACCCTCGGCTTCGGGCTGGCCTCGGAACGCCCCACGCCCCGTGATTTCACGACCCGCGAACCGACGCACTATCCATTCCCCTTCGCGGCGCGTCGTTCTTCGATGGATCGGATGATGTCGTCGACCGTCAATCCGTCCAGCCACTTGTGTCGCTCCGCGGTGTAGTCGCCCCTGCCGGGGTCGAACATCCGCAAGAACCGGATCAAGCCGGCCGGACCGAGACGCTCACTCAATGCCTCCAGACCCGCTCGGCGAACCTCGGGATCGGACAAAACCTGGTGAGTCATTTGGCTATCGCCTCCGCCAACCATGTCACGGGATTCTCAACTCGCACCTCAAGTTCTTGATTCAATCGCTTAGCCAGCCTTAAAAGACCGTCATCCGTCGTCAGGCAAGCGACACACCCTGCGCTTTCGGAAAATGCCACGTGCAGGGCGTCCATGGCGCCGAATCCGAGTGCAATCAAATCACCTGCTCGTTTGACGATCGCACCCGACAGCGCGACATTTTCATCGGCCCAACGAAGCAGCGCCCGCACCTTGTTTCGTGACTCCTCATCCGGATTCGCGTTGATTTCACGCAGCACGGCGTCGCTGGCAATCCAAAGGCACTTCCCCTTTTGGATGAGCCGAAAGATCGACTCGACTGCGTCGCTTTCAAGCCGAATTCTCTCCTGCGACTGGTCGTCGAATGGTCGATTCAAGCAGCAGACGTCCAGGTAAACCCGCATGCATTATATCCTCATGGCGACCGGAATCCTAAAACGCCCCATGCCCCGTGATTTCGCGGCCCACGATGAGCTGGTGGATCGACTCGGTTCCTTCGTACGTGTTGACGCACTCCAGGTTTAGCGCGTGGCGGATCGCGCAGCATCCAACTGGATTCGGAGAAGGAGCTTGGATGCTCACGAGGCCGATTCCAATCGTTCCTTCAGCCATCGTTGCACAAGCCGCTGCGGTGTTGTGCGCCGTCTCTTGGCCTCCTTGACTACCCGCCGCCACACCGCACTGCCAAGTTCGATCACGCCGTTCTCCGGGCGCACGAAAACCGTCGACGTATCCTCCTCCAGTTCGTCGAGGAGATCGGTTACATCGTGCGTATCCCAAAATGCCGCCTCTTCCGCTTCCGACTTGAATCTCGGAATTTTGGTTTTCATCGCTGCGGTCTCCGCCTTCGGTAATAGCGTCGTTCCCTATCGCTCATGTCCCTTGCCGTGATACACCGCGCCAAACCGTGTTGCTTGAATCGAAGTGCAACGAGGAGATACCGCCCGGCGTGGGTTTGTCCAAGCGCAACATGCGTTCCCTGCCGTGATCGCACGAGCATCGGGCGCGCAAAGCAGACTTCCTCCACCTCCTCGGGCGAAACGCCGTGCCGGGCGATGTGCTCTTCATTGTCTTCATCCCATTCAAGACGTCCTATTCTACGCACATTTCCCTCCGCCTGTCTGGTCTGCCTCAAAACGCCCCATGCCCAGTAATCTCGCGGCCCACGATGAGCTGGTGGATGGACTCGGTGCCTTCGTAGGTGATGACGCTTTCGAGGTTGAGCATGTGGCGGATGGGGCTGCACTCGATGCTGATGCCGCCGGCGCCGAGGAGGTCGCGGGCGTCGCGGGCGATGTCGAGGCCCATGCGGACGCAGTGCCACTTGGCCAGCGAGACCTGCGAATGGTGCATCTTGCCGGCGTCCTTGAGCCGGCCGAGTTGGAGGCAGAGGAACTGCGCGGCGGTGATCTGGCGGGCCATGTCGGCGAGGCGCACCTGGATGAGCTGCTTGCGGTCGAGGGTTGTGCCGAAGAGGACGCGCTGTCGGGCGAACTCCAGCGCCTCGCGATAGCAGGCCATCGCCGCGCCGATTCCGCCCCAGGCGATGCCGTAGCGCGCCTGCGTGAGGCAGCCCAGGGGCGCGCCGAGGCCTTCGGCTTTCGGGAGGCGGTTGGCTTCGGGCACTTTGACGTTGTCGAGGAAAAGCTCGCTGGTGATGGACGCGCGGAGGGAGAACTTGTGCGGGATGTCGCGCGTGGTGTAGCCGGGCATGCCCTTTTCGACGATGAAGCCGCGGATTACGTCACCCGGTCCCTTGCGGTCGCGGCTCGGTTCGGAATCCCCCGGATCCGTGGCGGCCCAGACGATGGCGAGGTCGGCGATGCCGCCGTTGGTGATCCACATCTTGGCGCCGTCGAGGATCCAGTCGCCGCCCTTCTTCACCGCGCGCGTCTTCATCGCGCCGGGGTCGCTGCCGCCGTCCGGCTCGGTGAGTCCGAAGCAGCCGATCTTGCGGCCCTTGGCCATGTCGGGCAGCCAGCGCTGCTTCTGCTCCGGCGAGCCGTAGGCGTGGATGGGGTACATGCACAGCCCCGACTGGACGGAGGCGAAGCTGCGCACGCCGCTGTCGCCGCGCTCCAGCTCCTGCATGATCAGGCCGTAGCAGACGTTGTTGAGGCCCGCACAGCCGTAATCCTGAAAGGTGGGTCCGAACAGGCCCATCTCGGCCATTTCGGGGACGAGTTCCATCGGGAATCGCTCCTTCTCGAAGCACTCGCCGATGATGGGCAGGACGCGGTCGTCCACCCATCGGGCGACGGTGTCGCGGACCTGGCGCTCGTCCTCGCTGAGGCAGGAATCGAACTCGTAGAAATCGGGCAGTCGGGTATCGGGCATGGGTGATCCTCCACTTCTTCAGGCACGGTTCATCAGAATGTCGTACCGCGCGGCTTCATCCGGCGTCATCGAACGCGCGGTTTGGCAGCCCATGCGGTTCGGCTGGATTGTAAGGGATGCCTCCCAAGGCTGCACGGGCGAGCTCTGAGAGGCATGTCAGGGTGAAAGGGCGTCTGCGTTTGCGTGGGTCCGTGACACATCAGGCTTGCCGGTTTTCGCCCCGCGAGGGGCGCAGGAATGTAGCCACGGGTGGAGGTCGCCTCGGCGACCGGAACCCGTGGTGCAAGGTCGCTCGCGAAGCCGCCCCGCGAGGGGCGGAGGAGATCCGCGTGACCGCGCAGCCGGCCCGGCGATTTCCTCGACCCCTTTCGGGGTCGCGATCCAGTGTGCATCGTGACCACGGGTTCCGCTCTGACCTGAAGGTCATCGCTCCACCCGTGGCTACAACCCTCGGCCCCGATGGGGCCGCCCACCTTTTCGCGCACTGCCTTGGCGTCACGATGCTTCGCGCCGCTTGAACCGGCCTCGATGCGGTTTATCATGGGTATCCGCTGCGTTTGATCCCTGCGAACAAGGAGGTGTCGAGTGGGGTGGCTGGGTTTGTTGCTGATCGGTTTCCTGCCTTCCGCCTGCGCGGTTTCAGAAGAGAAGGCGCTCTCACAGGATAAGGCGCCCAAGGTTTCGCTGGCCGCGGAGCTTGAGGCGATGCTCACGAAGCTGCCGCACGCCTCCGCGCAGGCCGCCGCTTGCGTGATCGATCCCCGGACCGGTCAGGTTGTTTTCGAGCACCGTGCGGACCAGCCCATGATCCCCGCCAGCGCGAACAAGGTGTTCGTCATGGCCGCGGCGCTGGAGGAGCTTGGGCCGGACTTCGCCTTTGAGACGCTGCTGGGCGTGAACGGAGATGACGTGTTCGTGGTGGGGGGGGGGGATCCGGGGTTCGGCGATCCGCGTTTATGCCAGGCTCGCGGGGAGGCGGTGACGGCGCCGTTCGTCGAGTGGGCGCGGAGGCTGAAGGAGCGCGGGTTGACGACGATACCGGGGCGGCTGGTGCTGGATGATTATGTATTTGAGGAACGGACGTTTCATCCGACGTGGAAGGCCGACGAGGGGAAGTCGTATGCCGCGCGGGTGACGGGGTTGTGCCTGAACGACAACTGCGTGAATGTGACGGTCCGCCCCACGCGGGGAGGGGAGTTGGCAAGCTGGACGGTTGTGCCGGCGGCGCCGAAGGCCGTGAACATGACGAACCAATGCCGCACCGGCGGGAGCGGCGAGCCGTCCCTGCACGCGGACCCCAAGCAGCCGCTCTTCCGGCTGAGCGGGACCGTCAGCGGCGCGGTGGAGCTGGAGGCGCCGCATGCGCAACCGGTCGTGCTGTTCGGTGATGCGCTGCGCACGGTGCTGGAGCGTGAGGGGGTCGCCGTGAAAGGGGAGGTGATTCGTGCTCGCGTCCGCCGCCCCGACGGCTCGCTGCCGCCGCAGGCGCAGATCATCGCGGTGCATCGCACGCCGATGCGCGAAGTGATGGGTCGCATCGGGCGAAACAGCCAGAACCTCTTCGCCGAGTGCCTGCTGAAGCACGTCGGGCTGCGCGCGGATCAGCGGGCCGGCGTGACGGACGCTCGCGGCGGATGGGACAACGGCGCGCGGGCGGTGATCGACGCGCTGCGGCGCAACGGCGTGGACGTCGCTTCGATGAACATCGCCGACGGATCGGGGCTGAGCCGGGCAAACCGCTGCACGGCGCGGCAACTCGCGGCGACGCTGGCGTGGATGCACCGAAGCCCGCGCGGCGCGCTCCTGCGCGAGTCGCTCTCCGAGCCGGGCGAGGAAGGGTCGCTGAAGTCCATGTCGAAAGACCTGGCCGATCGCGTGCAGGCCAAGACGGGCACGATGAACGGGATTCGTGCGCTGGCGGGATATGTGAAGGCGAAGTCGGGCGGCGACTACGTCTTCGCGATTCTGTTCAACGACTACCCCGGCAGCAGCGCTCCGTACAAGGAGATTCAGACGCGATTCTGCAGGGCGCTCGTCGAGCGGCTTGAATGACCGACGCTCGGCCATCCGAACCCGTAGCGCGAGCGAGGGTAAGCCGGATGAATGAAGGGTCAGCCGGATGCTTGAGCGGCAGGGCTGTTACACCCTGCGGGCTTTACACCCTCCGGGCGTTACACCCTCCGGACGTTACACCCTCCGGACGTTACACCCTACGGACGTTACACCCTACGGGCTTTACACGCTACGGGCTTTAGACCCTACGGACGTTACACCCTCGCTTGCGCTTCGGGTTCGGAAGAGCGAAGCGGCACACGTGCCAAAGGCATCGCGGCTGGACGCGTCCGCATCGCGGCTTGACGCGTCCGCATCGCGGCGCCAAGCTCAGTGCGAACGGACATGTCTGAACCGTCGCTGCAACCCTCGCCCGAATCCTCGTCGAGCCCGCCGCGTGAACCCGCGTCGAAACCCGCTGCGCCGTCCACCGGGCTGCTCTGGGCCGAGGAAGGCACGGAGCGGATTAGTCTTGTGGCCGAGGTGGCGCCGCTCATTCCCGTCCTCAAGACGTACACGTTTGCCGTTCCGCCGGCGCTGCGCGCGACGATTCAGCTTGGGCATCGCGTGGTCGTGGGTCTGGGAAAGTCCGGGCGGCGAGCGAAGGGCTTTGTCGTCGGGCTGAGCGAGAGGCCGTGGGACAACACGTTGCGGCAGGTTGAGTCGCTCGTGGACGCGGAGTCGCGCCTCACGCCGGACCTGATCGAGCTGGGGCGTCGCATCGCCGCTCATTACGTCTCTCCGATCGGGCTGACGCTGAAGGCGATGGTTCCGGAGTCCGTTCGGCGGCAGAGGGGGATGAAGACGGTGCGATACGTGCGGGCGCTGACCCCGCGCGAGGATGGACCGGATCCACCGCGAACAACTCGACAGGATCAACCCCAATCAGATCGACAGGATCCGCCAGAATCAGAGCAAGCGTATCCAGCGCCATCTAATCAAGTGGATCCACGGCAATCAGATCAGGGGGATCCACCGCAATCAGATGGAGCGGCATCGGAGGGCGCGCGGCCTGTGCCGCGGAAACTCGGCGCGGCGACGCTGGAAAAACGCGAACGCATCCTGAGCGTGCTGACACGCGCTGGCGGGGAATCCTCTGTGCGTTTCTTGCTCGCGGCAGCGGGCTGCACGGCGGCGATTCTCAAGGGCATGGCGCGCGACGGGCTGATCGAGATCACCGAGCGGCGGCAGGTGCAGGCGGGCGACGAGCTTTCTGAGCCGCGGCTGCCGGATTTCACGTTGAACGACGAGCAGCGCGCGGCATTCGAGGCGATTCGCGAGCGCCTCACGGCGGACCAGTTTTCCGTCACGCTGCTGCACGGCGTAAGCGGCAGCGGCAAGACCGAAGTGTACATTCATGCCATCCGCCATGTGCTGGCGCAAGGCCGGCAGGCGATCCTGCTCGTGCCGGAAATCGTGCTGACCACCCAGCTCGTCGCGCGGCTTGCGGCGCGGTTCGACCGCGTGGCCGTGATGCACAGCGGGCTGACGGAGTCGCAGCGGTCGATCGCGTGGCGGCGGGTCGAGTCCGGCGAGGCGAACGTGGTGATCGGCACGCGCAGCGCGGTGTTCGCGCCGTGCGCCCGGCTGGGGCTGATCTGCGTCGATGAGGAGCAGGAGGACAGCTACAAAAACCTGCAAACGCCGAGGTTTCACGTGCGCGACGTGGCGATCTTTCGCGCCCATCAGCTCGGCATTCCTGTGGTGCTCGGCTCGGCCACGCCGTCGCTGGAGACGTGGCACAACTGCCAGACGCGGCCGGAGTACGCGCGCGTCGCGCTGCATAAGCGCGTGGCGGACCGGCCCATGCCGGTCGTGCACGTCGTGGACATGAACACCGAGCAGCAGGCCGTCGGGGGGGATCGCGTCTTCTCGCGGCTGCTGGAGCGCAAGCTGAAGGAGGCGCTGGAGCGCGGAGAGCAGGCGATCATCCTGCTCAACCGGCGCGGCTATGCGACGCGGTTATGGTGTCCGCAGTGCCGCCAGTCCGTGCAATGCCCGCGGTGCAACCTCAGCCTCGTCGCGCACGAAGCGAAGGGACAGGCCGTGTGTCATCACTGCTACGGCCGTATCACGCTGCCGCGCGTTTGCGCGACGCTCGGGTGTAATCAGCCTCTCGTGAGGATGGGCATGGGCACGCAGAAGGTGGAGGCGGCGCTGGCGGCCGAGTTTCCCGCCGCGCGCGTTCGCCGCGTGGACAGCGACACGATGCACCACCGCGACCTGTACGTCGAGCTGGTCAACGACTTCGAAGCGCGTCGCCTCGATGTTCTGGTCGGCACGCAGATGATCGCCAAGGGGCTGGATTTTCCGCATGTTTCGCTGGTGGGGGTGATGGCGGCGGAGAGCATCGCGGCCACCGCTGATTTTCGCAATCAGGAGAAGTTGTTCACGCTGCTGACGCAGGTTGCGGGGCGGGCGGGGCGCGCGGAGCTTGCGGGCGAAGTCGTCATCCAGACTTCGCTGACCGATCTGCCCGCGCTTCGGCTGGCGCGGAATCACGACTACGAGGGATTTGCGCAGCGGGAGCTGGCGCTGCGGCGCCATCTGGGTTATCCCCCGTTCCGCAGGCTGGCCCGGCTCGTGGTGGCGCATGAGCGGGAGGAGACGTGCCTGCAACGCGCGGAGGAAGTGGGCATCGCGCTGCGCGAGGTGATCGCCCGGTTCAATGCGCGGGGCGAAGGGAACGCCGGGGGGATGCTAAGCAACGGGGAAGCCGACGGGGGCTTCATTGCGGATGTGCTCGGCCCGGCGCCGTGCACGCGTCCGCGACTGCGCGATCATTACCGCTACGAGCTGCTGCTCCGCGCGGGTCGCGCGTCGGACTTGCAGCAGATTCTGCGGCTGCTGCACAGCGGTTCGAAGGGCGCACGAGGGGCGAAGGGGCTGATGCTCGACGTGGATCCGGTGGCGTTCGATTGATTCAGCGCGGCTTGAGCGGGGGATATCGGAAGCGGTTGGTAGATCGGACCCTTGGGCGGCGCTCGTGAGGAGCAACGAACCCCTGGCCAGGCGTGCCCTGCGGTGGGCGTGCAGCGCATGAGGCGAGGCATGGAAGGGCGGTCACCTCGATGCTGACGCCCGATAAGTCAAACTGACAATTCCCGACAATTCGCCGGAAGTCGCCCTTCGATCGTTCTCCACTACCCGGTATCATTAAGAATGAGTGAGGGGCCGCGCCGGTCCACTTCCTTGCAGGGCTCGCCTGCACCGGATCGGGCGCAGTCTCATCGCTTTGCCGCTGGGGGAATTACGCGGCATGGGGAGTGGTCGTACGGTGCCTTGTGGGAGCCTCGTCATGGAATGAGGGCAGGGCCGGGGGTCTTTTGGGAGGATGAACATGTTTGAGCTGACCAACAGGGGGCGATTGCGCGAATCACTGAGGTTGTGGGTGATTGTCGGGCTTGTGCCGGCAGCGGTCGCGATGGCGGCGGATCGGGGGCTGGATCGCATGGGGTCGCAGTCCGAGGAGCCGGCGGCGTGGGCGGCGTTTCGGGCCGCGCATCCGGGCGCGGATTTGTTCGCCCTGGAAGGGCGCGTGACGCGCGTGTATGGGCGGTCGTTCAGTTCGGGCGAGTCGCCCGAGGAGTCGGCGGCGGCGTTTCTGGGGCAGCACAGCGATGTGTTCGGCGTCGAATCCACGGATCTCGTGCCGGGCGGCATGATCGGCGACGACGAGTTTATTGTGCCGGTCATGTATGTTCCCGAAGAAGGCGGCTTCCGCTTTACGCTGGTTTCGCATCGCCAGATGAAGGACGGCGTGCCGGTCTTCCGCGCGGACGTTCGTGTGCTGGTGCGCAATGAAGAGGGTTATCCGCTGGTGCTGGTGTCGTCCGGTCTGCGCGATCTGGGCGGCTTCCAGGTCTCCAGCGCGCCGATCTCCGAACTCAACACGGAGATGGCCTTCGCCGCGGCGCAGCAGGCCCATCCTGAGCTTATCAGTGTATTAGGCTCAGAGCTGGTCATCTGGGCGGGCGTGAATGACATGACGGTCGCGCCGTCGCTCGCCATCCGGATCATGGCCGACAATGGGCTTGCCAATCAGCCGGATTATTCCAAGTGGCTGGTCTTGGCGGATGCGCACACCGGCGCGATCCTGTATGAGGAAAACCAGATTCGCCACACCGACGTGGTGGGCAACGTGAGCGGCATGGCCACGCCGCTGGGCGTGGGCGCTGACATTTGCGGGACGGAGGCGTCGGTGCCGCTGCCGTACGCTCGCGTGCTGGTTCAGGGCGGGAGCACGGCGTTCGCCGACTCCGCGGGCAACTTCACGATTCCCAACGCCGGCAACACGCCGGTGACGGTGGAGTCCGGCGTGCGCGGGCGTTGGTTCCGCGTTCGCTATGAGACCGGCGCGGAGGCGGCGGTGCTGACGCAGCAGGTCACGCCGCCGGGTCCGGCGAACTTTCTGCACAACTCGGCGAACAACAATGAGTTGATTCGCGCGGAAGTCAACGGCTATGTGCAGTCCAACGTCGTCCGCGATTTCACGCTGGTCCAGAACCCGAGCTATCCGACCATCAACAATCAGCAGGAGTTCCGGGTCAACGTGAACCTGTCCTCGACGTGCAACGCCTTCTATGACGGCAGCTCGATCAACTTCTATCGCTCCGGCGGAGGCTGCGCGAATACCGCGTTCGACACCGTGGTGCACCACGAATACGGCCACCACCTCGTGCAGGTGGGCGGGAGCGGTCAGGACGAATACGGAGAGGGCATGGGCGACGTCATGGGCGTGCTCATCACGGACATTTCCGTGCTGGGCTATGGCTTCCAGAACAACTGCAACAACGGCATCCGCAATGCGAACAACACGTTGCAGTATCCGTGCAGCGGCGAGATTCACTACTGCGGGCAGCTCATTTCCGGCTGCGTGTGGAGCACCCGGGACGAGCTGATCCTGACGAATCCCGACACGTATCTGGAGATCCTCAGCCGATTGGCGGTGAACGCGATTCTGATGCACTCGGGCGGCGGCATCGCGCCCGACATCACGATCGACTACCTGACGCTGGACGACACGGACGGCGACATCGGCAACGGCACGCCGCACTACTCGGAGATCGCGGCCGGGTTCGGCGAGCACAACATGGACGCGCCGCCATTGGAGCTGCTGGACTTCGGCTATCCCAACGGCCTGCCGACGACGCTGACTCCGAATACGCCGACGACCTTCCAGGTGCGCATCCTCGATCTGGCGGGCACGTTGGACGAGAGCAGCCCGCGCCTGAATTACCGCGTGGACGGGGGCTCGTTCACGGCGGCGGGGCTGTCGAATCAGGGCAATCGTCTGTTCAACGCCACGATCCCGGGCATCGCCTGCGGCAGCGTCGTGGACTTCTTCCTCAGCGCCACCACGACGACTGGTGGAAGCGATCGCGATCCGGACGCGAGCAACTACACGGCCGGCTCGGGCCAGAGCGACGTGTTCACGGACAACTTCGAGACCGACAAGGGTTGGACGGTGCAGAATGAGAACGTCAGCGACGGCGCGTGGGAGCGCGGCGTTCCAGTCGGCGGCGGTTCACGCGGCGACCCGGCGAGCGACTTCGACGGTTCGGGGCGCTGCTACCTGACGGCCAATCGCTCGGGCAACTCTGACGTGGACGGCGGTCCGACGCGCCTGATCTCTCCGACGTTCGACCTGTCCGCGTCGGGCGACTACACGATCGGTTACGCCCGCTGGTTCACCAACGACGACGGAGACGGCGACCGGCTGGTCGTCGAGGTTTCCAACAACAACGGCACGAATTGGGTGCAGGTCGAGAGCGTCGGCAACACCGGCGGCTGGGTCTATCGCACTTTCAACGTGCTGGATTACGTCACGCCGAGCGCCCAGGTCAAGGTGCGTTTCAGCGCGACCGACAACCCGAACGACTCGGTGACCGAAGCGGCGATCGACGCCGTCCGCATCAGCCGGTTTGACTGCGGCGGCGGCGGGAATGAAGTGACCTGCGACGACATCGCGAAGTTCAAGGCCAGGTGCAAGGCCAACGGCACGATCAAGGGCACGCTGGTGCTCCTCGACGACAGCCGCAACGGCGCGACGGTGACGATCTCGATCGACGGGACGCCGTTCGACGCGACGGTGAACGGGAACCGCGCAATCGCGAAGCAGTGCTGCTACAGCGGCCCGCGCACGGTGGAACTGACGACGCCGTCGGGTTGCGCCGGGACGAGCAAGACGGCGGACTGCCCGTAAGCCCGCAGGGTTGACTTCGGTTTGAGAATCCACTCATGGGCCGCGACGGATGAAACCATCCGTCGCGGCCCTGCTTCGTGGGTGTCACGCGTCGCCTTTCGGAACCCGCAGCGCCAGCGAGGGTAAGCCGGGCGTTTGAGCCGAGCGCGCGCCATGCAGAACCGCAGAAGGATTGCCCCGTCACCAAGCGTGGGAACCCACGTCGAGGACAATCCGCGTGACGTGCGGCGAGGGCCGACTAACGCATCAGCAGGGATCAGGTCGGCTTCAGCCGACCGGCGCTTGCCACCCGCTTGAGCGGGTGGGGCAAGCGCTTGGCGCATCAGGCGATCCGGCTTCAGCCGCGCTTGCCGCGTACACAACACAAGCCGGCTGAAGCCCGGCTGGCGGCGCGTCTTGGGCATGTCCCCACCGCCTCAAGGCGGTGGCAAGAACCGCCCGGCTAAAGCCGGCCCGAGACGACTCAGCAGGAAACAAGTTCAAGCGTGCCATGGGTCGCGATCCGACCCCTCGGTCCATGCGCGCAGACGGAACAAGTCAAAATGTCTCGCGGGCTAGTTGGACTCGAGCGGGCGTTTTGCCCTCGCTGGCGCTACGGGTTCGGAAGTGCGCGGACCGCTCATCCGCCGGTTCGGCGCTCCTCACCGGCTATCCGGCGCAGGGACCACGCGCACCGATTCCGTCATGCGGTCAAGCAGCAGTTCTGTGTTCGCCGCGGAGGCGGGGACGGACTTGAGCACCCAGACGTACACGCGGTCGGGGGCGACGGCGCAGGCGCGGACGATGAGGACGATGTCGTCGGAGAACCGCAGCTCCTTGCCTGTCAGCTCGCCCATTTCGATATCACGACGTTGCCCCGTCCGGCTGCGCTTGGCTTCCAACGGTCCCAGCGCATTGCGGATGCAGCGCGTCATGGCGGAATCGAAATCAGCCGCCGTCGCGGGCTGAAACTCCTGAACGTACACCAGGGCGAACACGGCGGCTCCGCGACGCCCCGGGTCGGCGGACGCTTCGTAGGCCAGCACCGTTTCTCGGATCTGCGGTGCGGCCGTCAGACGCAGGGCAGGGGGAACCTCAAACCGGACGCGCCACCCGAGCCGTGCGGCAGGATCGCGCGTGGATTCAGCGAACAGAATGGCCAGCCCGCCGGTCAGGCAGAAGATCGCGCCGGTCACCAGCCATGCTCGCAGGGGTTTGGCCGATGCCCCCGTCGTGTAAAGCTCGTACTCCACGCCGGTATCCAAGCTCGCCTGCGGGCGCAAAGCAAGCTGACGGTCCCAGCGGCACGGCCAGGCGAGCACGCTCGACAGCGCCATCCAACCTTCATGGCCAGGCGAGTACGCCAGGCCATGCCACCCAAAGGAAACGTCGAAACGTCGAAACGTCGAAACGCCAAAACGCCAAAACGCCAAAACGCCGAAATGGGCAGGATCGTGGGGGAGGGCCAACCGGCGCAGCCTGCCCGGTCATCATGGCCAGGCGAGTACGCGAGGTCGTGCCACCCACCGTCATGGCCAGGCGAGTACGCCAGGCCATGCCACCCGACCATGCCACCCGACCATGCCACCCGAGATGTCCGCGCGGCTGGACAAGGCAGGGTAATTCGGAAATAGTACGCATTGGCATCAACTAGTTGCCCACGGGCGCGAATCGCGCTTGGATGGGCCATCGACACTCATAGGCGGAGGAGGGCTATCGTGCAGGTGACTGTCAAGAGCCGTCACGTGGAAGTTCCCAGCGAGATCCGGGAGTACGCGGAGTCGAAGGCCACCCGCCTTCCCCGGTTCCACGACCGCATTTCATCCATTGATTTCGTCCTGGATCAGGAGTCCGACCTCTGGACGGCCGAGCTGATCGTGAAAGCCGATCGCACGAGCGAGTTCGTGGCGAAGGAAACCGGGCCCGACCGGTTCGCGTTGATTGATTTGATAATCGACAAAGTTGAGCGTCAGTTGACAAAACACAAAGAGAAGGCCCGCGACCACCATCGACCGAAGGAATAGCGCGAGTCGCGCGGCGAGGTTTCGTGGGCGGCCGCGCTGAGAACCAGCGGGACGGTCGACCGGCGGACCCTTCAGGCAGCGCCTGAGGAGACACGAGGCGTTGGACCCATCCGCCCCGCGTCGGGGGACAGATCATCGTATTCGCGTGACGGATCGCCGGCGGTCCGGCTCGGGAGCAGCAGCAAGCATATGAAACTGGCGGAATTGGTGGTGACGGAAGCGGTCGTTCCTGAATTGGAAGCCACCGACCGAACGGGCGTCATCCGGGAGTTGGTTCGTTCCCTGGCGAATCGGGGCGTGTTCGATCCGGCGGATGAGGAGAAGATCGTCGAGAACGCCATTTCGCGTGAGCGGCAGGGCAGCACGGGTTTCGGGAAGGGCGTCGCGGTCCCGCACGTGAAGCACGAATCGGTGAAGCGCATGGCCGCGACGGTGGGGCGATCCAGCCGCGGCGTGGATTTTGCGGCTCTGGATCGAGCGCCGGTGTACACCGTGTTTCTGCTGCTGAGTCCCGGCAAGGATCCCGAGGCGCATCTGGCGGCGATGGAGCGGATCTTCCGGCACCTGCAGCGGGATAATTTTCGTCGCTTCCTGAGGCAGGCGGACTCGAAGGAAGCGATCGTGGACCTGATCAACGAGGCCGACGAGATGGCGTGAGGGGAAGCCGAGGTCGCCGTGCGGCGGGAGGTCGCCGCGGGCGCCGAGGACGCGGCGATGCGAAGAGACGGCGGCGACAGGATGGGCAGCGCGGTTGTTCGTGAAGTGACCGTCGTCAACGCCGAAGGGATGCACGCGCGTCCGGTGATGAAGTTTGTCGATCTGGCGATGCGTTTCCAGGCTGAGGTGTCGGTCCGCAACGTCAGCCGCGGGGGCGAGGAGCTGGACGGCAAGAGCGCCATGAACCTCATGCTGCTGGACGCGCCCCGGGGCTGCGTTATCGCCATTCGTGCGGAGGGTGAGGATGCGAACCAGGCCGCGGACGCCCTGGCGGCGCTCATTGCCGACGGTTTTCGCGGGGGCGAATCCGCGTCGCCGACGCCCTGAGCGCTCGACCGTCCGTGGTGGAAGTTCGGCAGGCAGGCGCTTCGGCCTGTCCGTCAGCCGAAACTCCTGAGAACGACCGGCCCGGAAGCCGGTCCCCCAAATTGATTTCAGCGTCCGCGGCTTGAAGGCATGGATATCCTGAGAGGCATCTCGGTCGCTCCCGGCATCGCCATCGGCGAGGCCGTCGTTCTCGATGCCGAGGACTTCCGCATTCCCTCGCGCACCGTTCCCCCCCATGCCGCCGCGGAAGAGCTTGCCCGGTTTACGCGCGCGATCGAGGATTCGGTCGCCGAGCTTGAACGTCAAACGGTTTGGATGCTCGGGCACCTCGGACGTGAAGCGGCCAACGTTTTCGCGTGGCACATCGGGGTGTTGAAGGACGCGAAGCTGCATCGCAACATCGAGCGGCTGATGGAGGAGCAGGCGTACAGCGCCGCGTATGCCACGAGCACGGTGATGCGCGAGTATCAGCGGCGCTTCCTGCAGATGTCGGACCCGCTCCTCGTCGAACGCATCCGCGACGTGCGCGACATCGAGCGGCGCCTGCTGCGGCACATTCTGGGGGAAAGCCGGGAGGATCTCGCCCATCTGACCAAGCCGGTCATCCTCATCTCCCACGACCTGACGCCCACGCAGACGGCGCAGCTTGCGGACACGCTGGTGGCCGGCGTGGCGCTGGACGTGGGCGGCGCGACGTCGCACACGGCCATTCTGTTGCACTCGTGGGGCAGGCCGTCGGTCATCGGACTCAACGACGTGGCGACGCGGATCAGCGGCGGCGACCTGGTGGTGATCGACGCGGTCAACCAGCTCGTCCTCGCCAACCCGGACCCGTCCACGCTGGAGGACTACCGCCGCCAGGAAGCCGAGTTCAACCGGCTCTCCGCGGAGCTGGACACGCTGCGCGATTTGCCGGCGGTGACGAAGGACGCTGAGGCGGTGCACCTGCTGAGCAACATCGAGTTTCCGCACGAGGCGCGGACGAGCCTGGCGAAGGGGGCGGAAGGCGTGGGCCTGTACCGCACGGAGTTTCTGTTCCTGCAGCCCAACGGGTTTCCGTCGGAAGAGGATCAGTATCTGGCCTACGTGGAGGCGATCCGGGGGATGAAGGGTCGCCCCGTTACCATCCGGACGTTCGACTTGGGCGCGGACAAATACACGCAGGAGAAGCGATACGAGCAGGAGCGCAACCCGATGCTGGGGCTGCGTTCGATCCGGTACAGCCTGGCGAACGTGCCGATGTTCAAGATGCAGTTGCGGGCGATCCTGCGGGCGGCGCTGGAGGGTCCGGTGCGGTTGATGTTCCCCCTGCTGATGAGCCTGATGGAGTTCCGGCAGGCGAAAATGACGCTGCACGACGCGATGGAGGATCTGGACGAGATGGGGGTGGCCTACCGGCGGGATCTGCCCGTGGGCATCATGCTGGAAACGCCGGCGGCGGCGATTCAGGTGAAGGAATTCTGCCGGGAAGTCGATTTTATGAGCATCGGCACCAACGACCTGCTGCAGTACCTGGTCGCGGTGGACCGGGGCAATGAGGAGGTGTCCAAGTACTACGAGCCGTCGCACCCGGCTTTGTTGCGGGTTTTGACGGATGTGATCAAGGCCTGTACGAAGGCGGGGGTGGACTGTAGTCTATGCGGCGAGATGGCGGGAAGTCCGTTGTACGCGCTCTTCCTGCTGGGGATCGGATTGCGGAGCTTCTCGATGGCGCCCGCCAACATTCCCGAGATCAAGAAACTGATAAGGCTGGCGACGATGACGCAGGCCCGGCGCGTCGCCCGCAAGGCGTTGACCTTTGAAACGGATCGCCAGGTGAACAGTTACCTGCGCGAGGAAACCCGAAAACTTTTGCCACAGGACCCGATTTAGGAAGACCGTGTCAGGACTTGGCGAACGACATCGACTGATCTTCACGTTTCGGATCTGCGGCGATGTCAAGTTCATTTCGCATCATGACACGCTCCGCATGTTTCGGAGGGCGCTGGCCCGTTCCGAGTTGCCGATTCGTTATACGGAAGGATTCAACCCGCACGCGAAGCTGAGTCTGCCGGTCCCGCGCCCCGTGGGACTTTCCAGTGAAGACGAGAGCCTCATCGTCGAGCTTGAGCGACCCGTGGACCCGCGGGAGGCGCTTGAGCGGCTGGGAACGCAGATGCCGGCGGGCGTGGAGCTTGTCGGGGCGCGCGAGGCGCGTCCGGGCGAGAGCCTGCGTCCGGCGCGCGTGCGTTACCGGCTCGAGGCGGGAGAACCCACGGCTGAACTGCGCGAGCGCGTGGAGCATCTTTGCGGTGCTCCATCCGCGCCGGTCAGCCGCAAGGATCCTAAGGGCGGACGAACCAAGACCATCGACGTGAAGCGCTTTCTGGAGCGCCTTGAGTGGGTGGAGGGTGAGATTGAGTTTGTCCTTCGCATCGACGACGACGGCGCCGCCAGACCCTCCGAGCTTGCCGCAATCCTCGGGTTCGATCCGGATTCGATCATGCATCGCATCCGACGAATGGAGGTGCAATGGCACTCGACGACATGACCGACGTTGCCCATGACTCCGGTTCAACCACCGGAGGATCGGAATCGACATCACAAACACCTAAGACACCCCGCAAACGGGGACGCCGAGGCGGGCGCAAGACCGCCAGCGCCGGCGACGCAGCTAAGGCTGGCGCGACCGTTGAAGTGCCCGTGAAAGGAGAGAAGCCCGTTGCAGAGCCGCCCGCGGAGGCATCCGCAAAACGGCGTCGGCGCCGCGGCAAGTCATCAAGCGCCGAGCCCAAGGGCGACGCCCCGGCAAAAGACGAGGGTGCGAGCAAGCCCCACGTCGGCGGCCGCGAAACAGATCGCCCGGCGAAACCGCAGCTTCAGGCTGAAGCCCCGCGACGGGGGGCCGCGGCTCCGCCCGCCCGTGAGCCGCACGAAGCGCCGCGGACACAGGTATTCACGAAAACGAGCACGGAGTTCGACGATTTCGGCGCCGGCTTGCTCTTTGAAGAGCCCGCATACGCTCCGCCCGTCGGCGCGCGCAGGGACGAGCGTCCTGTGCATCCGGCAGCGGCTGAGCAGGGAAGCGACCGTGAACAGCCTCCGCGGGATTCGCACGGGGAATCGGAGCAAGGCGAACGGCGCAAGCCGCGTCGCCGCAGCATAAGGGGCGGTCGCGGGGCCAAGGAAGCCGCGAACGAGCGGGCTGCCGCGCCTGAACGACCCGCCGCGCCTGAACGGCCTGCCATGCCCGCACGACCCGCGTCGGCTGCGTCTTCCGGTCCGGATCAGCGACGCGATTCGTCCCGCCGCAGGCCTCCTCGCGGGCGAGGACGGGATCGCGACGAACATGATTGGGCCGAAGAAGAGGTCGCGGTAGTTCCGCATGACGTTTCCTCTGAGGGCGATGCTCCTGAATGGTTGGAGGAGGCCGCTGAAGGCTCGGAGCAGGAAGGCGTGGACGTGGTCGAGCCGCGCGGCGTAGCGCCGGGGAGGGCGGGCGAGGCGCCGGGCGAACTGCCGGGCGAAGACCGCCGCAAGCCGCGCCGACGTCGACGCCGGGGCGGCAGGCGCGCGGAGAGCGAAGGGACGGAGCCGGAAGCACGGGAGGGCGTTGCCGCGGCGCCTGCCGAGGACGATCTTGAGGACGAGCTGATGGAGGCGCCGCTCGAGGAGGAGATCCCGATCGCGCAGCTTCGCGCCACGGGTCCCGGCGACCGCGAGATGCTCATCAATGTCTCCGAATCGGAGGAATGCCGCATCGCCGTGCTTCATCAGGGGCGGCTGGAGGAGATCTTCATCGAGCGCCAAAGCGCGCTTTCATACGTCGGCAACGTGTATAAGGGACGGGTCACGAACGTTGAGGCGAGCATTCAGGCGGCTTTCGTGGATTTCGGCCTGCAGAAGAACGGCTTTCTGCACATCTCCGACGTGCACAAGAAGTACTTCCCCGGCTCGGACAAGACGAATGAAGACGTCGGTCGGAAGATCGCCAAGCGCGACCGCCCGTTCATTCAGAAGTGTCTGCGAAGGGGGCAGGAGATCCTCGTTCAGGTCATCAAGGAGGGGATCGGCACGAAGGGGCCGACGGTCTCGACGTACCTGTCCATTCCGGGCCGGTTCCTGGTGATGATGCCGGGGATGAGCAAGCTGGGCGTGTCGCGCAAGATCGAGGACGAGGACGCGCGGCGCGGCATGCGCAAGGTGCTGGAGGAGCTGTCGCTGCCGGACGGCATCGGGTTCATCCTGCGGACGGCGGGTCTGGGGCAGAACAAGCGTGAGCTGCAGCGCGACCTGAACTACCTGACGCGCTTGTGGAAGACGATCGTGGACCGTGAGGGGCGCAACGCCTCTCCAGCGGAGCTGTACCGCGAGCAGGACCTGGTGATCCGCACCATGCGCGACGTGTACTCGTCGGACTTCCGCCGGGTGGTGGTGGACGACGTGGAGACGGCGCGGCGCATCCGTGAGTTTCTGCGCATCGCCATGCCCCGCGCGCAGCACCGCGTGGAGCTGTACAACGAACGCGAGCCGATGTTTCACAAGTTCGGGATCGAGCGCGAAATCGCCCTGCTCAATTCCCGCAAGATCCCGCTGCGTTCCGGCGGGTCGCTCGTCCTCGACACCGGCGAGGCCATGACGACCATCGACGTGAACAGCGGCCGATTCCGGCGTCCCGACAACGCGGAGGAGACGGCGCTGGCGATCAACCTGGAAGCGGCGGACGAGATCACGCGTCAGCTCCGGCTGCGCGACATCGGCGGTCTGATCGTGTGCGACTTTATCGACATGATGCAGCTTTCGAATCGCCGCAAGGTGGTGCACGCCGTGCGCGAGGGACTCCGCGAGCACAAGGAACGCGCTCGCGTGCTGAACATGAGCCCGTTCGGGCTGGTGGAAATCACGCGGCAGCGGCAGCGGCACTCAATCGCCCGCAGCATTTTCACGGTCTGCCCGCTGTGCGACTCGACGGGGTGGGTGAAAACGCCGGAGTCGGTCGCGCTGGAAGTCGTGCGCCTCATCAGGCACCTCGCTCACCAGCCGCAGGTTCAACGGGTTCGCTGCACTCTCCCGCCGACCGTGGCGTTCGCGGTGCTGAATCGCAAACGGGCGGAGCTGACGCGTCTGGAAGCGGAGACGGGCAAGGCGCTCGAGTTCCACGGCGACGACCGGCTGCAGGGCGAGCAGATGCGGATTGAATGCGAGGACGCGCGGGGCGTGGCGCTCAACCTGCCGGTGCTCAACGAACTACAGGGCGGCAAGATCCTCGCCGTGCAGGGGCGCGGATAACGGCAGCGGGCCGTCCTGGGGAGGGCGCGGGAGATGAGCAAGCGGGCGGTCGTGCTCGGTTGCGGCATGATCGGCGCGACGATGGCGCGGGATCTGGCGCAGGAGGCGAAGTTCGACGTGCTCGCGCTGGACGTGGAGGCGCGGAATCTGGCCGCGCTGGAAGGCGTCCGCGGGTGCTCCACGGGCCGGGCCGATCTGTCCGACGTTTCCGCGCTGAAGCGGGCCGTCGCCGACGCCGACGTGGTCGTGGGCGCGATGCCCAGCCGCTTCGGCTTTCAAACGCTGCGCGCGGTGATCGAAGCGGGCAAGCCCTTCGCCGACATTTCGTTCATGCCGGAAGACGCGCTGCAGCTTGACGCCTTCGCGCGCGAGCGCGGCGTCACCGCGGTGGTGGACTGCGGCGTGGCGCCGGGGCTTGCCAACCTGCTCATCGGTCGCAGCGCTGCGCTGATGCAGCGCGTCGATCGCGTCGCGTTCTACGTCGGCGGACTGCCCAAAGCGCGGCGGTGGCCTTATCAGTACAAGGCGCCGTTCGCGCCGTCGGACGTGGTCGAGGAGTACACGCGGCCGGTCCGCCTGCGGGAAGGCGGCAAGGTGGTGGTGAAGCCGGCGCTGTCGGAGCCGGAGCTGATGGATTTTCCGGGGGTGGGCACGCTGGAGGCGTTCAACACGGACGGGCTTCGCAGCCTCGTGGCGACGATCTCCGCGCCGGACATGGTCGAGAAAACGCTGCGCTACCCCGGGCACATCGAGCTGATGCGCGTTCTGCGTGAGACTGGCTTCTTCGGCAAGGAGCCGCTGACCTTGGGCGATCAGCAGGTCCGCCCGCTGGATGTCACGTCAAAGCTGCTGTTTCCCATGTGGAAACTCACACCCGGCGAGGCGGAGTTCACGATTTTGCGCGTCGTGGTTGAAGGCGAACTTCGAGGCATGGAGGAGTCCTCTCCTGCGGCTTCAGCGGATGTGCGCCATCGGCGGTCCGCCGGTGGGGTTCGACACACGTACGATCTTCATGATGAGACGGACACGGGGACCGGCACGTCGTCGATGGCGCGGACGACCGGATTTCCGTGCGCAATCGTTGCGCGGATGCTGGCGACGGGGGAGCTGCATCATCCCGGCGTGCGCCCGCCGGAGTTGATCGCGCCGCTGCCGGGCGTTTGCGGCCACGTCCTTGCCGAACTGGCACGACGGGGCGTGGTCGTACGCATGAGCGAGGCGGTCTTGGCGGACGACGGGCAGGCATGCGCGTCGTCCAAGGCCAACGCAGGGTTCTGAAGATCACGCGTGGGGCGCGTGGCATGCTCTCGCAGGGCGTCATGCTCTCGCAGGGCGTCATGCTCTCGCCGGGTGGCATGCTCTCGCCGGGTGGCATGCTCTCGCCGTACTCGGCGTGAGCATGTAGATGCCCATGTGGGCTTCGATTTCCCACGTGGGCTTCGATTTCCCATGTGGGGAGTGGCATGGCTACCCGCTGCGCGTGAAGCCATGCCACCCAACCGCGCCGCGCGTCGCGCCGCGTGCGCCTCGAGAATGCCGGGTGCGGGTCGTCGGCGGCGCGCAGGGCGCCTCGCCCTCGCAGCGGAGGGTCAGCTTCCATCTCTCTCCTAGCACCGCCGAGACCCTCGTCCGGCCTTATGGACACGCGTAGAATTGCTGATCGCTCGCGCCGCAACCCCAGGCCGCCACGACCTCGCCGCTGTCTCCCGACGGGCGTCCGTCGAAGAAGGCCTTACACTTGCCGCGAGCGTTGATGAAACAGCTAACCGTGGATCCGTCCGTCAGCGCGACCGTGACGCCGTCGCCGACGATTCCGCCCTTGAGGGCGACTCTAAGCTGGTTAGTCCCCTGCTGGTCGAGGCACGAGGCTCTCTTGATACGCTCCCGTCCGGAGCAACCGCGGTACTCCCACGTATCGCCGTTGTTCGAGCCGTCGTATCCCCCGAACAGCACAGTGACGCCGCGGGCACTGTCGTAGACCTGTGCGTGCTCTTTGCGCGGCGACGGACCCGGGGCGCCGCGCATCGCCCACCTCGTCCCGTCCCATTCCCATGTATCGCCGAGGTTGCCGTCGTGGTCGTAGCCTCCGAAAAGCACCGTGACGCCGCGAGCGCTGTCATAAGACATGGAGTGGTGGCCGCGCGGCGACGGACCTGTGGTTGCTCGAAGGAACCACGCGCCCCCATCCCATTCCCACGTCTCGCCGTTGCGCGCACGGGCGTATCCTCCGAACAGAACGGTCACGCCGCGGCGGCTGTCGTACGCCATGGCGTGAAGATACCGAGGCGAGGGGCCGGTGTTCCCGCGCAGCGTCCACGCCGAGCCGTCCCATTCCCAGGTTTCGCTGTCGATATTGCCGAATTCGTCTTGTCCCCCGAACAGGACGGTGACGCCGCGGCGGCTATCGTAAGCCATCGCGTGCATCCAAAGCAGCGCCGGGCCCGTAGTCGCGCGCAGCGTCCACGCCGACCCGTCCCATTCCCAAGTTTCGCCGTTCACCCGTCCGTCCTGTCCCCCGAACAGGACGGTGACTCCACGAGCGCTGTCGTAGGCCAGGGCGGGGCTTATGCGCGGCGACGGACCCGTGGTGGCGCGCAATGTCCAAGTCTCTCCGTCCCATTCCCGTGTTTCCCCGTCGTACCCGTATCCACTATCGACGCTACCCCCGAACAGGATGGTGACGCCGCGGGCACTGTCGTAGGCCATGCCGTGCATGTATCGCGGCAGCGGGCTATGATCGGGATTCCGCTGATACCAGGCGCTCTCCTGCGCCGACGCGCGCCGAGGTCCGGCCAGCGTGACCAGGAGAAACGCGAGCAAGGTCGCCCAGACGAAGCCGCCGGCTGGACGGAAGAGGAGGTCGCGGGTTGGTCGGAAGCGGAAGCCGTGGGCTTGACGGAAGATGAAGCCGCGGGCCGGACGGAAGATGAAGTCGCGGGCTTCACGGAAGAGGGGTCGGCGCTTCCCTCCCCGCGCTGCAGCGTCGTGGCGTGTCCGACCCACCGATACCGACGGAATCCTCGTGCTCATACCTTTGCCTCCTTGACAGTAGAGCCTCGCTACATCCATCCGCATCTCAGCGGAGTTTGAACGCTGCACAGGGGGCGCCTCGCCGCTCCGCGGCGAGCGTTCGTCGCGGAGCGACGAACTACCCCAAACCTCGTCATTCCCGCGCAGTAGGGAATCCAGTCTCGTCGCGGAGCGACGAACTACCCGCGGTCCCGTCATTCCCGCGCAGGCCGGAATCCAGCGGCCCGTCGGTGCGCCCCGGACCCCCGCCTTCGCGGGGGTGACGATGCCAACACCCGGCTTCGAGTCCTGCCGCATCCGGTTACGGCTGGCAGGTCACCGTGCGGCACAGGTCCGGGCACTCTTGAATGCAGACGCGATGATCGCCCTTGATGAGCGTGATGCAGGCCGCCTTCGCGCGACCCCGGTCGTTGACCGTCACCGTCCGGCAGCCGGACTCCGCTTCCTGCGGGTCGGTCTCAGGTGCTGAGAACCTCGGTCTTCGGGCGTCAGGATGCCTGTGGGATCAGGCTCCAGTGTACCGAAAGCGAATCGCCGAATGCAAGGCGAAAGTTCCAGCGGCGGCGTGAAGGGCGGGGCGACCGCATTCCGGCCTCAAGTCGGGGTGGCCTCCGGTCAGGGTGGTCTTAAGTCAGAGCCGCCTCGAGTCAGGGCGGCCTCAAGTCAGCGTAGCACAGTCTGGCGTACTCTGTCATTCCCGCGCCGGCGGGAACAGGCCGTGGGGAATGGGCAACCCGCGGGGGTTTCCGCGCTTCACGCGTCCGCTGCCTCGCGGATCGAGCTTCATCCCGTTCCAATCTGATCACCCGTCAGGCGGCGTTTCCCGCGTCGCGTTCGCTTCCGCCTCCTGCAGGATCTTCACGCCCGACGACGTTCCGATGCGCGAGGCGCCGGCGTCGAGCATGGTCTGCAATGCGGCGAGGTCGCGGATGCCGCCGGAGGCTTTGACTTTCAGCGGGCTGGCATGTCGGTGCAGCAGCCGCACCGCTTCGAGGGTCGCGCCGCCGCTGGGGTGGAACCCGGTGGAGGTCTTGACGAAGTCCGCCTCGCCCTCCGCGGCGCAGCGGCAGCCGAGGATGATCCGCTCCGGCGTCAGCGCGCCGGTTTCGAGGATCACCTTCAGGATGCGCCCGCGACCGCCGCCGTGGGTGGCTCTTGCCACGGCCTCGATGTCCTTTCGCACATAGAGCGCGTCGCCGCCGATCAGGTGGCCCAGGGCGACGACCATGTCGATCTCGTCCGCGCCGTCGTCGATCGCCCGTCGCGTCTCATCGGCCTTGACGTCCGCGCGGCTCGCGCCCAGCGGGAAGCCCACCACCGTGGCAACCTTGACCTTCGAGCCTTCCAACCGGCGGCGGGCTCGCTCGACGTGAACGGGGTTGATGCACACGGCGCAGAACTGAAACACCCGCGCCTCGTCGCAGAGCTTGTCAATCTCCGCGGTCGTCGCGTGCGCGGCGAGCAGGGTGTGGTCAATCGTTGCGGCAATCTGCGCCGCCGTCCGGATCGGATTCATGCCCGTGGCTCCCTGCGCTGCATCGTAGAGGCTGCATCTCGATGTGCAACGAAAACGCATCCACCGCGGTCGCAGCTTGCAGCATTGGAATTCAAGGAGCAGCCAGGCTGGCCGGCGACGTGGGTCCGCTGATGCGGATCTCCGGGAGCGGCATGAACGGGTTGGCGCCCTTGACGCCAAAGCCGAGTGTGCGGGCTGGAACGGGCCACCGTTCAGCGATTCACAGGGGAGGTTATCAGGCCTCAGCATAGCAGTCGCAGGTGAAAGTTTGAGGGACAGGCCTTCAATTCAGTCCAGCCGTCGAAGTGTCCGGGGAATGTCCGGCTGGAAAGCCGGTCTCCCAGGTCAGGGAGGCTTTCAACACGGAGTGACAGGGCAATCGCGGACGACGCATTGTCGAACGGTCGGGTCGCACGGGTACGCCGCCGCCGACTCGTGGTAGGTCGCAGCGCAGGTGGTTGGCTCTTGCGCCAGGGCTTGTTCCCGCCTGCGCGGGAATGACAGAGCACGCCAGGCCGTTCCACCCTGCCTCCAAGCCGGAATGCAGTTGCCCTCGGTTCCGGTAGGGGCGTCCAGGGGCCGAGCTTGACGGGCCACCTGACGGGGCGATACTTCAAATGCCGGGCGCTGGGGCGTCGCGCCAGCGGAGGCGGTGCGACGGACCGCGGCTGCAGGATCGGCGGGGCTGCCGATGCAGGTTGGGCGGGCGGTTTCTGCCCTGGGGCTGAAGCAGCCGGGCGATCTTGGATCCGGCATCGGCGACAAGCGATCATTCGGATTATTAAGCGATAGCGGACAGGAACGTGACGAGTCCTGCCTCGGTGAGGCCGGACCCAGCAGGCTCTTTCAAGGATACCGCAGATGAAGGGTTCCTGGCTCATGAGTGGGAAGCGTTGGGGGGTGCTCAGTCTGGCGGCGGTGCTGCCGGGCTGCTCGGCGCTGAATCCCTCGTTCGTCGATTTGATCGATCCCAGCGGCGGCTCGAACTCGGTGGAGAACGCGCCCGGGTATGTGGCGATCGTGTTCGTCAACAACGCCGACGTGGATGAGCGACTCCTGACATACCTGGAGACGGATCTGCCGGATGGCGGCGGGGTGGAGTTGACGCCTTATGAGCGCCGGACGCTGAAGCCGCGTCTCCGCTTCCGCGTCCGCGTCGAGTTCACCAACGGCAACTCCAACGTCTTCGAGTTCGTCGACGGATCGGTCAAACTCGTGGACAGCCGATTCGACGCGTCGACGGAGCCTGACCTTATCGAGAACGACCTGACCAACGCGATCGTCGTCTGCGACGTGGTGCGCGTGTCCGTGGACGGACCGATCACCGTCTTCATGCCCGCCCAGATCGAAGGCTGGCAGACCGTGCAGAACACCTTTGGCGGGCTGGCGTTCCAGTTCGTGCAGTTCAGGCAGGAGTCGCTGCGGTTCATCCCTCTGGAGATTGACGTGCTGGATGAGGACGGCAACGTCACGCTTCAGCGCAACATCGGCGTTAGGGACGTGCCGGTCCCGGTGGAAGCCCCGCGATGCGGGTCGGTCGTCTCGATCACGATCACGGGCACGCTCGCCAGCCCGTTCATCAACATCGCGGACGACCCGAACAACCCGAACGACCAGGCATTCTCGCGCGACGTGCCGAGCGTGATGCTCAACGACGCCAACTCGATCGCGCGCATCGGCGGGCGATTCCAGATCCGGGTGCAGGTGAATTGAGGCGGGCGACCCATCTGTGGGGGCGCGCGAGGCGCGGACCCCGATTGGAGAATCTGAACATGCGTCATACCTGTCGAATCGCGTCCGTCGTCGCGGCGATGCTGCTGTGCGTCGCGGGCTGCGGAAACCCCGACGCGCTCTTCTTCAACGATTCGTTCATTAACTATGTCTCCGGCGGCATCGTGCCACAGACGCCCGGACCCACGGGCGCCTTCGTGCTCGTCCGCGCGCTCAACAGCACGCAACAGAATATCCAGTTCGTCGTCACGGCCGAGATCACGCGAGCGGCTTTGAACGACGAAGGCAATCAGCAATTCGACGTGGATGGGAACCTGATCACCGAGACCGTCCTCGAAACGGTTCGACTCAACACGTTCCCGTTCGGCAATGCCAACCAGTTGGGACACGTCTTCGCCTGCTCGGCTCAGGCTATCGAGCGAATCGGGCTGGGCGACAACTTGCTGCCGACGGACCAGGGCTTGTTCGTGGGTTTCGAGGTGGGCGGCAACCCGGGCTTCGGCGTTTCCGCGGGCGTCAATCCGCTGGACCGCGTCGAGGGCAACTTCAAATGCGGCGACACGGTCATCCTCCGCGCGATTGAATCATCGGGCATTCCGGGCGGCGTTTCGGTCGATTCCTTCGTCCTGCCGTGGGAGGAGCAGCCGGAGTGCTGCACAGGTCCGGACACGTTCCAGAACCTCGAGGCCGTGATTGAGAACAGCCTTGGCGGCTCGGACGAGGAGCCGTGACCCTGCCTTGCCTGCGGCGAGGCGCGAATTTGGAAGCTCCGTTGATCGGGCAGGCGGGAGCCTTGGGGCTCCCGTCCACACACGCCCACGCGGGGCTTGCGTCCACCCAGACCGCCGGACGTACTCACGGTGTCTGGCGGTTTCGTTCGGTGCTGCAGCGCAACGGATTGACGTTCGAGACTGAGCTGGCTGACGCGGCTGAGCAGGTCGAGGCGGCTGAGGCGGGCGGCGTCGATCGCTTCGTGCATGTCGGCAGCGCCCGACCGGCGCCACGAACCGTTGCGCGATCGTGCCTTGTTCCTTGCCCTCCGCCGACCATGCCGTAATCCATGCCCTTGCCCAACCGCGCCGGCCTGCGGTCCGAATTCTGTTCGTCGAGTCCGAGTTCTGGCCGTCGTTCGCGTTCCCACTTGGTTCGCGTTCAGCCTTCAGCCCCCGCCTCCCGGCGAACACCCTTGCTCGGCCTGCCGGTTCCGGTCATCTCGGTCCGCAGAGGACTTGCGACTCCAACCGTCACGACATGCCTGACGAAACGGAGTAGTGGTCCGTCACACTCAGTCTTGCGGGTTCAAGGAAACGGCTTCCTAACGGGCGCGGCCCAGAAAGAGGCGGTCGGACTCGCCAGATTGGAAGTGACGGACCCGCGGCACGGATCCGCAGGGGAGGACATGTGCCGCCGGCGCGCCTGCTGCCACCTGTGCGTCCCGCATGGTTCGATCCAGAATTCGAAGTCCGAAATGCGAAACCCGAAATCAGGAATCGGCTCTGCCGCAGGCCCGCGAAGGGGCAATCCGGTTCCTCCACTCAGCCCCAGCGGCTATACTGGGATTCGGCTGGATCGCTCCCATCTTCAGGGGGACAAGCAGGCGGGTCGTTGGAGGAGGGGTTGCATGCGACGAGCAGGGGGCGGGGCGTTTCTCACCGGGACCATCGCCGGCATCGCGAGCTGTGCGGCCGCCGCGCGCGCCGACGTCATTCATGTGCGCGCCGGCGCTGAGGAGGGTGGCAACGGGCGATCATGGGATCGCGCCTTTGCACGACTTCAGGACGCGCTGGCCGCGGCAGGCTCAGGCGACGAGTTGTGGATCGCCGCAGGCTCGTACGTTCCCGGAGCGCCGGGCGCGGACCGCGGCGAGCGGTTCACCGTCGCTGACGGCGTCGCGCTGTACGGCGGCTTTGCGGGAGTGGAAACCGATCGGAGCCAGCGCGATCCTGCCTTGAACGCGACGATCCTCAGCGGCGACCTCAACGGCGACGACGGCGGCGGGCATATCGCGGACAACGCGTACCATGTCGTCGAGGCGTCCGGCGTGGGTGAGGCCACGGTCCTGGACGGATTGATCATCTCCGGCGGCAACGCGGACGGCGCATACCCAGGGTATTTTGGCGGCGGGTTGCTGAGCTACTTCGGAAAGCCGACCATCATCGCCTGCACGTTCACGCGCAACCGCGCCCGGTACGGCGGCGGGCTGTTCGGCGACGGCGCGGGTCCGCGGATCATCGACTGCACGTTCACTGAAAACGAGGCGCTAATGGGCGCCGGCGCCATGCTCGCCGTCGGCGGAACGGCGGAGATCCGGCAGTGCCGATTCGCCGACAACCTGGCCGAGCTGGGCTCCGGGCTGGTGGTGGCGGACCATACGTCCGCGGCCGTGCTGCTGTGCGAGTTCACGGGGAATCATGCGTCTTTGCTCGGCGGCGGGATGCACGTTGCATCGGCCTCGCCCGCCGTGGTGGGCTGCGTGTTCCATGAGAACATCTGCCCGCGCGGCGCGGGGTTGAGCCTGGCCCGGTCCGACAGCGAAGTGGTCTCCAGCGTCTTTCGCGGCAACTCGGCCTTCGGCGAAGGGGACTCCGGCAACGGCGGCGGCGTTTATATTTCGGATGGGTTTCCCCGCCTTATCAACTGCACGATCGCGGACAATGAATCCTCGCGCGGCGGCGGGCTCTTCGCTCAACTCGCGGACGTTTCGCTCATCAACTGCATTCTGTGGGGGAACACGGATTCCAGCGGCGGCGGGCGCGAGGCTCAGGTCCAGACGGTGCTGACGGAAACGACGGCCGACTTCTGCTGCATTCAGGGCTACGATGGCGTGCCGGGCGGAACCGGCAACACCGGCAGTGACCCGCTGCTCGATTCCGCCGGGCGGCTTTCGCCTGGCTCTCCCTGCATCGATGCCGCCGACACGACTGCGCTCCCTTCCGACGAGTTCGACTTGGACGGCGACGGCGACGAAGTCGAGTCGTCCTCGCTCGATGCCGCCGCCCACGTCAGGCGGCTCGATGACGCCGCGACTGCGGATGGCGGGCGGGGCGCAGCGCCCATCGTGGACATCGGCGCGTTCGAGCTTCATTGCACCGGCTCGGAATCCGTCAAGGCAGCCTGCCGCGCCGTGGACGGCGGATATCAAATCAAGTCCACCGCGAAGCGCGGCCAGCCCGGCGCGTCGGTCACGCTGTGGCTGGATGGCGCTGACGCACGGGTTCGCACCTTCGGCGCAGAGGGCAAAGTCAAAGCGAAATGGCAGGTTCCAGCCGGCGGGACGCATGAGGTTTCCATCGAATCGGCCTGCGGCAGGACACGCAGCGACCTGACGGATTGCGGCTGACGCCGCGCGTCGGTCGGGGCAGGGTCGAGACGCGGCACGGCCAGGCGGCACGGTCTGGCGTACTCGCCAGGCCGTGGGGGGTCTGGGATGGTTGTCGCTCCAGGCGGGACACGGGTCCGCCACAGCTGACCCGTACCACTCGAGGTGGACCCGTGCCACGCGATCTATGTCGAACCGCAGAAGGCTTGCGGCTCTGTCAAGCGTGGGGCCAATGGCCGAGAACGTGCCGAGTGACGCACGACAAGGAGCGATTCGTGCGGGAGCGGGATCTGGTCGGCTTCATCCGACCGGCTGTTGCCGCCCGCTTGAGCGGGTGGGGGCGGCGCTTCACGCATTGGTCGAGCCGGCTTCAGCCGGGCTTGTCTCGTGGCCCGTCAAGCCGGCTGAAGCCCGGCTGGCGGCGCGCCGGCGGCCTGTCCTCCACCGCCTCAAGGCGGTGGCACGAACCGGCCGGCTGAAGCCGGCCCAGGACGACCCAGCACGATGCAAGCTCAGGCTTGGAATCGGCTGCGATCGGAGACATTCATCAATGGGCGCAGGCGGAATCGGGCAAGACGTTCTGCGGTTCTACTTAGTTCCGCGCGCCTGAACTGGATTCGTGTCACCCAAACCCAATTCCTGCCGCGCGTTCTGGACCCCTGCTGCATGATCCAAACGCGAACCGGCGAATAGACTCGAGCGTCTATAGAATACGGAGTCAGCGAGAGGCGACGGCCGCCAAGCGTTGTTGCATCGGAGACCAAGGCACATGATCTGGTTGCGAATCGCCGCGGTGAACGGCTTCCTCGCGGTGGCCGCAGGGGCGTTCGGCGCGCATGCGCTCAAGTCGCGGCTGACGGCGGAGTTGCTCGCCAACTTCGAGACCGCGGCGCGGTATCAGATGTATCACGCCCTCGCGCTGCTGGCGGTCTTTGCGCTGGCCGCACGAGGCGCGTCGCGCTCCGTCGAGGTTGCGGGTTGGGGCTTCACGCTGGGCATCGTGCTCTTCTGCGGCAGCCTCTATGCCTACAGCCTCGGCGGACCGAGGTGGCTGGTCATGGTCACGCCGATCGGCGGCGCGGCCATGCTGGTCGGTTGGGTCTCGCTGCTGATCGCCGCCTGCACTGGAAAGACCGCGGGATGAGCGATCGGCGGACCCGCGCGGACCGGCGAAGACATGGACGAGCCGCTGCTTACGATCTCTACGCCCGATGCTGAAGGGACGCGCGTGCCCACGGTCGAACCGCCACCTGAAGTCGATTCCGCCGCGCCGCCCGCCGGCGAAGCGACGGGCCCTTTCGACGCTCCCGCCCCTCCAAGCGATTGCGACGTCGCGCTCGATGAGCCAGGCGGCGCGCGACGCCCCGTGTCGCTGTGGCTTGCGTGGCTGCCCGGGCTGCTGATGCCGCATCGCCTCGCTGCGCGAACGGCCCATCTGCCTCTGCGACGACTGGTCATCTTCCACGTGCTCAGCACGTCGGCGCTGGTGGTGACGCTGTTGCTGGCAAGCGAGGTGGTTGACCACGGGTATCGACCCGCTCAAAACGTGTTCATGTCTGTCCTTCTGGACGGACGGGAGATATTCCGATCCGTCGCGACCGATCGCTGGGGTTGGCTGGCCCTGCTGGTCTGCGTGGCCGGCTGCGAGGCGATCGTCGCGGCGATTGCGCTGGTCATCGCCGCTTGGGGCGCACGGGACGAGCCTTGGCGCAGGAGTTTCGGCAACGCGATTCGTGCGGTTTGGGTTGCCCTTCCCGCGGCGATCCCCTTCATCCTCGCGCCGACGCTCGTCAGCCATGAACTGCAGCGTCGCGCCTCGGGACGTGATGCCTACTCCGCCTATGCGGGAATGACGTGGCCCGCCCCACCCAACCCGCCGACCGTGCCGCCGACGCTCCCGGCCTCGATGCCCGCGTGGAACGAATACCGCCAGGCCTATGACCGATTCCTAAGCGAGCAGCGCGAGGCGCAGTTGGAGTATGAGCGCCGCTACGCGACCTGGAGGAATGAAACGCCGTGGCTGCTGCGTCACCATGAGGAAATGACTGCCGCCTCCTTTTTTCTGCTTGGCGCGTTGTTTATCGTGCAACTGCTGCGAACCGTGGCGGCGCCGCGCCGCACGCCGACGATCGTGCGGCCCGGCATGTGTGAAAACTGCGGGTACAACCTTGCGACGATCCCGATGGAGAGCCGTTGTCCGGAGTGCGGAACGCCGGTTCTCGCCTCGCTGGGCGATGACGTGCGCCCCGGAAGCCCGTGGGAACACCGCGCGCAGCTCGGCCGCCCGCGCGCGTGGGCGAAATCCTGCTTCATGCCGATCCTGCGGCCCGGCAGATTCGGACGACTCATCCGTGCGACGGTGCGGCCAACCGGGCTCCTGCCGTTTCTGACACTCCACGCAGCCGCAATCGTGCCCATCGCGGCGCTGAGCGTGCTTTGCACGGTGCTCTGGCTGGCGCCGGGGAACATCGCCGAGGATGATCGCGCCCAGATCGCAACCGTGGGTGTCTGTTTCGGACTGGCCTGCGGCGCGCTCGCCGTGCTGGCCTCAACGTTCATGGCGCACGTCGTCGGCGTGATCCTCGGCCTGCGCGCGGGCAGAAACCTCATCCCGGCGGCAATGCAAGTGGGCACGTATCTGATGGGCTACGTCGTCCTCTGGGCGACGGTCGGCGCGGCATGGACGAGCTGCACCATCGCCATGCTTACGAAGGAAGTGTTTCGCGATTTCGCACGAAGCCTCGGCGATATGCGGACCTACGGCGAACTCTACGCGCTCATCTTCTGGGCGACGCCCAACGTCGCAGCGTTCGTGCTGTACGTCTCGCTCCTTGTCCGGGGAACCAGCGCCGCCAAATACGCGAACCGCTGACAGCTACGTAGAACCGCGGAGGAACTTTGCCTTCTTCCGCCCGCGCTCACGGATGGATGCCTCCGATGGCAAGCGCTCGCACGTTCAAACTCGTTTCGACCTGAAACGTCTTGCACGCTGTTTCAGAACCCGCGGGGATGGTTCGAAACACCCGCTCCCTGACGGTCGCGGTACGGTTTTGCAGCTACGTTTTGGGCCGGCTTCAGCCGGGCGGTTCTTGCCGCCGCCTTGAGGCGGTGGGGGCAGGGCGACGACGCGCCGCCAGCCGGGCTTCAGCCGGCTTGCGATGCGCACAGAGAAGCCGGCTGAAGCCGGCTTTTCCGATGCGTTGAGCGCTTGCCCCACCCGCTCAAGCGGGTGGCAAGCGCCGGTCGGCTGAAGCCGACCATCCCCCTGCCTGAGCGCGATTCAATCTCCGGGCGGGCCGCTGTTCCGAGCGTTACCGACTTTGGACCGCATGCCTGACCGCGGGGCGGTCTTCTGCGGTTCAGCCCAGCGACGAGCAGCAGGGGCCGTCATCTCTACGCAGGCGAGAACCCGGCGATCAAACCGCCGCAAGCTCGCCCTTGGGCTTGTGGTCCGTGTGACGGCGGCGGATGTCGTCGAACGTCCGCTCGGCTTCGATGAAGGCCTGGGCGATGATCGGGTCGAAGTGTTTCCCCGCGTCCTTGTGGATGATCTCCAACGCGCGCTCGTGCGGCTGGGCGGGCTTGTATCGGCGGACGCTGGTGATGGCGTCGTACGCGTCCACCAGCGCGATGATCCGCGCCGCCAGCGGAATCTCCTCTCCTTCCAGCCCGCGCGGATACCCCCGCCCGTCGAACCGCTCGTGGTGCGAATACGCGATGTCCACGCACATCTGCAGCAGCGGCGCGTGCCCCGTGCCCTTCATGGCCATCGACAGCACGCGCTGCCCGATCTGCGTGTGCGTCTTCATGATCGCGAACTCCTCATCCGTCAGCGCGCCGGGCTTGGTGAGGACATTGTCGGGAATGCCGATCTTGCCGATGTCGTGCATCGGCGCCGCCAGCGCGATCATCTCGACGAACTCGTCGTCGATCGCCCCGTCGAACGCGCCCGCGTCCGCCAGCCTCCGCGCCAGCGCGCGAGCGTACCGCGACACGCGCTCCAGGTGCAGGCTCGTTTCGTCATCGCGGTATTCGGAAAGCTGCCCGACGGTTTTCAACAGCACGTGCACCGAGTCCTGCAGCCGGACGCGCCGTTGGAGATTGTGCAGGGCGATCGCGCCCGCATCGGCGATCGAGCGGATGCACTCGATCTCGCTTTCGGCGAACGGTCCCGGCTCGGCCTTCTCCGTGACGTTGAGGACGCCGAGCACTTCGTCCTGCGACCGCAGCGACGCGGAGATCAGCGGGGTGGACATGAACGCATCGCTCGCGTATCCGCCGGCCGGCTGCCCGCCTCCGACATCGCTTCGACCGCCGCGCCCGCGACCGTGCTCGTGTCCGTTGCCGTTCGACTTTGCGCCGCCCCATGCATGACCGTTTTCGCCGCCAGCGCCCTGGCTTTCCAAGGGGTCGTGTCCCGCGGCGCTTCCGTTGCCGTTGACGCTGCCGTTCCCGTTCCCGTTGGAACCGTCGATGCCATGCGCGCCGCCGCTGCCGCTCTCGGCTGCGTCGCCGTCGTCGCTCCCATTGCCCCGCCCGCGACCGTCCGCCTGCCTGCGGTCATGCGCCGCGTGGCGTGGGTCGGCGCCGATGGTCTGCGCCACCATGGTCTTGCCGCTCTGGAACACGCGCCCGGCCACCCCGTCGCCGCTGCCCACGCGAATCTTCTTCACCAGGGAGCGGTCCATCCCCACCGCGCGGGCGCACACGAGGAACTCGCCCGTGTCGTCGGCCAGCATGAGGGAAATGCGATTGGCGCCGGTCGCGTCGCGGACGCAATGCACGATCAAGTCGAGAATCTCATCGCGCGTCTGCGCCTCGCTCAGCGCCCGCATGTAGTCGTACAGCACCTGCAGCCGGAACGTCTTTTCCCTGACTTCGCTTTCCAGCCGGCGGTTCAGCTCTTCGATCTGCTTGCGGCTCATGGCCAGGCGATGCACCGTGCGCACCCGGGCAAGGATTTCGCACATGTCGAACGGCTTGGCCAGGTACTCCTGCGCCCCCGCTTCCAGACCTCGAACGAGATCTTCCGTCCCCGAGCGCGCGGTGAGCATGATGACGGGAATGTGCGCCGTGGCGGAGTCCGACTTCAGCCGCCGCGTCGCGGTCAGCCCGTCCATCTGCGGCATGTTGACGTCCATCACGATGACGTCGGGCTGCTTGTCTTTCGCGGCCTGGAGGCACTCGATGCCGTTGCCCGCCGTCAGGACTTCATACCCGGCGTGGCGGAGATGCGCGCAGAGGACGAACTTCAGCTCCTCCTCGTCATCCACGATCAAGATGGTCCCGATGCGTCCCTCGTTCATGGTTGTCCCATCCGGCTCCGCCTCGCGCCCCGGGGAGCCAAGGCTCCGCTCATCGGTCATCGGCGAACCTCGTTGAGCGGGTCGGTTCGCAGCGGGCGGAGGACCGATACGCGGGCAGCGTCCGAGAAAGTCGGTTGGGCGCAGCGATCGGGTGGCATGGCCTGGCGTACTCGCCTGGCCATGAAGAACGAACAACCAGCGTTGCACCGCGCGAGACACGGATCCGCTGCCGCGGACCCGTGCCACACGATGTGAGTTCACGCCCTCTGGCCACTCAACGCGAATTCGCGCCGCCAGGTCAACAACGTTGACTGGAAGGCATCGCGCGGGTCGGCTATACCTTGCGAAGCATGGGTCGCGCGAACGGCGGCGCCGGCCGCGTGTGTTCGCCGCCCGAGGAATCGAGCATGGATGTCCACCCCTTGATCTTCCAGCCCATCTTCAAGCCGCGGCTGTGGGGCGGACGGGCGCTGGAGCAAGTGCTCGGCAAGCCGTTGCCGCCGCAGCAACGCATCGGTGAAAGCTGGGAGCTTGCGGACCTCAACGAAGACGTGAGCGTCGTCGCGCGCGGACCGGCTTGCGGACGAACGCTGCGGCAGCTCGTTGCGGAATGGGGCGCGGCGCTAACCGGACGCGTACCGCTCGTGCAAGGCCGCTGCCCGCTGCTGCTGAAATACCTCGACGCGCGGGACACCCTCAGCGTGCAGGTTCATCCCACGCCCGGCGATTCGCTTTCCTCCGGCGGATCGATCCCGTTCAAGCACGAAGCGTGGTACGTCATCGGTGCAGCCGAGGGCGCGTGCATCTACCGCGGACTTCAAGCCGGCGTGGACATCGAGCGCCTGCGCGAGGCCATCGACGCGGGCGAGGTCGAGTCCGTCCTGCAACGCGTCCCCGTCAAGCCGGGTCAGGCGTTCTATCTCCCGGCGGGCACCGTCCACGCTCTCGGTGCCGGCGTCCTGGTGGCGGAAGTTCAAACGCCGGGCGACGTCACCTACCGGCTGCACGACTGGAATCGCATCGACCCCCTGACGGGCCGACCGCGAGATCTGCACGTCAGCGAAGCACTCCGCTGCATCCGGCTCGATCTGGACGTCGCGGCAGCGGAGGTGCGATCGCACGTCGCCAGCGTGTGGACCGCGGTGACGCGGCTGATCACCTGCGAGTCGTTCATCATCGAACGCGTCCGTATGGTGGACGGCGTCGAGCAGGACATTCCCTACGATGAGATGGTGACGTGGATGGTGCTTTCCGGGCGCGGCGAGGCCAGTTGCCGCTGGGGCGCGAATCGCGTAACGATTCCGTTTTCCCGCGGCGACACCCTGCTGCTTCCCGCGGGCATGAAGGAGGCGCGCGTGCGAACGGAGGATGACTGCGCCTGGCTGGAGATCACGGTGCCGATCCGCAGCGACCTTGCGGAGTATGCGCGCCCCGACCGCGAGAGCCTGCGCGAAACGGGCTTGCCCGGCTCAAAACTCGTGAGCTTGAACGTTCCGCATCGCGGCGAAGGTCCGACCGGTTGAGAATGAGGAATCATCGCCATTGCGCCGTAGAGGGGCACAACATCGTTTGGGCGGTCTGATGCTTGCGCATCATGCGAAGTTCTGGTGGCGGCTGCGCGCGGGGCTGGTGATCGTCGCCGCTTTGGTGATCCTCGCGGGGCTGGGGAGTCTGGCGCAATCCGCCATCGACGGGCAGGTGCAGGAGTCCATTCGCAAAGCCCTGTGGGTGCTCGGCGCGCTGCTGGTGTCCGTGGTGCTGCACCGGCTGATGTCGCTGGCGGACCTCGTGGCCCAGCTTCGCGAGCGCATCGCGCGGCAGAATCACCGCATCCACCTGCTCGAAGCGACGCTGCGCCGGCACGGCTCGCCCGTTCCGGGGGGCGTGCCGCTCGAATGGACGTCGGCCACCCTCGACGGCAACCCGACGATCATGCTCACGGCGACCGCCACGGCGCCGCTGGGCGAGGATGCGCTGTTGTATCGTGCGGATGCCGAGCCGAATGACGCGGGAGATGCGGAACCGCGGAGCGAGATCTCCCGCCCGGCCGTCGATTCGCAGGCGCACGCTCAAGCCAGCGCCGCCGACGCGGAGGAGCTTGGCTCGCTGTGCCGGGACTTCCGGGCGGCCGTGGCGGAGCGAAACCTCATCGAGGCGCTGCGCGTCGGGCGACTCCTGCGGCATCGCTTCCCCCATTCGCGCCGGGCGATGGAGTTTGAGGCGATCGAGCCCGTGCTGCAGGCGCGCCTCCGGGCCGAACCGGCGCCGGCCTCGAGAAGCCCGCAACGAGTCTGATCCCCCGCGAGCAACAGGGTGCAGCGCCTGCCTGCGTCTAACGGTCCGTGGTAAGAAGGACTTCTGCTTGGGGGACCGGCTTTCCAGCCGGTCATTTGCTGGGAATCCCGATGGGGTCGGGGGGGAAAAGCCAAAGCCGCAAATTTCCACCACGGGCTGGTAACCCTATGCACCGACCGCTGAATACCGCTTCACCGCATTTCGCCAGATGAATCGAAACACCGCGATCCCCGCACCCAGCCATGCAAGCTGCCACCCCAGACCGACCGCAAGCTCGCGCGGCTGGAGCTTGCCCATCAGCGCCGCGGCGGGAAAGTAGATGATCCACTTGAACGGCATCAAATCCGCGAAACGCTGCAACAGCGGCGGAAGGATCGTCAGCGGCGCCAGCCTCCCGCCGAAGAACAGAGAGGCCCCGAACCAGAGCTGCCCCACCGCTTCCGACCGGGTGAACCAGAACGCCGACAGCGCCACGATGTAACCCCACAGGAAGTTCAGCGCCGAGGCCAGCACCGTCGCCATCAGGCCCGCCGCGACGCTCATCAGCCCCAGCTCCACGCGGGGCGCTGTAAGCCACGCGATGACGATCCAGATCGGCGCGAGGATCGCCGTCGTCGTCACCTTGTACGCCAGATTGTCCGACAAGCTTTCCCACACCGGCAGGATGGGCCGCAGCAGCTTCGGCGACATCGCCCCCGTGCGGACGAAATAGCCCATTTCGTACACGTCCCACGCCGTGCACAGATGCCCGACGATCATGGTCAGCAGGAAGTACGCGGCGAAATCGCCCGATGAGAAACCGCGGATGTCGCCTCCCCCTTGCTTGCCGGCGATGGCGGCGCTCCACATCGCCATGGCCACCGCCGGATACACGACGCCCCAGAACGCCCAGAGGAGCATCTCGCCGCGGTATTGGATCATGACCGCGACGGAACGACGGAAAAACGCCGGCATGGCGAAGATCAGGGTCTTCATGGCGAAATCGCACGAACTGAAACACGGCGTGACGCAGCGACCTTGGCGCACAGGATGCACCCGCAATTTCGCAGCGGTCTGCCGACGTGGCGGCGAACCTCCATCAGTGCTTCATGCCTCCCAGTTGCACCGACGCTCCCGGCTTGTGCGGGCAGTGCGCCGTGTTGATGCAGGAGTCCGGCAGCAGCAATCGCGTCACCGGACGGTTGTGCAGCAGGTGCTCCTCCACGATCTCGACGGCGTCCTCCGGCTTGACGAAGCCGTACCAGACCTGCTCCGGATAGACCACGACGGTGACGCCGTGCTCGCACTGGTCGAGGCAGCCGGCCTGGTTGACGCGCACGCGGCCCTTCAGCCCTCGCGCCGCAACCTCGGCCTTGAGGCGCTCGCGCACCGCCGCGCCGCCCCGCTCCGCGCAGCAGCCCCGCGCGTCGCCGGGCGTGCGCTCGTTGTTGCAGACGAACACGTGACGTTCGAACTTAGGCATGATCGTCGCTGCCCATCTGCTCCCCGAACCGCATCATCCCTCTGTGCATCATCACCGTGGGCGCAAGCCCGGAATCAGAGCCGTGGGCGCAAGCCCTCGGTCAGGCGCGTTGAATCGCACCGCCAAACGCTCGCCCGGCGCGCCAATCGCCCTCCTCACGCATCCGCCCGCGGCTGAAGGTCCAACGCATACGCCAGGTTGCACCGCGACGGCACATGTTCGCCGCGAATGGGCACGAAGCCGAAACTCTCGTACAGCCGAATCGCGTCCGTGAGGACGGACGCCGTTTCAAGCTCCATGCGGCCAAAGCCCAGCTCGCGCGCCTGCTGAAGCGCATGGACGAGGAGCCGCCGTCCCAACCCGCGCCCGCGCCACGCCGGACGCAGATACAACTTGCGCAGCTCGCACACGCCCTCGCGGATGGGAAGCAGTCCGACGGTGCCCACGATCGCCGGCTCGGAAGTTTCCAGCACGTCGAACCGCCCGCCGCCCTGATGATACGCCCGCTCAATGTCCAGTAAGTCGGCGTCAATCCCGCATGTGTCGCACAGCAGACCGTACTCGCCAAGCACGTCGCGGATCAGGGATCGAACCACGTCGCTGTCGGCGTTGGACGCAGGTCTTAGACGCCAGCCATCAGGCAACATCCACGCGGCACTCCAACGGGCGGCTTGCGGAAGTACGCGATCGGCGCAGAAAAGCCGAAGCGATGACGTAATGCCCGCGGCTCTCCGGGCGGACATGGAACACCCGACGATCCCGTCAGTTCCAGAGTGCTGCGGGTGGCACGGTCTGGCGTACTCGCCAGGCCGTGGCGGATCATGATTGAACGCGCGATCCCAAACTCCACGCGACGCGGACTCCGGCCAGCCCGCTATCGCCGCCCCCTGCGCGTCCGCCGCCCTATCGCAGGAGGATTATGCGCCGCCCGCCGGAAGCGGACGAATCTTGATGTTGCGATACGAGACCTTGTCCCCGTGGTCCTGCAGCGCAATGTGCCCCTTCGGTTCACGGCCATACCGCGGCAGCGTCTTGAACTTGCTCTCGGCAACCTTCTTGTTCCACTCTTCGCTGTTCACCTCGTAGGCGCAGACCTTCACGCCGTTGAGCCAGTGCTCCACCTTGTTGCCCTGCGCGACGATGCGGGCCTGGTTGAACCGGCCCGTGGGCAGCGTCAGGTCGCGCGGAGCGGGGTACAGCGCGTAGTTCGAACCCGCGCTCGTCAGCGGGTTCTGCCCGTCATTGTGAAAGTCGTTGTCGAGCACCTGCATCTCAGGACCGGTGCTCCAGACGGCGTCCAGCCCGTCGCCTTCGCCGACGCGGTAGAAGATGCCGCTGTTGCCGCCCTTCGCAATCTTCCATTCCAGCGTCAGCTCGAAGTTGTCGAACTCGTCCGCCGTGATGATGTCCCCGCCCTGACCCGTGCGCGTCAGGCAGCCGTCCTCGATCGTCCATCCCGCGGGCATGTCGGTCTTCTTGAACCCGCGCCAGCCCGACGTGGACTTGCCGTCGAAGAGCAGCTTGAAGCCGGCTTTCCTTTCGGCCTCGCTCAGCGTATTCGGCGCGGCTGCATACGCATTCGGCAGCGGCTTGCCCGGCACATCCTTCGGAACGGTGTTCAGCGTGTACCACGCTTCGGTTCCCCACGGCTCCGCGCCGGACTCGCTCGTCCAGCCGCCCAGCAGCCGCACGTACACGACGCGACCGGCCTTGATGCCGGGCATTTCCAGGAAGACGTGCTTGCGGTCCTCGGAGACGCTGGCGGATTTGATCTCGAGCGCCTCTTCGTCCACCTTGCCTCCGCCGAAATCCGCCTTCGGCTCATATCGCCATTGCGAGGCATCATAAAAGCTCGTGTCCCAGCCCATGCCCGGCGCCAGCGGCTGCGTGAACTCGATCTCCATGCCGTTGGACTTGGCGCGAACGGCGAACATTTCGAATGCGCTCTTGCCGCTGAGCCGCAGCTTCTGCAGCCCGAATGGCTGGCGACCCTCGCGTCCCCAGCCCGGCGCGCTGAACCCGCCCACCATCAGCGTGCCGTCCGGCGCCCACTCGAGCCGCGACACGCCTGATTCGAATCCGCCCGCGAACGCAAACACGCAACCCTGATACTCGCCGCCCACTTTCTCCAGGACCACGCGATTGATGGTGGCGAGCGTAATGTCCCCGATCAACATGTGCCCCTGATAGGGGCCTGCGGCAATCGCCGTCGGCTGCGAAGGAGACACGGAAACTTCCCCATGGGGCAGCCAGACGGCGGGCGGCGTGACCGGCTGATCCTCAAACGGTCCGGCCGGCGTGGTGCGTGCGCCGAAGAACCGCCCCTGCTTGACGTGCACGAGCTTGCCGGATGGAACCCAATCGCCCTGCACGTCGGTGGCGAAAAGCTCGCCGTCCACGCCGATGCCCAGGCCGCACGGACCGCGCAGCCCCGACGCCACCGTTTCGTATTCGCCCTTCTCCGGATCGATGCGGATGACCGTTCCGCGCCCTTTCGGTTGAGGTTGAAGCGTGCGACCGGTGATGTCGAGCGGCATGGACAGCGTCGTGTACAGCGTGGCGTCTTTCGAGACCAACCCGGAGCTGAACTCGGCGAAGTTCCCGCTGTAAGCCCAGTGACCGCAGACCGTCCAGTATTCGTTGACGGTCGCGAACTCGCCGGTGCTGTCCACCAGCCGACTGACCTCCTGCTTCTGGGCAATGTATAATTTGCCCTTCACAAGCGCCAGACCCATCGGCTCCTGCATCCCGTAGGCAATGGTGCGCGAGCGCACCGTTTCCCAGGAGTCGCCGTCCGTTCCTCCAACCAGCCCGACGCTGTCAAAATCGTCCCACGCGGACAGCAGCAGACGCCCGTCCTCCAGGAACGCCATCCCCGTCACCTTGGCTTTGAGCTTTTCGGGCGGTCGAATCGACAACAGGATGTAGGCTGGATGCGCGGCGTCCAGCGGCAGCAGATCGCCGGGGCGCCCCCGCTGGAGCGCGAAATCCACCCGCTTTCGTCCCGCCGCGGCAAGCCGAGACTCCGTCGGTGGGACGCCCAAGACGACCGTCGGGATGGCCTCGAACCCATCGCCTTCAACGCCGGGACGGCGCCACTCGAGCTTGAGCAGCTCGGCTCCGCTGTTGTCGAAGTGAACGACGCGCAGCGCGTGCTCGCCGGGCATCAGACCCATGACCCCGGTGGCGGATGCGCCTCCCTGCAGCCCGTCGAAGTCGATGACCGCACGACCGTCGATGACCAGTCGCGAGCCGTCGTCGCTCGTGAGGCGGAAAGCGTACTCGCCGGCCTGGTCGATCGTCAGGACGGTTGTCACCTCGGTGAGGAACTGGTCGGTAAGCGGAGCGAAGTCGCCGCGTTCGCCCGCAAGGTCGATCGCGGGGACGACTTTGCAGACGTTCGGCGCCTGATCCGCAAGCAGGGGATACAGCCGGGTCATCGTTCGACCCACGTCGTAGAGCCGAACGAGAGCGCCCGGCTCGGCGGCGGGCGGCGGCGTCTGCGCCGCGGCGTCTGACAGGACACAGAGCAAGAGCAGCCTCATCGACAACCTGAGCATATCCTTACTTCTCCAGCGAAACCCGCGTGAAAATCCAACAAGCCCAACCCGGGCGCTATCCTCAACCGCCCGGCGATGCGCGCGGCGACCGCGTTACTTGCGCCAGGCGAAACCGCAGATGTTGTAGCCGTCGCGCTTTTGCGTCATGACGGCCGATTCACGGTCCACTTTGCCGTCCCCCGTGCCCATCACTTCGTAACGGTCCCACGGCGTGTTGCCGCGCAGGGGCATCTGCACCTTGGTGTTCTCCGGCATCCCGGAGAACTCGAAGCGGCGCTGCAACACCGCTTCAGAACCATCCTCGCTGCTGTGCGTCGAGAGGGACTCGAACACCTTGATCTCCTCGCCCGTGGGGAGAATCAGCGAGAAATGGAAGTGGACGCTCACCTGGCCGAACGTATAACCCCGGAAACGCACGGCCGGGTACATCGTTTCGCCGCCTCGGAGGATCGTCCAAACCTGGTCGTCCGAAGCCTCGAAGTACAGGCGTGTGCTCTGCACCGTCGGGCTTAGCCCGCGCCGACCGTCATAAGGCCAGCCCTCGAAGTTCACCCCGCCGCGCCAAGCCATGTACAGCCGGCATTCCACGCAATCGAACGCCACCGACATGTCCTCGCTGAGCGGCAGCACGGCCATCCTCGGCAGCCCGTTGAGGGTGCAGCGAACCACGCGCAACGCCTTGCTCCCGCCGCTCTGATTCGCGGCGCCGGCGCCCCACGGCAGCACCAGCAACAGCCCCGCCAGCACAACGTTCATGATGCTTTCTCCTTCGTCGCCGTCGCGCCCGTCTCATCTCTGAACAGGACGGCCACCAACAGCGCACAGGCCAAACCGATACCGGCCAGAACATACCAGAGCGGCGAGTAGTTCACCACCGCCGGTGTAACATCGTGCACCGTGCACCAGTCCTGCAGCCGGCCCGAAAGGAAACCACCGAGAATCGGTCCGCCGCCAAGAATGAGAATCCCGAACAAAGTCTGGGCGGAGTGCCGCACGTCCGACGGCGCCAACCGGTCCACGTAGATATAGGACGCCGCGAAAAAGCACGAGTAGCACACGCCGTGGAACGCCTGGCTGGCGACGACCAACCACACAGGCAGCCCGGCCGTTGCGAAAACAACGTAGCGTGCAAAGTACGCCAGGGCGCCGATCGCGATCACCCCGCGGAAACCCAGCTTCGCCAGCAGGAAACCCAGCGCCGGCAGGATCAGGATCTCCGCGAACTGCCCCACGGTCATCGCGGGTCCGGCTTCGCTGTCCAGCAGCCCGATCGACTTGAGGAACGGGAACGTCTGCAGGAAGTAGATTTGGTGAATGGCGGCGATGGCCAGGCTCACCAGCACAAGGAGTGCAAACGACGGACGGGAGAAGAGCCGAGCCGCGCGAGCAAACGCGAGCCTCTCGACGGCGTCGCGCCGCGGCGGCGTGTGCGGAAGCCCGAGGCAGAAGATCGCATACACGATGGACATCGCGCCGGAGAACCGCAGCGCGTGCGCAAGCCGCGCGACCACGTCGGGATGCTCCGTCCCCGCCAGAAACGGCGGCATCCACCGCCAGTGGAGGTCGCTCTGAAGGAACAGCATCGGAAACGCCCAGCTCGCGGCGATCCACCCCAGCGTCCCCCACACCCGAACCCACGGGAACTCCCGCCTCGCGTCGCCCAGATGCGCAAACGCCATCGAGTTGGTCAGCGCCAGCGTCGGCATGTAGAGGATGCTGTACACGATGGACAGCCCCAGCCACGCCCCATACGTCGTCTGCGAAGCCGTGATCCACTTGAGCACGCCGCCGAGGAGCAGGAAGCACGCCAGCACGCGCTCGGTGCTGAAGTACCGATCGGCGAACTGACCGGCAATGAACGGAGCGCAGATCGCCCCGATGGAGCCGCCCAGCCCGAGGATCCAGCCGATCTGCGCGCCGGTGAACCCCAACCCACCTTCCGCCGTGCTCGCCCCCAGGTACCGCGAGGCCACCGGCAGCCACGCGCCCCACACGGCATACTGCAGCAGCATCATGCCCGACAAACGCAGATAGACGTCAATCCTCATCACGCGCCCCGCGTCCGCCGGCCGATGGCCCAACCGGCAGTCGCAGCGTAATAGAACGATTCACCGACCGTCGCACAAGCGCAGCGAGAAGCGCCGCGACCAGCGCTGCGACAAGCGCTGCGGGAAGCGCTGCGGGAAGTTCATCGAGCCGGCGTGCGGCACGCGCCCGCAGCAGCGGACCGATTGACCGCCAGTTCTACGGAGTCCGACCCCGGCGGCGAGCTTGCGCCTCGCCTTTTTCCTGGGAAGTCCGACCCATGCCGGTTCCGTTGCGGATCGGGTCGCTTCGACGGCGCTGCGGCGGTACGATCGCCCGCAAACGGAATCTCCGAGAAAGGCGCCAGCACATGACTTCATCCTCCGTGGCCGATCGCATCCTCCGCCTCATCGGGCAGCGCGGGTACACGCCGAGGAGCGCGACGGAACTCGCCGGACTGATGCGCCTCAGCGACGATGAGCGCGGCGAGTTTCACGACGCCTGCAAAGCGTTGATGAAGACCGGTCGCGTCGTGATGGGCAGCCGCAACGCGCTCATGCTCCCCGAGCCGCCCGGCAAGATCGTCGGCACCTTCCGCGCCAACCCGCGCGGCTTCGGATTCGTCATCCCGGAGACGCCTTACGCCCACGGCGACCTGTTCATTCCCGAAGGCCGCTCGCTCAACGCCGTCACCGGCGACACCGTTCGCGCCCGGGTGCGCAAGCGCGGCCGCCGCGAAGGACGCATGATCTACGAGGGCGAGATCATCGAGATCGTGACGCGCGGGCGGCGGCAGTTCGTCGGCGAGATCAAGAACGAATTCGGCCAGTGGTTCGTCGTGCCCGACGGGCGCATCCTGCACGCGCCGGTGTTCATCGGCGACGCCTCCGCCCGGCAGGCGCGGCGCGGCGACCAGGTCGTGGTGGAGATCACCGAATACCCCGTCGGCGAGCGGAAGGCGCGCGGCGTGATTGTGAAGGTGCTGGGCAAGCGCGGCGAGCCGGAGGTGGACCTCGAGAGCATTCGCGTTCAGTACGACCTGCCCGCCGAGTTTTCCGAGGACGTTCTCGACGACGCGCGGCAGGTCATCGCCGAATATGACGAAGCCGCGGAGCGCAAGCGGCGCGAGGTGCTCGCCGACGCGACCATCATCACCATCGACCCTCCCGACGCGCGCGACTTCGACGACGCCATCTCCCTGACGCGCAACCGCGACGGCACGATCGAGCTGGGCGTGCACATCGCCGACGTGGCCCACTTCGTCCGCGACGGCTCGCCGCTTGACGTCGAAGCGCGGCAGCGCGCCAGCAGCATCTACTTCCCGCGACACGTCATCCCCATGCTGCCCGAAGTCCTCTCCAACGGACTTTGCAGCCTGCAGGAAAAGCAGTGGCGGCTGACGAAAAGCGCGTTCATCACCTATGACGACGCCGGCCGCCCCATCCGCTCGCGCTTCGCCAACACGATGATCCGATCCGCGAAGCGCCTCACCTACCAGCAGGCGCAGGCCATCCTTGACGGCAAAGCGGCACGCACGCCCAAGCCCATCGTCGAACTGCTCGGACAGATGGATCAGTTGGCGAAGACCATCCGCCAGCGCCGCCTGCGCGACGGCATGATCGTCCTCGACCTCTCCGAAATCGAGCTGAAGTACGACGACGACGGACGCCTCGTCGATGTCGTTCCCGCCGACGCGAGCTTCACGCACACCATCATCGAGATGTTCATGGTCGAGGCTAACGAGGCCGTCTGCCGCGCGCTGACCGACGCGAAAATCCCGCACCTGCGGCGCATCCACGACGAGCCGAGCTTCTCGGCGATCGAGTCGCTCTCGAAGTTCATCCGCGTGCTGGGGCAGTCGCTCCCGCGCCATCCGCAGCGCGGCGATCTTCAGCAACTGCTCGACGGCGTGCGCGGCACGACGCTCACGTTTCCCATCCACTTCGCCGTCCTTCGCTCGATGCAGCAGGCGGAATACAGCCCGCAGCTCATCGGCCACTTCGCCCTCGCCAGCCGCCATTACGCGCACTTCACCTCGCCCATCCGCCGCTACCCGGACCTGACGATTCACCGGCTGCTCAATCTGCACGTCAGCGGCGAGCTTCGACGCGCGAAAGCGACCGCCAACGTGCCCGACACCGCCGCGCTCATCGAGCTGGGCAGCCATTGCAGCACGCGCGAGCGCCACGCCGAGGCCGCCGAGCGCGAGCTGCGCCTGGTGAAGATCCTCCGTCTGCTGGAGAAGCTGGTCGGCGACGAGTTGCCGGGCATCGTCACGGGCGTCACGCAGTTCGGGCTGTATCTGCAGGTGGACAAATACCTCGTGGACGGCGTGTTGCGGCTGGAGTCCATCGGCGACGACTGGTGGGACGTGGACACGAAAAGCGGTTGCATCGTGGGTCAGCGCAGCGGCGTGCGCATCACCATCGGCGACCGCCTGGCCACGATCATCCAGCGCGTGGACCTGCCGCAGCGCCAGCTCGAACTCGCGCTGCCGCTGAATCGACTGAAGAAAACGGCCGCCCCGGCCAACGGGGCTCAAGCCCCGCGCTCCGCCGACAAACGCGCCGCGGGTGGCAAAACTCAATCCTCAGGTGGGGGTACGAAACGCGGCCGCCACCGAAAAGGCGGCGGACGACGGGGAAAACAGGGCTGATCCCCGAGCTGCATCGACGCGCGGGATGTTCGCTGTATGCAGGTCTCCAAGGTGGGGCAGGTTCCCAACGTGGTGCAGGTCTGCAAGGTGGGGCAGGTCTCCGACCTGCCCCCGGTCCAGCAGGTCTCCAGACCTGCTGCACGGCGAAGAAGACGTGGTCGCAGCAACCCTCAATTGTGCTTGCCGGCTCAGAGAGCCGGCAGACCAAGGCAGCTCAGAGAGCTGCCCCACCTTGGAGACCTGCCCCACCTTTGAGACCTGCCCCACCTCGCTTAGCCCTGCGATCCGTTGGAGGCGCCGATCCGATGGATCGAAATCACCGGTTCACGCCGAGTGGCTTGCGGATTGCCCACGAGCAGGACAAGCGCTTCGCGGATCTTGGAAGAAGTTCGCACGGGAGGGGGCGAGGATGTGTGCGACGACACTCTTGAAGGAGTGGCGGGCGAATCCGGCGAGAGCGCAGGCGGCAGGCCCAGCGCGCGGGCGGCCTCCAGCAGCATGGCGCGGACGTCCGTGCGCGCGGCCTCGATGCGATACGGAATGACGCCGTACAGCAGCGAGAGCCGGTGACAAACCTGCGGGTCCGACGAGAACCCGACGATGGCGCGCCGCGGGCGATACTTGCTGATCCACGAAGCCGTCGTACCCGTGCGGCACCAGACGGCGATCCAGTCCGCGTCGAGGTCCGCGGCCACGTTGGCGGCGCTGCGCGCCACAGCGGCCGTCGTCGGGTCCATGTCCGCGCCGACAAGGCGGATCGACGATCGCCGGGTCTGGGCATCGTCGAACCCACGATCGTGACAGGCGTTCGCCGCCGAATCCTGCGTCGCTGAAGCCTCCGACGCGGCGCCGGCCCCGCCCCAAGCTTCCCCGCGCCCGCGCGTCGTGCGCCGCTGGTAATCCGCCACCCCCTGCGTGATCTGGTTCATCACTTTCAGCGCTTCGAGGGGAAACTGCCCGCTGGCCGTCTCCGCGGAAAGCATCACCGCGTCCGCCCCGTCAAACACGGCATTGGCCACGTCGCTCACCTCGGCGCGCGTGGGCGTGGGCTGATCGACCATGCTCTGCAGCATCTGCGTGGCCACGATGACCGGACGACCGGCCAGGCTGCACCGCGCGATCATGTCCTTCTGCAGCAGCGGCACGCGCGTCAGGTCGGTCGTCACGCCAAGGTCGCCGCGCGCCACCAGCAGCGCGTCCGACACGCGGATGATGTCGTCGAGGTTCTCGATGGCCTGCGGCGTCTCGATCTTGCTGACGATGGGAATGTTCGCGCCGGCGATGTTGAGTCGTTCGCGCAGCGAGATGACGTCGTCGGCGCGGCGGACGAACGACAGGGCGAGGTAGTCGAGCTGATGGCGGATGGCCCATTCCACGTCGCGCTCGTCCTTCTCCGTCAGCGACGGCAGCGACAGGTCCGTGTCCGGAAGAATCAGCCCCTTGGCGCTGCTGAGCTTCCCGCCCACGTCGCAGCGACAGATCAACTCGTCCCGCTCCTTCCCGATGATGCAAAGCTGGATGAGGCCGTCGTCGATGAGCAACCGGTGGCCGACCTGGGCTTCGTCGATGACCGCCGGGTGATTCGTGGAGAATCGCCGCGCGTCGCCGTCGAGCGGTTGGCGGGTGATGCGGCACTCGTCGCCGCGGCGCAGCACCGCGCCGGGCGCGATCCGGCCGATGCGCAGCTTGGGCCCGCATAGATCGCCGAGCACGGCAAGGTGCAGCCTCCGCTCATCGGCCACGCGGCGGACGCGGGTGAGCACCGCCTCGTGGCCCTCGTGCGTGCCGTGGGAGAAGTTGAGCCGCGCCACGTCCAGCCCCACGTCGATCAGCGCGCGAATCATTTCCTCGGACTCGCTGGCTGGACCGAGCGTCGCCACGATTTTCGTCGGGTTCATCCGTGCATTGTAGGCCGATGGAGCGGGGTTGCGAACCGCGGCGGGGTCGCGAACTGCGGCGTCAGTGCGGCGCGGCCTAGGGTGGTTCTCCCGGCTGCGTCAGGTATAACGTTGCCATGTTTCATTTGCTTCAATGGCCGGGAGTATGCCCATCGCTTGAGCGCACGCCGCGGCCATGCAACATGCCGCTCTGCGCGGGCGGCATCTTCCTGCTTCTGGTCGCCACAGCGTCCACCGCCGCCGCGAAGGAAACGCATTTCGAGAAGGTCAAGTTCGAGCTGCTGCAGCTCTACGTGAAGTGCACGACCTGCCACACGGATGACAAAGGCGCAGGTCTGACGAAGTACGGACAGCGGCTCTCCGCGATGGGCAAGGAGGCGGGCGTGCAGGAGCGAATGCGGCGGATGGAGCGCCGCGTGTCTGAGGAGTTGGCGCAGACCGAGCCTGGCGCGGAGAACGACCGCGTGGACATTGACGGCGACGGCGTGCTCAACTGGGTGGAGATTCTGTGCGGCAGCGATCCGTCCGACGCGACGAGCATGCCCGCCAAGTCCGACCCTGCCGCGCCTGGGTCGCCCGCGCCTTCTCCGGCGGTGCCTGCTAAGCCAGCGCCCGCGGAGCCGCCTTCGTCTCCGCCTCCGTCGCACAGCGAGAAAGATCGCCCGCAGCCATCCCTTCCGCCCGCCACGTTCGACCGCGCGCGCGTCGAGGCCGTCGTCGATTGCCGGCTGTGCCACACGAGCGTTGAAAAACGCGGCGGCGGCGGTGCGTCGGCCGGTGAGGACGCGCCCAAGCGCGGCAATCGCGGGGATAGACCGGGTGCGGAGAAGCAGAACTCGGATGAGGACGATGAAGCGCCGCACAACGCTTTCGGCGAGTTGATCGCCAAGCTCGATCCCCCCGCGCCCGCCGCCCGACCCGGCAGCGGCGCTCGAACGCCCGCCGTGAAACCGGAGCCCGTCGATTTCCTCACGCGCTTTCACAAGGTCGCCAACCAAGACCTCGACCGCGACAAGGCGCGCAACTGGGAGGAGATCGCCACGTTTCATTCGCCCACCGAAAAGGCGGACACGCCCTCAGCCGCCGAACTGACCGCACTGAAGGAACGCATGTTGCAGGCGCGCCGCGGCGACATCGGCTTCGGCAAAGCCCACTCCCGCTGAACTTGAATCCAGACTGCAAAGGCCCCCCGCCGGCGTCGCAGGCAGATGGCGTAGTTGTGCGGCGTAGCTGCGCGGCACGGGTCCGCAGCAGCGGACCCATGCGGAGCGCGAACATGCGCGCGGGCCTTCGTCGCCACGGCCTGGCGAGTACGCCAGACCGTGCCACCCATCGGAAACGTGGAAACGCAGAGACGTCGAAATCGGCGACGGATGATGCACCGTCGAGGCCGCGCTAGGGTTGTTGCTTCTTGAGCTCCGCGACGATGCGGTTGCCGGACTGCTCTTTCACCTCGATGCTGATGCCCGGCAGCGCCATGTCGGACAGCGCGTCCGCGAGCATGTTCAGGTCGAAGGCCCAGTAGATTTCGGCGGTGACTGTGTCGCTGACCAGCTCGCGCATCTTGACTCCTTCCTCGCCCTGCTGGACGCCTCGGAGCTTCACCAGCTCCGGCGTGATGAGGTTGCGGAAGTCGTTGCGCGTGCAGTTGAGGAAGCGAATCTCGAACGTGTGATGCGACGTCGCCCGCTTGCGCCACGCCTCGGCCACGTCGCGCAGCACCCTCTCCGCCACCTCGGCGGCCAGCTTGTCGAAGGCGTCGTCGCCGCACGCGGAGGACGCCGTCAGGTACGGCTTGGAGGGGCGGTAATTGTTCACCGCGAGAATCTTCGCCGAATCGGCCTGCACCGCTTTCACGTTGAGCTGAATGTCCCAGCGGTACAACGTCTTGCCGCCCACGGTCACCGGCCCGCCGGCCTTCGCTTCGGCGTTGCCGTACACCAGCACGTCCGCGGAGAACTTCGCCGCCACCGCGGACAACGCGGCCGTGTCCCCGCCGAGCGCCGCAAGCTCTACGTCGCGCCCCTTGACGGCCTCGGAGACGGTCTTGTCCACCAGATCGACGTCCTTGTCGAGGAAGAAGTTCTCCAGCTTGGACTGGCAGATGCCGTTCATCTTGGGCGCGTTCTTGTCGTCGACGTCGTTGTCTTCGGTGATGACCACCATGCAGCGCGGATTGCCGACGTCTTCCTTGAGCTGCGCGAAGTGGGACCAGGCGTCCTCGAACTTGGCGGTGGAGACGACGGCGCTGATTTCGACGTAGGAATACGTGCCGTCATTCCAATTCTTGGTGGGCTTGTACTCGCTGATGTAGCCGGTCACGTCGGCCAGGATGCGGTCCTTGATGAGCTGGAAGTTCTCGACCTGCGTCTGGGCGTTGATGAACACGCCGCATGCCTGCTCCACGGCCTTGCGCTTGGCGTCTTTGAGCGCCTCGTCGGCGGATTTCGAGTTAGTGCCGTCGGCCTGCCCTGTCGCGGTGACGCGCTGCAACTGCGCCAACGCGGGCACTGTGACGAACAACAGAACCGCAACGCCCGACCATTTCACGTGATGATGCATTCGAAGGCCTTTCTTGATTGATTTCCTAAGCGGAGGCAGCGGGCCGGCTCTTCACGCCGCAACCCGAGAGCACGCTAATCCCGCTCGCTTCCGGCGGCAATGCGCCCGCTTCCGGCGGTAACGCAACTGATCCTTGCATTGCCAACTCCAGTATCAGACCCATCAACCCGAGATCCGTTGGCGGCTGCCTTGAAGGCTCCGGCTTCGACCCTTCGCGCGGGTGGCACGGTCTGGCGTACTCGCCAGGCCGTGGCGCACGGAACCAGTGCCCACCATCTTCGACTCTCCCGAGGCGGTGCAACGCTCGCCACGGAGTGGCGAACTACCCTGCCGCGAGGCGACGAACCCGTCTGCCAAGGACCGAATACTGGATCATCGGTCTTGTATTCCTGACGCAAAAGCATTATGAACTTTGGTGCGGTTGCACAAGAGACTGAGGCGGCGGGCGTGGAACCGGCTTGTCGTTCCGGGCAGGTCACAGGGATTCGACTGCCGGGACGGAACCGTGGAAAGCCTGACCGGTTCGAGCCACGGACGTCAGCGGGCGGGTTCTCCCGCGTAATGCCTGGTGCGGATGCGCTCCCCGACGGTCGCGGCTCGGTTATTCAAAGAAACCGCTTGACAAGTAGCAGTTGACTTACTCAGCTACGCCTCCTTGGCGCGTGCCTGATTGGGGCGGCAGTGAATCGCGTTTCTTGAGCATGGCAGATGGAATTACAGTGATGATTGATACAATGTCCAGAATCAGACCGAAACGGCAAGGCGGAGCCAACGCATCCGCCGCAAACTCATCGAGCGGGTGGGGCAGCGCCAAGTCCGGGCTGCGGGCGATCGCACTGGCCGGGCTGGCGGTTCTCCTGACCGCCACGACCGCCAGCGCGAGCGAGGCGGATCTGGCGATCCCCGACCTGCACGCGGGGCACTTCACGATCTTCGGAGCCACAATCAGCGCCTGGTGGCTGCTCTTCTGGGGCGGGTTCATCATCTTCATCACCTGCGGATTCAGCCTGTACCTGCGCCGGCAAATCCACAAGCTCCCCGCGCACCAGTCCATGCTGAACGTCGCGGAAGTCATCTTCCAGACCTGCAAGACGTATCTCATTCAACAGGGCAAGTTCCTGTTGATGCTGTTTGCCATCATGGCCTGCGCCATGACGTATTACTTCGTCGGGTTGCAGGGGGAAACCATCAAGACCGCGGCGCTGGTGCTGCTGTTCTCCATCGTCGGCATGGGGGGATCGTACATCGTGGCGTGGTACGGCATCCGCGTGAACACCTACGCGAACTGCCGGACCGCGTTCGCCGCCCTGCGCGGCGAGCCGTGGGACGTGGTGAACATTCCGCTCCGCGCCGGCATGTCGGTCGGCCTGTTCCTCATCTCGCTCGAACTGGTGATGATGGTGTTCATCCTCCTCGCCGTGCCGCGTGAGATCGTGGGCTACTGCTTCCTCGGGTTCGCCATCGGCGAGTCGCTGGGCGCCTCGGCGCTGCGCATCGCGGGCGGCATCTTCACCAAGATCGCCGACATTGGCTCCGACCTGATGAAGATCGTCTTCAAGGTCAAGGAGGATGATCCCCGCAACCCCGGCGTCATCGCCGACTGCACCGGCGACAACGCGGGCGACTCAGTCGGACCGACGGCCGACGGCTTCGAGACGTACGGCGTGACCGGCGTGGCGCTGATCTCGTTCATCACGCTGGCGCTGACCGAGAACGTCATTCGCGGGATCTTCGGGCTTGCCGACAACGCCGCGTTCGTGGCGACAGACGCCACGACGCACACCACCAACTACCTCGATCTGCAGGCCAAGCTCATCGTGTGGATCTTCGCCATGCGGTTCCTGATGGACTGCATGTCCGGCATTTCCTACTTCATCAATCAGGCGATTTCGAAAGCCAAATACCGCGGCCTGAAGGAGTTCAACTTCGAGGCGCCGCTGACGCGTCTGATCTGGATCGCCGCGATCATGTGCATCAGCACGTCATTCGGCATGAGCAAGCTGCTGATCGGCGACCTGACCGTCACGGTCATGGACAACGGCGAGCAGGTGATCAAGACGCTGCCCACGCTGTGGTGGCAGCTTGCGACGATCATCAGTTGCGGCACGCTGGCGGCCGTGCTCATCCCCGAGTTCACCAAGATTTTCACCAGCTCGCACTCCAAGCACGTTCACGAGGTCGTCACGGCGTCGCGCGAGGGCGGTGCGTCGCTGACCATTCTCTCCGGCATCGTCGCGGGCAACTTCAGCGCGTTCTGGATGGGCATGTTGATCATGGGGCTGATGTCCGGCGCGTACTTTGTCAGCTTGTACGAACTGGGCAACGTGATGGGCGCGCACGCGTCGATCTTCGCGTTCGGTCTGGTGGCGTTCGGCTTCCTGTGCATGGGACCGGTGACCATCGCGGTCGATAGCTACGGGCCGGTGACGGACAACGCGCAATCCGTGTTCGAGCTGGCGCAGACCGAGAGCATTCCGGGCATCAAGGAGGAGATCCAGCGCGACTTCGGCTTCACGCCGGACTTCGAGCTGGGCAAGCACTACCTCGAAGCCAACGACTCCGCGGGCAACACCTTCAAGGCCACGGCCAAACCCGTGCTCATCGGCACGGCCGTCGTGGGTGCGACGACGATGATTTTCTCGATCATCCTGTTGCTCGAGAAGGCCGGGCTTCTGGCGCTGAATCTGACGGATGCGCCGGTGCTTTTGGGCTTCATCAGCGGCGGCGCGGTGATCTTCTGGTTCGCGGGCGCGTCGATGCAGGCGGTGACCACCGGCGCGTATCGCGCCGTCGAGTTCATCAAGAAGAACATGAACCTCGACAAGAAGGAGGCGGACATGAACGACTCCATCACCGTCGTCCGCATCTGCACCCAGTACGCGCAGAAGGGCATGTGGAACATCTTCATCGCGCTCATGTCGATCACGCTGGCGTTCGCCTTCTTCGACCCGAACTTCTTCGTGGCGTACCTGATCTCCATCGCGGTGTTCGGCCTGTTCCAGGCGATCTACATGGCCAACGCGGGCGGCGCGTGGGACAACGCCAAGAAGCTCGTCGAGGTGGACTTCAAGGAGAAGAACACGCCGGTGCATGCCGCGACGGTCATCGGCGACACGGTCGGCGATCCGTTCAAGGACACCAGCTCGGTGGCGATGAACCCGATCATCAAGTTCTCGACGCTGTTCGGTCTGCTGGCGGTGGAGATCGCGGTCAAGATGAAACAAGCCGCCGATGAGGGCGGTAAGACCGACTACACGGCTTACATCGGCGTGGTCATGCTGCTGATCGCGCTGACGTTCGTGTGGCGCTCGTTCTACGCGATGCGCATTCCGAAGGAAGCGCCGGCGCGGGTGCGGGGGCATTGAGGGATGCGGCCGGCCTGGGCTGATCGCGGCTGCCGTCAGGCATCATACGGAAGTTGGCAGTAGGCACTTCGGCCCTCCGCCGATTCACGGTGGAGGGCTAGGGTGGAGCAGCTCTCCGAGCTGCCTCGCTCGCCGGCACCGCGCCAACCGCACAGGCTTAGCCTGCGGCGCTCCAGGAGAGTATCCGCAGATGACGCAGATTGCGCAGATGAAGAAGGGATGAGGAAACGCTGCGCAGGCCGATCGGCAGGTTACGGACAGGATGCGAGGCAGCCGCGGCGCGCGGGTCAACGGCATGGCGCGCGAGGGTGGCGCAGCGCTGGCGAGCGGCGCGGAGCAGCCGTTCCGCGCGGAGGTGCCGCGGGGCGCCGGGCAGCGCCGTTGCGCGGGGCAGCGGCGTCGCACGGGTAACCCCGTCGCGCCGGGCGTCTTGAGGCACGGATGAAATTCGAGCATCGCACGCAACCGTTGGTCTCACGATCCCGGTTCGCCGTCCGACTGCTCAAGCAAGCTGCGATTGCCGGCGGTGTCATCGGCGTGTCACTGGGTCTGGGCGCCGTGGGCTATCACGTCACCGAAGGGCTGGACTGGATCGACTCGCTCCTCAACGCGGCGATGATCCTCACCGGCATGGGCCCGGCCAGCACGCTGCACACCCAAAGCGGCAAGCTCTTCGCCACTGCCTACGCCCTGTTCTCCGGCATTGTCTTCCTGTCCGCGGCCGCGCTCCTGCTGGCCCCGGTATTCCACCGGCTGATTCACCACTTTCATCTGGAGGGGGAGATGGAGGAGGAGCGGGCCTCCCCACCGAGTGATCCCGCGCAGGGTGGAATCCGTGACCGCGCGCCGGGAAGCGAACGCTCCGCTACAAGGAACTCGTCGACCGTGCCGTGAAACGAACGCTTCGCTGCATCGAGCCTGTCGTTTTGCAGTAAACCGAACGCTCCGCCCCATGGACTCGGCCATCCACTCCAGCCCGCAGCCATTCCCCGCATGGCCATGGTCTTCAGGCGCCTGCGGCGACCCGCCCGTCTGAACCGGTTTTGCAGCACCCCTGTTTTCGCCTTGCAGCAGCCGCTTGTCGGGACGGCCATGACCGCAATTCGGAGGCATGTCCTTTGCGCGACTACATCGCCGACAGACGCTCCGGCTGCAGCCAGAGCCGCATCCGCACCTACGCCAATGCCAACCTCGTGGCCCTCGGGCGGGTCGCTGGGGACAGGAAGCCGATCACCACGGCCAAGACCACCTGCAACACTGCGTTCCCCGCGCACGTGGCCGCGTCGTCGGCGGCGGCGGCGGCGCGGAACGCCAAGGACACCGCGCGCGGCAGTCTCGATGGGGCGATCCGTCCGCTGGTGGAGCGCCTTCAGGCCGGTTCCGACGTGGACGAGGCGGAGCAAGCGGCGCAGATCATCCCCGTCTCCGACCGCACGCCATCGCCGGCGCCCGTGCCCACCAGCGCCCGGTGGTCAACGTGGACACGTCGCTGTGCCTGCAGCACACGATCAGTTTCGCGGATGAGAGCACGCCGACCCGCACGCGCAAACCGGCGGTGGTCAGCACCGCGGGACTCTTCCGAGCCGCGCCCGTGAGGAAGCGGTTTCCTCGAACCCGCGGGATTCCGTGTGACGGACTCCTAGATCAGCGCCTCCGCAAGCACCTCCACAACATGCCGCACCGGGCGCCCCGCGTGATGCTCGATCTGCTGGCGGCAACTGAATCCCGAAACGGCCACCACCGCCTCCGGGTTCGATCGCACCGCCGGCAGCAGGCGGTCCTCCGCGATGGCGCGCGACACCTCGTAATGCTCCTTCAGGTGCCCGAACGCCCCGGCCATGCCGCAGCACCCCGCGGGAATCACGCACGCCTGATCGGAAAACGCGGCCCGCAGCAACCCCTCAACAGGCTGCATGCCGATCAGCGCCTTCTGGTGACAATGCCCGTGGTAAAGCACGTCGTGCGCGACAGGGCGAAAGCGCAGCGCGTCCGGCTCCTCGGCAAGGAGCCGCCCGAGGAACGTCTCCAGCGTCGTGGCCACCGACGCCACGGTCCGCGCCATCCGCGCGCTGATCAGGCTCGGGTACTCATCAACAAAGCTGAGAATGCAGCTCGGCTCGATGCCGATGATCGGCACGCCGCGCGCGGCGAACCCGCGCAGTTGCCGCAACACCATCTCCGCCTGCTGACGCGCTTCGGCGAGCAAGCCCTGGCTGATGAGCGGCCGGCCGCAGCAGCCCACGTCCGGGCAAAGCACGTCGTAACCCGCCGCTTCCAGCAGCTTCACCGCCGCGATGCCCGCCTCCGGGTGAACGTGGTTGGTCCAGGTGTCCACGAAGAAGACGGCCCATTGGCGCGGGCGGCTCGTCGTCGGTTTCGGTTGCTTGCTCCACCATTGGCGAAACGTGCGCCGCGCAAGTCGCGGAACCGGCACACGGCGGTCCAATCCGTACGCGCGCTCCAGATGGCCCCTGAAAAGCCCCGTTTGCGTCAGCAGGTTCGCCGCGCGCGGAAACCGCGACGCCATCCGCATCCGCCGCGGCGTGTCCGCGATGAACCGCGCCCGCGCGTCCGCGCCGTGCCGAAGCACCCGCTGCGCCAGCCACTCCGCCTTGAGCTGCGCCATGTCCACGCCGGTCGGGCATTCGCTCTTGCACGCCTTGCAGGACAGGCACAGATCGAGCGTCTCGCCGAGCCGCGGATCGCCGAGGTCGCGGATCAATCCTCGGTTGGACAGCGCCGATCGCAGCGCGTTCGCCCGCGCGCGCGTCGAGTCCTTTTCCTCGCGCGTGGCCATGTACGACGGGCACATTACGCCCGCGTCGAGCTTGCGACACTCACCCACGCCGCTGCACATGCCCGCCGCGCCCGCCATCCCGCCGTAACGTGAGAAGTCGAAATGCGTCTTGATCGCCGTCTCGTGGAACGCAGGTCCGTGCCGCAGGTTCTCGGTCATCGGCCACGGATCGACGATCTTCCCCGGGTTCATTACGCCGCGAGGATCGAACAAATCCTTAACCTGCCGGAACGCCTCGATGATGCGCGGCCCGTACAGCCGCTCAAGAAACCCCGAGCGCACGATGCCGTCGCCGTGCTCGCCCGTCAGCGTGCCGCCGAATTCCAGCGCCAGGTCGCAAACGCGCTCCGTGATGCGGCGCATCCTGGCCACGTGCTCGCCGCGCTTCAGGTCCAGGATGGGCCGGACGTGAATGACCCCGACGCTGGCGTGCGCGTAATACCCCCCCCCCGGCGTGCCCTCCTCCTCCAGAAGGCGCATGAACCGCGCGATGTACTCGCGCAGCCGCGACGGATCGACCGCCGTGTCCTCCACGAACGAGTTGCTCTGCGCCTGGCCGGGGATGGACATCAGCAACCCCAGCCCGGCCTTGCGGATCGTCCAGACGTCCTGCTGCCCGGCGGGGTCCATCAGCTCGACCGTCGCCCGGACCTCCGGCATCCGCCCGCATTCGGCCGCCAGCGCACCGATCTTCCCCACCACTTCCGCCGCGGACTCGCCGAAAAACTCGACAACCAGGATCGCCTCCGGATCGCCTCGAAGGAAATGCCGCTTCGACTCAAAGGCGGGATGTCCTCGCGTCGCATCGAGCAGCGGACGGTCCACCAGCTCCACCGCGGCCGGGCGATGCTCCAGCGCCCGCGGCGCGGCGCCGACGGCATCCAGCACCGAGTCAAACTGCAGCACGACCAGCGCCTTGTGCTTCGGCAACGGCGTCAGCGCCAGCTTCGCGCCGACGACGATCCCCAGCGTGCCTTCGCTTCCGCACAGAATGCGCGTCGCATCGACCGGCGACCCCGGCGCGCCCAGCCGGTCCAGCCCGTAGCCGCCGTTGCTGCGCATGACCTTGGGAAACCGCCGGAGGATCTCATCATGATGCGCGTCGCGGATCGCTGCCAGACCCTTCGCAATCCGGCCGCCAGACCCCTCCACGGAGCCTCGACCCGGTTCAGTCTGCGCCTTCAACGACTCCCGGCGTGAAAACGTGACGCGCTCCCCATCGCCGAGCACGACGTCAAGTTCAAGGACATGATCCACCGTGCGCCCGTAAAAGACCGAGTGCGCGCCGCACGAATTGTTGGCGATCATGCCGCCGATGGTCGCGCGGCTGCTGGTGGCCACGTCCGGGGCGAAATGCAGACCGTGCGGCGCCAGCGCCGTGTTGAGTTGATCGAGCACGACGCCCGGCTCGACCGCCACGGTGTTCGCTTCAAGGTCCAGCCGACCGATGCGATTCATGTACCGCGATAGATCGAGCACCACGCCCCGACCGACCGCTCCGCCCGCCAGCCCCGTTCCCGCTCCGCGCGGCGTGATCGCCAGTCCCGCCTCGGCGCAAAGTCGCACCAGGCGCACCACGTCCTCCGGGTCTTTGGGCATGACGACGCCCTGCGGAATGATCTCATAGATGCTGGCGTCGGTGGCGTAGAGCGTGCGGTGCAGCGGATCGAAACGCACGTCGCCGGAAAGGGCTTCGCGCAGGCGCGCGGCAATCGCAGGCTCCGACATCACCGCCGGAACCACCTTCAGCGCCACGGAACTCTGAAACGCGGCTTCCACAAGCCCGGCCGGACCTCCCTCATCGTCTCAGGAAGCGCTGGACGAAGGCGCCGCCTGCTTCGATCGCAGCTTAACATACGTTGCCGCCGTGCGCTCCGCCATTGCGCTGACGGTGTGGTGCTCGCGGACGTGGCGCAGACCGGCCTCGGCGATGCGACGGGCGCCCTCCCGGTCGCTGAGGACGCCCTCCAGCACCGCCGCCAGCGCCGCCGGCGTTTCCTCCCGCGATATGAAGCACGTCTCGCCGTCGCGCAGGCAGTCGTTCACCGGACTGGGCACGCTGACCACGGCCATCCCCGCGGCCATCGCCTGAAGAAGGCGGATGGACACGTGCTCGATCGGCGCCGGCATCACCAGCACGTCCGCGCCCTGCATGAGTTCACCCGCACCGATGGTGATGTTGGCGAATGTCACGCACGCGTGCAGATTCTTGGCGCGAACCAGCGCCCGCAGCGACTCCTCGCGCGGCCCTTCGCCCATCAGAAACGCGGCAAATGAAACCCCCCGGTCGCGCAGCATCGCCAGCGCGCCAATGAGCAGGTCCAGCCGGTTCGCACGCTGAAACGGCATGACCGTCAGGAGCGTGGGCACGCGCCCTTCGGGAACGAACTCCGCAGCGTCCGGCTCGCTCATGATGCCGGGGCGGATCAGGTCGATCCGCTCCTCCGGCATGTGGAGCCGCGTGCGCAGCGCGTCCGCCAGCGGCGTGCTGAAGGCAATCAGGTGCGGATGAATCCCGCCGCGCAGCGCCGCCACCCGGCGACAGTCATCCCACGATGAGACATCCAGCGCCAGCTCGGCATCCAGCGCCTCCGCCAGTCCGGTCGCGAGATCATACGATTCCGCCGAAACGGCATGAACGACGTCCGGCGGCTCCTCGGAAAGCAACTCCACGATCCTCGCGGTCCTGCGCCCCGCGACGGGCCAGCGAATCCGCGGGTGCAGCATCGCCTGCACCGGCCCCAGCGAGAGCGCCTCGATCTGCGGCGTCGAGCTGAGCAGCCGCAGACGCACGGGATGGTCCACCAGCCCCACGCACAAATGCCGCAGCGTCGCCCGAAGCCTCGCCAGCGCCGCCGCATCCACGCACAACGCCACGTCCACCGGCGAACTGTCGAGATGAGGGACGCGTACATCCATGCCGGGGCATGACATCATGCGCCGCAAGGAGTGTCAAACAGACGATCCTTTTCAGTTTCATGGTAGAGCCGCGTCTGTCCTGAAGCTGAGACGCTACAGGGCAGCCGCGTTCAGAGAGATGTCGGCGCGCCGGGTGACGCGGGTCCGCAGCAGCGGACCTGAGTGGCTCGCGAACACGTGCGGGTGGCCCTGCGTCCACGGCCTGTTCCCGCCTGCGCGGGAATGACGAGATATGCCCGACGGTGCCACCCAGACTCGACGTCAGATTGCGGCTGACCTGTGAGAGGATATGAGGCTCGACCGCCGCGTTTGCCAAGTCCCGCGGTCATCCTTAGGATTCGCCGTTTTGCCGGAGCTTTCGCGGGTCGCCATGGCCGTCGCACGGGAATGCGCGGGCTACCATCCTCGTGGCAACGGGCTCCGGCGGCTTCAACGCCTTGGCGTCCGGGACCGATACACACAGGAGGGGAGAGCGTCCACGGTTGCGGGCGTCCGCGGTGGGGGCTGCGTCGAGCGACGACTCGGCCGCGCCCGTTGATTTTCCACGCGGCGACGCGGGCGTTCGGGCCTTTGGACGGGATATCGCCGAAGGAACGCCGCGTCGCTCGAATCAGGAGCTTGCTTGCATGAGTCCATCCTCAGCGAACGGATCGTTTTGTTTCTCCTCCGAGTGCGTCTCCATGGGGCACCCGGACAAGGTGGCCGACCAGCTTTCCGACGCGATTCTCGACAGCCTGCTGAAGCACGATCCGGACGCGCGCGTCGCGGTGGAGACGCTGGTGACGACGGGGCTGGTCGTGCTGGCGGGCGAGGTGACGGTGCACAACGAGGCGGCGATGCGCGCCCTCGGCGATGCGGAGGACACCGCGCGCGAGACGATCCGCCAGATCGGCTACGACGACGCGACCTCCGGCTTCGACTATCGCAGTTGCGCCGTGATGCGCACGTTGCACGCGCAGTCCGCGGACATCAGCCGCGGCGTCACCTCGGCGCACGACAAGGAAGAGGAGCAGGGCGCCGGCGATCAGGGGCTGATGTTCGGCTACGCCTGCGACGAGACCTCCGGCTTCATGCCCATGCCGATCCATCTCTCGCGCCAGATCATCGCCAGGCTGACCGAGCTTCGCGAGCAGGGCGCGATCGAATGGCTGCAGCCGGACGCCAAGAGCCAGGTCTCGGTCGAGTATCGCGGGGACAAGCCGGTCGGGCTGCACACGATTGTTCTTTCGACGCAGCACACCGAGGCGGCGCTGGACAAGCCGTCCGATCCGCAGTCGCTCATGTCGGAAGCCTCGCGGCGAAGGCTCATCGCGGAGGTGATCCGCCCGGTGGTCATGAGCGAATGCCCGGCGCTGTGGTCCGACCGCATCCGCTTTCACATCAACCCGACGGGGCGGTTCATCATCGGCGGTCCGCACGGCGACAGCGGGCTGACCGGCCGCAAGATCATCGTGGACACCTACGGCGGGTGGGGGCGGCACGGGGGGGGGGCGTTCTCCGGCAAGGATCCCAGCAAGGTGGACCGCTCGGCCGCCTACATGGCGCGGCACATCGCCAAGAACGTGGTGGCCGCGGGGCTGGCGCGGCGCTGCGAGGTGCAGTTCGCCTACGCGATCGGCGTGGCCGAGCCGGTCAGCCTGTGGGTGGACACGTTCGGCACGAGCGATCTTTCAAACGAGCGCCTCGTGGAGATCATCCGCGACGTGTTCCGCCCGCTGACGCCGAAAGGGATCATCAGCTACCTGAAGCTCAAGAGGCCGATCTACCTGTCCACCGCGCGTTACGGGCACTTCGGCCGCCAGGGCGACGGGCGGACGTGGGAAGAGACGAATCGCACGGCGGACCTGAAGAGCGCGGGCAAGTCGATGGCCGTTCGCGCGTGACGCAACTCCTCCCCCTGCAAGGGGGAGGTCGGGAGGGGGTCAGCGGGCTTGAGCCGGCGCACGGCTCCGCGAGGATTCGAAACGCAGAGGATCGGGGCGCGGGAAATCGTAGCTGTGTGAATCGAAGCTGTGTGAATCGTAGCTGTGTGAATCGTAGCTGTTTGAATCGTAGCGGGGAGAGTCCGAGCGACTTTGCTTTAAGCCTGAGCCTCTGTACCCGTCGCGAGCTGAATCGGCGCCCTGGACCCTCCCCCGACCCCTCCCTGGGAGGGAGGGGGGTTATTGGCGGTTCACGGGGCGGTAGTAGCAGTCGCGTTGTTGCGGCTCCCAGCCGGCGTCGCGGATGAGGTGGCGGATGCGCGCCTCGGTCAGCTTGAACGTCGTGCCCGCGGCGGAGACGACGTTCTCCTCCATCATCACCGAGCCCATGTCGTTGGCGCCGTAATACAGCGCGAGCTGGCCGATCTTCTCGCCTTGCGTGACCCAGCTTGACTGCACGTTGTGGATGTTATCGAGGTAGATCCGCGCGAGGGCGTTCATGCGCAGATACTCGGCCGCGTCGGCGAGGACGAGGTGACGTCCGTCCGGCACGCGCTTCTGATCCGGCGGCAGTTGGTTGACGCGCCCCAGCGGCGTGCCGCCGGGTTGAAACGTCCAGCAGATGAACGCGGTGAATCCGCCGGTCTCGTCCTGCAGATCGCGGATGCGCCGCAGGTGCTCGATGCGATCCTCGACCGTCTCAATGTGCCCGAACATCATGGTGATGCTCGTGCGCATGCCGATGCGGTGGGCCTCGCGCATGACGGCGAGGTATTGCTGCGTGTTCGTCTTGCCCTGCGCGATGCGGTCGCGGACGCGGTCCACGAGAATCTCGCCGCCGCCGCCGGGGATGGTGTCCAGCCCCGCGTCGCGCAGTTGCAGCAGCACGTCGCGCACGGGCATGTTGAAGATTTCGTGGAACGCCCAGATCTCCGGCGGACTGAACGCGTGAATGTGGATGCGCGGGAAGCGCTTCTTGATGAACCGCAGCAGGTCCAGATACCACGAGAACGGGAGCATCTCCGCGGGCACCAGCCCGCCCTGCATCAGCACCTGCGTCCCGCCGATGGCCTCAAGCTCCTCGATCTTCCGCGCCACCTCGTCGAGCGAGAGCACGTAGCCTTCGGGCAGGTCGGTGCGGCCGGTCTTCATGCCCGGCGGGTCGGCCTTGAAGTTGCAGAAGATGCAGCGCGCGGTGCACCAGTTGGCGTAGTTGATGTTGCGATCGACGACGTAGGTTCGGAACGGCTCGGGGTGGAGGCGCTGCGTCACGGCGTGCGCGCGGCGCCCCAGCTCGTGGATGGGGCAGTCGAAGTACAGGTCGCGCGCCTCCGCGTCGCTGAGGCGCGAGCCGGTTGCGGGCGGCGGCGGCAGGGCGGCGGTGGTCATGCGAAGGTCAACTCCCGCTGCGGCTCGACGAGGTGGTGCTTCTTGGCGAGTTCGAGGAATCGCGCCATGCCTTCGCGCGCCCGCGGCGTCAGCGTGAAGCGGAGGCGCTGCGTGAGGTAGCGCTTCGCCACCGCCACCGGCCAGCCCATGTGCGGGCCGACCTGCTCGGCGATCTCGGGGGCGCGCCGCACGCCTTCGTCGCGCGCGGCGCTCAGGATCGTCGCCAGCGTCGTGGCCTCGAAATCGCAGGGCGCCGCCCACAAGGCGAACACGAACGGCAGCCCGGTCAGCGTCTTCCACGCCGCTCCGAGGTCCGTCTCCGTGTCGAACATGGAGGGGCGGTGTGTCACGACCTTGTCACCGATGAGCAGAACGGCATGACTGTCGTGCGACGCCGTTGCTTCCCAGGGGGCGAGCTCCAGGTCCACGCCGTGCATCTCGCGCCACAGCAGGCGCGCGAGCGCCACCGACGTGTGCGAATCGCCGTCCACGTGGAGGCGTGTGATGCGCTGCGGAGGGACGTTGGAGAATACGCGAACCGTCAGCGTCTCGCCGTCGCAGCCGATGCAGGCATCCGAGATGATGCGCCACGCCCGCTGATGCGTGAGCAGGTCGATGATCGGCACCAGCGCGGCATCCACCTCGCCGCGGTCGAGCAGCCCCGCCAGCCGCGAGGGCACATCCAGCCTCAGCTCCACGCGCGGGTCCGTCTCCAGCCCGCAGATCAGCGGGCGGGAGTTCAGAAACGACACCACGCCCAGCCGTTGTTTCTTCACCGCAGCCATTCGCTCCTCATCCGTGGGCACGCTGTCGCAGGGCGTGCTTCACGAGCAGACCCAAACGACCGGTGCAACTCCGTAACCTCCCTCCCTGACAGGGAGGGGCAGGGGGAGGGTGATTCTCCCGCGAGCGTCAACCCGCCTGCATCCCCTCCGCATACCTCTCGCCCAAGGGAAGCGGAGCATCGCAGCAGCCTCCCAGAGAAGATACGTCGCCAGCAGCGCCGCGCATCAAGCCAGCCATGCTTTTTGAAAACACGATCGCGCATCGTCCTCGTGCCGATCCGAGAGGACTCCAAACCCCCGGCGACGCCGTCCTCGACCGCCCCTGAATCCGCCAGCGCCGGGTGCACGCGACGCAAATCACCAGCCAATCTACTCGAATCCGCCGCCGGGGGGCAAGGATTCGCCCTCTTCCGGCCATTCGACATCCCTGCGGAGGAGGAGGATGACTGGATGCGCACATGCGCGATGCACGCGTCCGCTGCTGCGCGCTCGTGTGGCGCTCGAACGCGTGCGGGTTCCTCAGTCCCTACGGGCAGGCGAGCATGCCGGACCGTGCCACCCTGATCCGAGGTCTGAATGCGGTTGCCCGGGCCACGACCTCGCCGTGGGATTTCCCGCTGCCCAACCGCAGAATCTGCCGATATGCTTCCGGGAACGAGGGGAATCGCGTTCACCCGGGACCGCATTCATGGACATCTATCTCGACGACGTGCGTGTGGATTACCAGCCCGATCCTTCCGCATCGCTGGAGGAGGCGTTGCGGGCGTTTCAGGCGGAGCGCGTTCCGCGCGACCGCATTCTCGTCTCGCTCAAGTGCGACGGCGTGCTGCTGTCCGACGACGATCTGCGCGAGGCGCTGCAGCGGCCTGTCGGTTCGTGCCGCTGCATGGAGATCCTGACCTCCACCTGCGGCGAGCTGACATCGACCGCGCTGGGCGACGCCCGTCGCGCGCTGAGCGAGATCGACGGACGCCGGACGGCGCTCGCGGAGATGTTCTCGACGGGGCGGACGACGGACGCCATGCACGGACTTGGCGAGATGCTGGGCGTCTGGCAGCAGGTGCATGAAGTGGTCGTCAAGTCGCTTGCGATGCTGGAGCTGGATCCTTCGGACATCGTCATCGGCGAGCAGTCGCTCAACACCGCGCTGGATACTCCGCGTCAGCACCTCGTCCAGGTGCGCGACGCCCTGCAGACACAGGATTACGTGCAGCTCGCGGACATCCTCGAATATGAGTTCGGACAGGCCGTGCAGTCGTGGGACAGCCTGATCGAAGTGCTCCAGCAGCAGGCCGCTTCGTCCGCGATTTGATGGCGACGGGATGGCAGCAAGCTGGCCGCGTGATGACGGCGAGACAGCAGCGAGATGAGGGGGGCTGGCGGATTCGCGCCGCAGCAGCGCCTTACCCCCCTCCCTCCCAGGGAGGGGTTGGGGGAGGGTCATTCCGTCGCGGGAGTTCATACCGCCAAGAACGCTCGCCTGCACCAGTGACAACCACCTCACGGCGCCGCAGCCTGCAGCGTCACCTCGACTCGGCTGACGCTCAGCGAGCTTGAGGCCTCCGCCGTTGCCGTGGGCGAACCCAGCTCAACGCGCCCCGCAACGAGAATCTGATAAGACAGGGTTGGTTCCAGCGTGAACTCGAACGTCCGCTCGAAGCGCCCGGAGCCTCTCGGGGCGGACTGACCCAGCTCGACTTCGGTCAGCGCCTGGCGCTTCACTACGCGGCGCTGAGAATCGAGGATCACAATCTTCAGCGCCACCTTACCGGCGGGCGCGGGATCGTCGGCGGCTTTCGCGCTCAGTTCATACTCGCTGTCGAGCTTGACCGCGGCCACGATCGGCAAGGGTGACGAGGTCGCCCCTGCGGGGATGACTTGTCCAAGCTCGAACTCCGCCCAACCTTCTCCCGTTTCGCGCAGGGCAACCGCCGCGCGTGCGGACCCGGCGCGGTCCACGGTTGCCTCGGCCGTTGCACCGCCCGAGGAGAAGCGTTGAGCGTTGTGCAGGTTGAACGTCCCGGCACCGGGGAAGGCAGCCGGCAACGTGATCTCGCGCGGGGCGGTCGAGTCGCCGCCGCCCGGTGAAGCCGTCAGAAGCACTTCGCCGAAACGATTGGAGCTGCACGCGCCGATGCAGGTCAGCATCGCCGCGCTGATCGCAAGTTGCCTGCCGATCGATGCCCTCACGATTCCGCCGCTCCAACGGGTCTGTCGAATCACGATGATTGAGTCTCCATATGACTCTGGTGCGTGGCGCGTTGATGGTCTTCAAGTTGCGAGGCGGCGCGCCATTGTGCCCCGGAGGGGCATCCGAGAATTGCCCAGCCATTCATGGCTGGGGGACTTGGCGTCAGACCGCGCAGTCCCGGAGGGACGGCTGAATTGCGGCGCGTTATGCACACTACATCTCCGTGCTTCAGCCGTCCCTACGGGACTTTCGGTTCATCGCCGCGAACACCCCAGCGATAAATCGCTGGGCTACTCTCGGCTGCCCCTCCGGGGCACAAGAGATCCCGTCGATTTCCCTGAATGATCGTAAGTTCATGCGAATCCAAAGCCCGGCAACCGGAGTCAAGTGGAGACTCAGGTCACGTCGAATGCTCCCGAAACGCTCACGCGATTACTTCCCCAGCGCCACGTCCATGGCGAAAATCTCCACGCGACGGTTGGCCTGCCGATTGGCCGCGTTTGTGTTTGAAGCCTTGTTGCGATGCTCGCCGCAGCCGCCGGCCACCATCCGCCCCGGATCGACCGATTTTCCGGCGAGGTATCGCACAACCGCCAGCGATCTCTGGCAGCTCAATTCGTAATTGTCCTTCCACCCGCTCTTCTGGATGGGCTGATCGTCCGTGTGCCCGACGACGAGGATGTCCTTCCCGCCGTAGGTTCCGTTGAGCGTCGTGGCGATCTTGTCCAGCGTCCGCTTGGCCTCGTCGCGGAGAATGGCCTTGCCGGATTGAAAGAGGACGGTTTCGTCGATGGCGATCATGACGCCGCCCTTGACGGGTTGCCAACCCGGCTCGACGACCTTCGGCTCCTGCTCGGGCGTGGCGGCGAGCCGGCCTTGAAGCTCTTCGTTGGCGCGGCGCAGCGCCGCCAGCTCCTGATCGCGCTGCGAGAGCGCGCCCTCGGCTTCCTGACGTCGGCGCTGAGCATCGGCAAGCTGCGACTGCAGACTGCCGCGCTCCTGCTCGAGCGTTTGGATCTGCGCGTTCGGATCCGGTCCGCAACCGGTGAGCAAGGGCAGGGCGACGAACGCAACCACGACGGCATGAAGGATGAAACGCATGATTGATCTCCACGAAACGGAAGCCGGAACCCGATGCCACGAACCGGTGCGATGCGCCACTGCGGCGTCTGCGCCGGCGGTTTGAAGATACGGGCGCAGGCTGGGCGTCGCAAGCGTTTTTTCGGGTTTTTCGCAGCAGGGGCGGAATGAGGAGTCGGGGCCGTGTCGGAGAGGCCCCTCACTTGCGTGAGGGGTTCTGAAAGAGCGGGCAATCTGTCCGAGCGAACGGCCTGCTTGAGCGAGCGACCATTATCGGTGGGCGACCTGCCTGATGGCGGGCTTACCTGGCGCCCGAATCCGGCACGCCCGTTGGCCATTGAATCGTCGGCTCCGGCTCGACTTCCGTTCGTTCCAACAGAAAACTCACAGCGCCCTTGACGTTGCTGATAAGCCGCGAGCTGACGATCGGCTGATAGAACAGCACCACGATCAGGAACGCCAGCGAAAGCCACGGGCCCAGCGGAACCGCCCGCGTCCGCTTGAACGGCAGCGCCGCCAGCCAGCCGATCATCGCCAGGAAGCAGGCGAGGAAGAACCCGAGAACGACCACCGGCCAGCCCGCCACGCATCCCGCCGCGGCCATGATGTGGATGTCGCCGGTTCCGAAGGCCTCTTTCCCGAACAGCAATGTGAACAGGATTCGCACCAGCCAGCCCACGGCGCCGCCCACGACGAACCCGCACGCCGCGGTGGCCAGCCCGTTGAGCGGCTGCCACGAGCCGCCGGAGGCCCCGACTTCCGTCGCGCCGACCCAGTGCAGCCGAGCCTCCGCCGCGCCGCTCAATCCGGGATGTCCCAACACCAGCCACCCCAGCAGCAACGCGAACACAACGGCGGGCACGAAGAAGGCGAACTCCTGCAAGGCCACGAGCCGGGCGCTGCCGCTCTCCTCCTCGATTTCTTCGTAAACCTGTTCGTCTGACGGTCTGGAGACCTGCCCCATGGTGAGGATGAGCGCGAACAGCGCCAGCGCCGCCAGCCCGAAGCGATACACCCCGGGCGCCGGCAGCAGCTCGGCCTTATCCACGCAGGCCAGCACCCAGATCGCGCCCACCAGCAGGAGCATCAAGGCGATGGGCCAGCGGCTCGAAGCCTCGCGCAACTCGTAAGGACTGGACGGCGGCGCGAGCGCTGCGGGTGTGAGTGTCGATGCAGCAGGTGTCGCCGGAGTTGCAGGCGCATTCGCAGGCACGGAGGCGCGCGACGGCATCGAACCACCTTCGACCGCGGGCTTGGCGTTTTCCTCATCCTCGACATTCCACGGCGACAAGCTCAGCAGCAGCCACGCCGCCGCCACCCCCGCCAGCGCCGCAAGGCTCGCCACGGCCGTGACGGGTCCGGGTCGCGGCCAAGTGTCGAGGCTTGCCTTCGGGGTCCATGCGATGTGCATGACGAAGCCGACGAGCACCGCGAGGTTGGTGAAACGGATGTCCACCCAGTAGTGCTCCAGGTCGATCGCCGACATGACGAACAACCCGAAGAACAGCACGAGATGCGCCAGCAACATCGGCCAGTCGGACGCCAGCCGCTCGGTGCCCCCAAGGACGGAGAGCTTCAGGCTCGCGCGATCCGGCGCGAGAAGGAAGGCGTCCGCCAGCGCGACGAACACGATCGCCATGGCCAGCTCGACCACGGGGTAGCGCACGGAGATGGGCAGCTTGCAGTTGCGGCACTTGCCGCCCAGCAGCAGGAAGCTGAGCACGGGGATGTTCTCATGCCAGCGGATGCGCGTTTCGCAGTGCGGGCAGGCGGACCACTTCGGCTGGCGCGGGGAGCGGTCGAGCGGGAGGCGGTGAATCAGCACATTGGCGAAGCTGCCGAGGCAAAGCCCCAGCGCCGTGAAGAAGAACAGCCACCAGAGCGTGGGCAGAATCAAAAGCAATGTTCAGGCGTCCTTGCAGAGTTCCTCAGCGAGCGCCGCAGCCGGAAAGCCCGGCCCGGCGTCCGCGGCTCAACCGCCTGCGCCGTTGCTTCGCGCCGCTTCACAACGACCGCAGTTTTTCCACGAAATCGGAAATCACCCATTCCGGCGTCGAGGCGCCCGCCGTGACGCCGGCCACGCGGCGGCCCGAAATCATGTCCGGCTTGAACTGGTCCCATGTTTCCAGGTGGTACGTCTCGCGGCCTTTTTCCTGGCAGAGCTTGACCATCTCCCGCGTGTTGGCGGACTTCAGCCCGCCGAGGACGAACATGACGTCCACTTCGTCGCACAGCGCCAGCGCGGATTCCTGCCGGCGCGTGACCTCCAGGCACAGCGTGTTGATGATTTTCACTTCCTTATACGGGCGCAGCAGGATCTTGGCGATCATCTGCGCGACGTGCTCCGGCGAGTGCGTCGTCTGCGCCACCAGCCCGAGCCGTTCGCGGTAAGGCAGCGACGCCTCCAGGTCCGAGCCTTCGTCGATCACCGTGACCTGCGGCGCGTAGCCGATGACGCCCTTCACCTCGGGGTGATTCGGGTCGCCGATCATCACGACGTGGTAACCCTCTTCGTGCAGCGACTGGACGGCCTCCTGCGCCCTCTTCACCAGTACGCAGGTGGCGTCGATGATGTTCAGCCCTCGCCCGCGCGCCTGGTCGTAGATTTCCGGGCGGACGCCGTGGGAGCGGATCAGCACGGATTTGCCCCGCTCGATGGCGTCGAGCACGCCGGTCTGGTTCAGCCCCTCGCGCTCCAGCTTGGCCACGACCTGCGGGTTGTGGATGACCGGTCCCAGCGCGATGACGTTGCCCGCGCCGTGCGTGCGGACGGCGTCCTCGGCGATCTCGACGGCGTCTTCCACGCCAAAGCAGAAGCCGCGCGATGTGGCAATTCGAACTTCCATGATGCTCGGGATTCCCGCCTTCGTATATCGGCCCGCCCGGTGGCTTCGGCCAAGGGATCATAGCCCAACCGCAGCGCAAAGGTAGGCGCATCGACGGGTGGCATGGTCTGGCGTACTCGCCAGGCCATGGCGATTAGAAGGGCACTCTCGTCTCGCCCATTCAGGGTCACACGAATACCGCGTCCCAAGGACGTCAGAGCCACGCCCGTCAGGAAGCGGTTTCGCAGCACACACGCGTTCGCTCCCTTACGGTCGCGGCTCTGACGACCCGCGTTCGCTCCCTTACGGTCGCGGCTCTGACAAGATGTAATTCCCACGAGCCGCTACGATAACGTCAACCTAATCCGCCCGTCGTTGTTGGGGCGGAGTGCGACGAGGACCACAGGCGCGGGGATGAGCGAAGCGTGCGCGAACAGCATGATGTGACCGATCTCGTGGCCTCCCTTCTGACGCGGGCCGTGGCGAGCCGCGCGACGGACGTTCATTTCGAGCCGACGGATGATCGCCTGTGGGTCCGCGTGCGCGTCGATGGGCTGCTCCTCGACTTCGAGGACGTGCCGCTCGCGCTGGCGCCCAACATCGTCGCGCGGCTGAAGGTGCTGGCGTCCCTGCTCACGTACCGCACGGACATCCCGCAGGAGGGCAGCCTCCAATGGCCCGTGTCACATTCACCCGGCGCTGAGAAGGAAGCGCGCGCCCTTGCGCCTTCGATGGAGCGCGTCTGGGATCTGCGCGTGGCGACGTTCCCCACGATCCGCGGCGAGCGCGCCGTGGTGCGCATCTTCCGAGAAAGGACGGCGCCGCAATCGCTGGTCGAGCTGGGCTTCACCGCGGAGCAGGCCCGACTGATGCGATCGGCCGTTGAGCAGCCCGCCGGCCTGGTCGTCGTCTGCGGTCCCGCCGGCAGCGGCAAGACGACTACGCTTTACGCCCTGATGCACCACCTGCGCGAGCGATTTCCTCAGCGGAGCCTCATCACGCTGGAGGATCCCGTCGAGCAGCGCATCGACCGCGTGACGCAGATTCAGATCAACCCCTACGGGGAGCTGGACTACGAGCGATGCCTGAGGTCGCTGTTGCGGCAGGATCCGCAGGTGCTGCTCGTGGGCGAAATCCGCGATGGGCGCACGGCGAATATCGTCGTGCAGGCCGCGCTGACCGGACACTTGATCCTCACGACGCTGCACGGAGAAGATCCGGCCACGGCGATCGTGCGGTTTCTGGAGATGGGCATCCCGGCGTATCAACTGGCGAGCACGCTGACGCTGGTGGGCGCGCAGCGGCTGGTGCGGACGGTGTGCAGGTCGTGCGCGCCGGCTTCGCGGCGGGACTGTCGAGATTGCCTGGGCACCGGCTACCGGGGACGCACGGCCCTGGCGCAGGTCTGCCCGATCAACGAGGAGCTGCGCGGTCTGATTCTGCAGAATCCGTCGGCGTCAGCGTTGCGAGCGCCGCTGGGTCGCCTCAGCGCGAGCATGATGGCGGTGGGTCAGGCCGCCGTTGAAAGCGGCACGACGACCGATGACGAGCTGCGCCGCGTTCTCGGCGCGGACGCGACGGCGTGAGAGAAACTGTCGGCGGCGTTCGCCCGCCGCGACGCCGCGTCCGCGCGAGGCCCGCCTCGCCGCGTATCCTGTCGGCTAGCCTCCTTGCGCCGGGCGTGAGGGATCGAATCAAGCCCGACCGCCGATCCCTTTCCGCCGCGCAGCTCCCGCGACTGCGCTTCGGTTGAGTCTGCATCTTACTGCGGCGCCCGGCGGATTGAGAGTCATGAGATTGAGAGTCTTGAGGATGCAGGACGGTCTGCATCTGTATGGCCCGCACTGCGCCATGCACGGGAGTCATAGAGAAACTCAGCAGGCGAATTTCGCCATTCGCGCGCAAACGGGATTCCAGTCGGGGGTGCCCAGAAATCCGGGCAGGGCATTCACAAGCCTGGTCCGACCGGGTTTGCGGGAGTGCCACCGGGGGTCGGCGCCCCGGTCATGCCGGCTTGCCGTAACGAATGGCCGACTTGGCCGAAGGAATGGCCGGCTTGGCTGAGTGAATGTGTAACGCCTGGCGTTGGTTTGATCCCCGCAGGGGATCCAGGTGAGTAGCCGTGGGCGCAGCCCACGGATGCGAGTGCGCAATGGCATTCAACCCCGTTCGGGGTTCATCGGAGGGAACCGTTGCGGACCCAAGGTAGGCCGCCTTCGGCGTCCAACCTTGGCCTGGGGGGCCGCAGTCCCTTTGGGATTGAAACGCAGGCACCCATCGAATCTCCGTCTCCTTGGGGTTTCGGAGTTGAGGAGCGGTCAAGGGACCGTCCTTTCGATGCCTCGCGTCGTCTCACTGCGCCGGGCCTGCAATGCCGACGCCGCCCCGAGCGCGGCGCATCCGCCTTTGCACAATGAGACAGTGCCTGTCAATCCGCATGGATCGACGAACTGCGCCGACCCGCCGTAGAATGCCCGACGACACGCGGATTGAACTGCGGGCTTGCGAAGCAGCTCAAACTCCCCTCCCTTCCAGGGAGGGGCCGGGGGAGGGTCTTCCGCTGTGCGAGCGTGGGTTCGGTTTCGGATTGGCTTCGGTTCCGCGTGTCGGGTGGGTGGCGAAGAAACCCCCTCCCAACCTCCCCCTTGCAGGGGGAGGGGTCATGCACTCCCCTCCCTCCCAGGGGGGTCACGCACCATAAGCGTTAACTTAATTGTGGTGCGTTGAGGATTATCGTGGTATGGTTGGGGCATGGAAGCCACGGAAGGTTTGATACCGGCGGA
>CAZGJA010000004.1:0-53750 GCA_964526695.1 uncultured Phycisphaeraceae bacterium
ACCAAACGAGGTGCGAATGACACAAACCACAACTTGTCGCCGCTCACGCGACCGCCCGGCCGCCACCTCTCGCCGCGCGCCGCAAACACGGCGGTCGTGACGCAGAAAAAGGCCGCTCATTCACGCTTGATTTGGGACTAGGCGCACACCTGCCATGTCGGCCATCTCATACAGCTTCAACAGGTCATCACGATCAAAGGCCCCCGGCTTTTCAAGTAGCACGTGCTTGCCGGCTTTTAATGCACATGCGGCTGCGAGAAACTGCTTCCTTGCAGGCGTGGCAACAACTACAGCATCACAAGTAGCGTTGTCAAGCAGCTCTTCTACAGTCGAGAAGAAGGGGTGCGCCACATCCGGAGGTCGCTTGGCAGGGTTGTGGTCGCACAGGGCCGAAATCGAAAACTGGCTTAGCTTGGCGATGGCCTTTGTGTGCCAGAAATGAACATTGCCAAGGCCAACAAGCGCGAGGGCAATCTGGTTCCTGGATGTAGTATGCGAACAAAGCATTATTTCATGTTCCTGCGCGAACTCACAGCACGCGGCAAGCGGATGAGCGACAACACATGGTACGGCAAAGCAGCCTGCGACTGCGAGTGCAGGACGGCGACTTCGACGACCTGCTCGCGAGGCATGTGCTGCGCTACCTGCAAAGCCAAGGTGCCTGTACCGTGAGATTATGCACACGATCGCCGGCTTTGGCAACTGGCAATCACACCGGGCTGAGTCATCGCGGGAGAGTCGAGACATGGCACGGTGGTTCAAGGGTGCTTATCGGTTTTCGGCCTCTTCGTTTGCCGGTGCTCACTATCGGCCTCGTTCCCGTTGACGCGACGGTGCGGCTTGGGTTGGGGCCGGCTGGGTATCCTGCCTCGCAAGATCTGGATTCTGCTCCTGTGGCAGCAAGCGCTCGCGGCTTGTGCCTTGATCGGGCTTGGGGTTCTGACGCTCGGGGGCGATGAGGGTGCGCCAATCCGGCAAGGGCTGGTGGAGACCCCATTCTTGCAGCACCTTGGCGCGCCAGTTCAGCGCTGGCTCGATGCTTCGTTGCTCGCTGATGCGGGTGCGCCAGTCTGGGAGGGTTTGTTCGGGCTTGCTAGCCTCTGTCATCCCGCGCAGCTCGGGCTCGTTCGAACCCAGCAGCTCCAGGTTCTCGAGACCTTTCTCCCGGAGGATCCGACCTTCGAAGTTCTCGGGGCGCGCTAGCGAAATCGTGGAATCGTCTGGCGTTTATCGATCTTGGCCGTACGGCAGCGTTTTCCACGCCGATTCCTGCACTTCGTCGGCCCGGCGCTTTCGGCCCGTCGCGGCAGCGTCGCCGAAGAGGAAGCGGATATTCTCTCCGCTCCAGAGGTCCAGATCCGCCGTCTGCGAGAAGTCCGTGCCGCTGCGGAAGGTGATTCTGCCAAAGCCCGCTTGTCGGCGCACCGTCGCGGCCCGGTCCAGATCCGCGGCCGCGCCCTCGTGGATCGGGCGCTCGCCCGACCAGTTCACCACGTACAGCGGCTCGCCGGTGTTGGCCATCGACACTCAGCGGATTATAGCCGCGGGGGCCGTCATACGACAAGCCCATGCCCTCTTTGCACTCGCCCGTAGCCGGGGGGATCGAGCCAGCGGCATCGAGGATGGCCTCGCGGAAGAAGTCGGCGTCCTGCTCCTTCCACACGCCGATGCGCGTCTGGTTGATCACGTCGGACTCCTCCGTGAATTCGCGGGCGTGTTAAACCTTGCGATTCGGAAAGGAGTCCGACGTGTTCACGTTTTCCCAAGCGGTGGAGCCGCTCGTTTCGGCGTTCAGTATCGCTTTTTCCCGGCAAACTTTCCAGAGGGTCGTCGTTCTGATTCTCGCAGCGATCTTGTCGTTTCGGCGACGCACGATCACCGCCATGCTGGAGGTCGTGGGGCCGCTGGCTCGCGGCCACTGGAGCGACTTTCATCGTGTTCTGTCCCGCGCGTCCTGGTCGACGTGGACGCTGGGCAAGGTGCTGGCGGGATTGATCCTGGATCGTGTGCCCGCGGGTCAACCGGTGGTGATTCCAGTGGAGGACACCGCCGGCCAGCACACGGGTTTCTTGGCGTTCGCAGACCGACGACACTGCCTACCGCTCTCGTCCCCTGCTCGGATCGCGCGGAGGCGACTGGGGTGGCGCCGGGCGGGCGTATTGCTTTGCGAGGTCGGGGTTTTGCTCCTGCGGGAGCCAGCGACTACGGCCGGGGCCTTGGTCCGGCTTGGCGTTTTGGCGTTCGTGTTCGAGGCGGGCCTGCCAACTCGGCAACGGCTCCTTCAGGCCGCGTTCGTGGAGAACCCGAGACTGAGAGTCTTGACCGGGGTCGATTCCGCGTTGTTCGGTGATTCGTGTCCGCCAATCTGGAACCACTGGCGGGGTCGTCGGCGGGGCCGGGTCTCGTGGGAACTTGTCGTCGGCCATGAGCCATCCTCCTGAACAATGGAACGCTTGTTTTCCACGGGACCAAGAACGTCAAAGTGTTGAGGGCTCAAGCTTGTTGGGCTGAATTGGCCGGAGCTTGCGGCACGCGAAAGACAGTGCCATCTTCATGACATCGCGCGCGCCGCCCAGCGGTCGAAGGCTTGAAGGCCATCACGTTCGAGCAGCCGGTCGCGGGGCAACGGACAACGATGTTGCCCTGCTGGATTTGCTCGCGCGCGAAGACTCGATTCTGCTCGGAAAGGCCAAGCGCGGGATCCTCGGCAGAGACGATGGGGATGACCTCCGGAGCCGGTGGAGTGGTTTGCGAGGGATTTCCGTCTTCCGCGGGGGAGCCGTTTTGGCATGGCTCTCCCTTTGACGGTTCCGGCTTTGTGTCAGATGCCACAGTCCCCTGGTTGAGTGGGTGTCCCGGGGTTCTCGGCTGTGGCGGGCGCGGCTGCGGAAGCCGCACGACCGGCGCTGCAGGTGGCCGTCCGTCGTTCTTTGCCCACTGTGTGCCGCCGCCAAGCGAGGCTGCGACGGCCACGCCGGCGGCCTGCGCGCCGGGCCTCTCTTGAAGGCGTTCCTGCATGATCTGAGCTTCGATTTGTGCGTCGCGTGCGTCCAGGAAGTTCTTGCGGCGGAGCATGTGCTGCAAATGGCTGTGAATCAGAAGAAATACTCCCGAAAGGGCGATGAAAACGCCGACGGGCGTGACTTGGGCAAGAACGAACCCTACCAAAACACAGGTGACGGGCTCGATATAGCGTTTGATGACGTCTTCATTGCGGCAAATCCGAAAGAAGAAGGGCCAGGGATGGCCGTTGGAATAGGAATGCACCGGCACGTTCTCGCGAATTCTTCGGTAGATGCCGCACAGCCTTAGGCAGCTGACGACCAGATACGCAATCGCAAAGCCGCAGACCGCGGGCATGGCAAGGATGACTTCGCGCGGGCCCGCGTAGCCGGCAAGCACATACATCACGCCCAACATGAAGAAGACGTTTCCGGAGGTGAGATAGCGTTCTCCGAAGGTATGATGCAGGAAAATCTGCACGGGCAGACTGACCAGTCGGGTGATTTGGAACGCGATTCCAAAGGCCGCCGGGCAGGCCGTGATGAGGTCCATCGGCGAGCCGATGCAGCCCACGACCGCGGCCGCAAGGGCTTCGTCCATGATGGCGTTCTGAAGTTTCGCCGGGCGCTCCATCATCGTTCACGCTCCTTCCTGACAAAAAACCGTACGCAGCGCATTGGTCTTGCTGTGGTTCCAAATCTCGCCGCCTTTGTAGATGATGGCGCCGACGCAGCCTCGATTGGCGGGGCCTCCGGTGGGAAGTTCGGAAAACTCGTGCGGGTGAATGGCGTCTTCGAGGTGCTCGCTGCCGCCGGCCGACTGATTGTCGTGGCCGTGCATCCCCCCTCTGCCGGCGTTGTAGGTGGTTCGGATGCGTCCGATGCGGCCAAAGAGGGCGGAGGCGTAACGATTGGTCTCCTGGCTGTGATTGTTCAGGAAGACCTGTGTCTTGAAGTTGCCGGCAAACGCATCCACTTGGGCATCGCCGCCGTGATCGCCGGACAGGTAGCTCTTGAAGTTGGTGACCGACTGCGTCATGTAGATGCAGGACACATTCGAGGAGCGGGCGGTCGTCAGGAACGACAGTTCGGTGTCGTCCGCGGCTACGAGGGACAGGTGGGCTTCATCGGCGAAGATAAAACACGGACGCGCGCTGCGTCGGCGCTCCGTCGCCTTCATGAACAGCCACTTGATCAGCGTGGAGGCCTGCCGGCCCATCGTCTCGTACTGCTTGAGGGGGAAGTCCACGAGCAGGATGCGGCCTTCGTGAACATCTTCCGGGGTGACGTTGGTCTCGGTGCAGAAGAGCTCGCGGAACGGCGAGAACAGGAAGCCGCTGGCCATCGAGGTGAACACGCTCACCACGCTGGAGCGCGGCCGGTCGGCCCAGGCCGGGAATACGGACAGCCAGTAGCGGCAGGCGATCTCCATGTCCATGCGTTCCGCCTCGGTCCGGGCCGCGCAGGACGCGGTTTGCAGGACACGATAACAGAAGGACTCGCTTTGCCAGGTTGGCGACTGAACTTCCTCGCTGCTTTGCGGAGCGCTGGTGACCATCTGATGCAGATCGATGAGCGACAGGCTCGGGCAGGCGAGCTTCAGAGGCACCAAGGCCGAGCGGAGCATCTCTTTGGTGGCGTTCAGCCAATACGGGTCTTCACCGGCGCCCTTGGGGTTCTCGCCCTTGGAGACTGCGCTCAAATTGACGACCAGGCTCAGGAGGTTTTCGGTGTATCCCCCGCCCACCTGTGACACGCTGTAGGCCAAGGGGTTGATGCGATACGGTCCTTCGGGGTGAAAATGCACGACATCGTCCATACGGCCCGCGACACGGCAGTAATCCAGCCAGGTTCCGGCATCGCCGGGCTTGACGCAGATCACCAGCCCGCTCCATCCGGCTTTCAGCAGGTGCAAACCCAGATGGCGACCGGGACCGGAAGACTTGCCCGAACCCGTGCGACCGAAGACGAGTACGTGCTCAAAGAGGTCGCGCGGCGTCAGACCGTCCATCCGCGACAACTGGACGATTGGCGTGTCCATGCCGCCAGTGGCAGGAGATTTCCGTTGGAAGAAGCGACGCAGACACTCGAGCATGTGGGCCAATGACGTCCGGCCAAGCATGACGAGCAGGATGAGCAACAACCCGCAGAAGACCAGCATGGAGTGCTTCCTGTGAGAACGCGCCGAAGCGCGGCCACGGTTCAGTGCGCTGCGGCCGTCTACCGACCCCGCTCTTTTTTGCGAGGGTTGCGGCGGGCACGCGTGCGAAAGTCGGGAGTCTCGTCTCCCGCCGTCAGGTCCAAATAGTCCGTCATTTCGGGAAACTGCTCCGCGAGCGCAACGCATTGGCGCGCCGCTTCGGTTTCAGAGATTTCCCTTGAGAGCGCGTCGATCACGATGGCGTCGAACTTCTTCATCCACGCCGGGTCGGAGCGCTTGCGCATGCTGCGCATGGTCTGCTGCAATTCTGATTTCGTAGGCGGTGTCTGGCCGTGCGCCGCGGTGAGCGCCGTCATGATTTCGATCTGCAGCTTCAGCAGGCGCACTAACTCAGTCGTTTTCTTCTCGTGCATGGGGCATGGAACCTCGGGTGGTGTTGTGCCGGCATTCTGGCACACCCTGGGTTCCAGCGCAAGCCCTATATGATCAGGTTCCCTCAGTCGTTGCGAACCCCTGCTCCGTGGCTCTCGATTCCATTTCGGCCGCGAGGTCGAGCAGTCGGGTCGTCGCAGGGGTAGGATTCGTGATCTCGTCAGTGTTCAATATCGATACGCCCTGCCTGATGATCTCGTCGGCCGATTCCGCACATCCCTCCGCTGTGTAGAGCGCGTATAGTTCAAGGCATGCTTCTTGGGCCGTTTTTCGACAACGGACGTTGGAGAGATCTGCATCCTCCACGAGATGTTCAAACGCCGACATGGCTTGGAGGCCAGCCTCTGCGCGCACCAGGGCTCGTCCCAGATTGAACGACTCGACAATCGTGTCGGGATGGCCAACACCCAAGACGCGAGCGTTGATCGGCAGCAGACGCCGGAAGGCCGCCGCGCTCGCCAGCCAGTCGCCGGTGTTGGCGCGGGCGACTCCCAGATGGTGGAGGGACTTTCGAACCTGGAGCGACTCTTCCCCCAGGATGTCCGACCCTTCGCTAACGATCGCTTCGAGCAGTTCCGTTACGTTCGCGGCTTCGCCCTGCTCAGAGCAGGAGATCGCGACGTTGTATTGATCCGTCAGCACGGCCAGAGGCTCCTGGTCCTTTGCATGGCAGCTCCAATCCAGAACCTGCTCGAAGCAGCGCCGCGCGGCGTATGGAAGCTTCAGCGCGCTGTAACACACTCCCGCCCGACGAAGGCTCATCCATCCGATGTCATCAGGTGATGCGTTCGGAGGTAAGCCGTGTAACGCGACGATGTCCTCGAAGAGGGGCAGCGCATCAGCGTGGAGACCCTGTTTATACCATACCGTCGCCAGATTGAACGTCGTCTTCTGTGCGTCCAGGGATAGCGGGTCACGGCACTTCGCATTCAAACCCCAGTCCTCAAGCAGCAAGGGCGCGGCTTCGTCTGCCCTTCCGACTTCAAAGAGCCCGCAGGCCAGCTTGTTGAGGATCGCCGCGGTTGTCGGATGCTCCTCTCCCAGCACGCCCTTGGCGAACGGGTACGTGGATTGGGCAAGGGTGACTACATCGTCGAAGCGCCCGGCGCGCCAAAGGACGGTAACGAGGGGCAGCGTATTCGTGATCGTTGCGGGATGCTCTTTGCCTAACCGCGACTCATAGAGCGCCAGAGCGCTCCGCATGGAAGCCTCGGCATCGGCATAGAGACCTCGCTCACGGAGGATTTCACCCTGTATCGCCTGCACCGCCGCTTGAGTCCCCTCATCGGTCCGAGCGCGATTCGTGCCGGATAGTCCGTCCAATAGCTCTTGAGCCTGGTCCAGCTTTCCCCAGTCGATCAATACCGCGATGCGGTTCTGGGTGGCGGAACACAAACCGGGATCCTCCGGTCCGTACAGGCGCCGCAGCCGGGCGGTCACGTCCTCGTAAATGGCCTCAGCTTCCGCGTACCGTCGTTGCTTGAAGGCCAATGACGCCAGCCCGCGACGCGCGAAGATGGACTCGCGGGTGTCCCGCCCAAGCGTCGCTTCCGCTTGGTCGGCGCTGCGTCGCAGCAGTGCTTCCGCCTCGGAGTATCGAAAGCGATCCCGCAAGAGGATTCCCAGTTCGTTGCGCGTGGCGATCGTCAGGCGCGCGGATTCTCCAAGGCATGTTTCCCGAAGCTCCAACGCCTTGCTCAGGTGGCGCTGGCTTTCCGACTGGGCGCCGATGTTGCGGTAGGACAGTCCGAGCATGAAATCAACCGCCGCGGCGACTTCCGGCTCATCCGAAAACCTCTCCGCGGCTTTCGACGACGCTCGGTCAAGCACTTCACGCATGGTCAGGCCACGACTGGTCCAACCGTCGACTTGGAGGATGTCCTCCGTGAGGATGTCGACGACGCTCGCAGCGACCTTGCGTTGCCGCTCCGTGACCCTCCATTCCGCCAAAGCCCAGACGAACGCTCCCGCAAGGCTGGTTACGGTAAGGGTCGCGCCAACTAGAACCTTTCGCCGATGTGCACGAAATACGGATTTGGCGCGTTCCGCCAGCCGCTTGGGACGAATGGCGATGCTCTGTCCATGCCGATAGCGCTCGACATCGGCAAGCATGTCGGCGACCGCGGGGTAGCGGTCGTCGGGGTGCTTGGCCATCGCCTTGGACAGCAGCGCGAACATGTCTCGGCGGCGCGGTTGGTTCTCCGGCAGGAGATTGCGGAGACGTGTACCCATCAACTCTTGTCCTGCGGCGATCGGATGAAAGCTCTCCAAATTGAATGGCAGACATCCGCATAGAATCTCATAGAGAATCACCCCGAGGGAGTAAACATCCTCGCGAGCGTCGGCCTTGACGGCAGTACCCAGCAAACGCTCGGGACTCATAAAGTTCAGGGTTCCGGCATACTGTATTGCCGGACTGGTAATGAGCGACCGCGCGGTCGCGCCGGGTGAGATCCCCCGCGACAGGCCGAAATCCAGTATCTTAGGGCAACCCTCAGCTGTTACCAGGACATTAGACGGCTTGAGATCGCGATGTACAATATGCTGAGTGTGTGCAAACTGCACTACACGGGCGATCTGAACAAAAAAGTCCATGTATTGGTCAGGAGGTATCGTCTCGACATGATCGGCTAATGGGATTCCATGTATCAACTGGGTGACGACATAGGGGCGACCGCTCACCACTCCAAAGTCGCGCAGGGCCGCGATGCCTGGATGAACAAGACCGCTCAGACGCGAGGCTTCGTGTCGTAGGATGTCCACGGCATCCTCGTGGCATAGCTCGGGGCGCAGCATTTTGACTGCAACCGATCGGTGGGTTGCATGCAGGGCGCGAAACACCAGACCCATCCCGCCTGCGCCGATCTTGGCCTCTACTACATAGCCGGCTTTCAAGAGCAGCTTTTCGCATTCGCGGTCGATGGCATCGAAGCGCGCCGGCGGCACGGGGAATGGTTCCGAAGCCGCAGCACTGGGATCGTGAGGTGAAAGATGATCGGTCATGCTGCGGCCCCTCCTTGCTGTTTCAGCCACTTCTTGGCTTTGCACACATCGTCTTGCACGGTCCGTTCTTCGATGTTCAGAGCATTGCAAATGTACTTATTGGTCCTGTCCTCGAAATACTTCAACCGAATGCATTCAGCTTGTCTTGGATTCACGATGGCCAAGGCGCTGAGCATTTCGCGCGTGATGAGCATGTTTAAGAGGTCCGGATCGACGCTGCGGCAATCAATATCCATATTGTTGCGCGGCGCGATCTTCTCTCGCCGAAGGACGTTCAGAAACACGTTTCTGCAACAGCGCAAGAAGAATCGACGGAAATCCTCTCGAGTCGCAGGTCTTTGCTTCGTCTTAGCCACACGAAAAGCGGCCTCCTGGACGATGTCGCGTCGAGATACTCCAGGCACTCCTCGCACCATGAACCAGACTTTTTCGCATGCTTCCTTGTACAGTGACGGCGACAGCAATCGCTGAATAGTGGATTGCGTCCTCTTCATAAGCCAATTCTCCTTAAAGCCGACAACATCTCAGCGAGAGGTGGGAGGTATCTCCAATCTCACCTTCGGAACGCCGCTCACCACACGCAACGCACGGGCGAGCCGGAGGTGAAGGCCCGCGAGACTGCGCCCGTCCCGACGAACGCCGTCGGTTATTGAGGCCACGATTTCGTCGGTGGTGGCGGAAGGCCGCTCCAGCCGAAGTCGTTCAATCATAGCCTTGACCTCGACGGCGGTCACCGCCTGCCGGCCGCTCGCACCGGATTGACGCCGGAAGCGCGGGACGGTCAACATGCGCCGCGCCGCCTGCACGCGTCGCAATTGTCGATCGAGGTCGCGGAGCTGCAATGCCATCGTGCTGCGTCGCCCCTGCAACGCTTCCTCTTCGCGGCGCAACACCTCGGAGGCAGGTTCCAGGATTTGTTCCGACATCCTTCTGACCTTAAAAAGTGGGTACAGCGTCAAGTCGTCTCAGCAGCCCGATGGATGACACCGCAGGCGGTGTCATCCCACACACCTAAACACTTCAACCAGGCCTCCCGCGCATAGGTTGTAGCAAAATACCCGATGCGCCGGACGGGGCTGGAGCGGGTTTAGTACTATGACCCCCATAGGAGAGACGTCTGTATCCGAATTTAACACCGCCTTGGGGCTTGGCTTTAAGCTCCGAGTCGGGCTATGTGGCAGCTTAGCATGTTAAGAATCGTCGAACAGGCCCACGCTTCAGCCGCCAAGAGCTACTATACCGAGGGGTTAAGCAGGTCGGATTACTACATCGACGGGCAGGAGATTCCTGGCCGGTGGCTGGGCCTGGCCGCACGCCGCCTTGGCCTTAACGGAGTTGTTGAGAAAGAGCCGTTCTTCGCCCTCTGTGACAACCTGCACCCGGCGACCGGGGAGAGGCTGACGCCGCGGACAAAACGTGAGCGGCGCGTGGGCTACGATTTGAACTTCAATGCGCCAAAGTCCGTCAGCCTGGTTTACTCCTTGACGGGCGACGAGCGGATCCTCGACGCCTTTCGGGCGGCGGTGGAAAAGACCATGCAGGAGCTGGAACGGGAAGTTCAAACTCGGGTGCGGCGGAGCGGCGCCAAGGAGAGCCGAACGGCGGGCAACCTGGTGTGGGCGGAGTTCGTGCATCGAACGAGCCGGCCGGTGGACGGGCTGCCCGATCCGCACCTGCACGCCCACTGTTTCGTGTTCAACGCCTGCTGGGACGCAAAGGAGAACCGTTTCAAGGCCATTGACCTGGGCGACATCAAGCGCGACGCCCCGTATTTCGAGGCGGCGTTTCACGCCCGGCTCGCCCGTGGACTGAACCAGCTCGGCTACGGAATCTCCCGAGGCAGACAGGCCTTCGAGATTACTGGCGTGCCGCGCAATGTCATCGACCGCTTTTCGCGCCGGACGGCGACCATTGAAGCGACGGCCAAGGCGAAGGGAATCACCGATTCCACCGCCAAGGCGGGCTTGGGCGCGACCACACGTGCCGGCAAGGACAGAAGCCTGGGCATGGGCGAGCTGCGCGAATCATGGTTGGCTCGTCTGAACCCGGAGGAAAGGGCAGGTTTGTTTGGCTTGGACCGGCCACGCGAGGTCGATGCTCCGAGCATTTCAGCGGGGCAGGCGCTCGACTACGCGCTGAAGCACTCCCTGGAACGAGCTTCAGTCGTCCGCGAGCGAGAACTTTCGGCCACGGCGATGCGCTACGGGGTAGGTCAGGTCATACCGGAGGAACTGCCCGCGGCCTTCGCACGACCGGACTTAATCCGCCGGCAGGTGGATGGGCAAGCCACGGCAACGACGAAGGCGGTCCTGGCCGAGGAGCGCTCCATGCTTGAGTTCGTCCGGCAGGGTCGCGGGGCGTGCCGCCCGTTGCACGCCAATCCGGCATCGCTGCCGGATCCGGGACTAAGCGCGGAACAGAAGCAAACGCTGATGACCGTACTCCAATCTCCGGATCGTGTGATGGTCGTCAGGGGCAAGGCTGGGACGGGTAAAACGACGCTCATGCGCCACGTAGTGGCCGGTATCCGCGACGGTGGACGCGAGGTTTACGCCTTCGCTCCCACCGCGGAAGCCTCACGCGGCGTTCTCCGCCAGGAAGGTTTCGCCGCCGACACCGTTGCGGCGCTGCTGCACAGCCCGGCCAAGCAGGAGGCGTTGCAAGGCCAAGTTCTGTGGATCGATGAGGCGGGCCTGATGGGCAGCAGGGAGCTGCAGGCGACCCTCCAACTTGCCCGCGAGCGTAATTGCAGAGTCATCCTGACGGGGGACTCTGGTCAGCATCGGGCCGTACCCCGAGGAGACGCCCTGCGGCTCCTGGAATCCGAAGCCGGCATCGTGCCCGCCGAGCTGCACGACATCCGGCGCCAGCGCGGGCTTTATAAGGAAGCGGTGCAGGCGTTGAGTCGGCGGGATACGGGGCGCGGCCTAGACCTGCTCGACCGCATGGGGGCGATGACGGAATCGCCCGATGCTGACCGCTACGGCGCGCTGGCGGAGGCTTATCTCCATGAGATCCGCTCCGGCAGGTCGGTGCTGGCGATTGCTCCGACGCACGCCGAAGGGAAACTCGTCACTGACGCCATCCGCCTCAGCCTCAAGCGTGACGGCCGCCTGGGTGGACTGGAGCGACCGCTGCCTTGTTACCAGAACCTGCAATGGACCGAAGCGCAGCGAGGCGATGGGCGTAACTACGCGCCGGGGCTGATGGTGCAGTTCCACCAGAACGCCAAGGGGTTCAAGGCTGGGCAGCGCTATCAGGTCACGCAGGTCGAGGACACCGGCAGGGTCTACGCGCGAAGCGCGGACGGCAACGAAGGTCTGCTACCGCTCGCACAAGCGGGTCGGTTCCAGGTGTTCCAACCCGGCGAAGCGCCCCTCGCGGTTGGAGACCGCGTCCGAGTTACGCAAAACGGCTACACCGCCGATCGCGCGAATCGCCTCAACAACGGAGCGGTTTTCGAGGTCAAGGCGATCTCCGATCGCGGTGACGTGCGGTTTGAGAACGGATGGGTCATGTCCCGTGATTACGGCCACTGGACGCACGGCTTCTGCAGCACCTCGCATGCAGCGCAGGGCAAGACGGTGGACACCACGCTCATCGGCCAAAGCAGCGCCTCGTGGGCGGCGGGCAGCCGAGAGCAGATATATGTCTCCGCGAGTCGTGCCCGGCACGGCGTTCGCATCTTCACCGATGACAAGCAGGCGCTTCGCGACGCTGTCAGCCGAAGCGGCGATCGTCTGAGCGCCACCGAGTTGCTGAAGCACGGCCAAGTGGCGTGTTCCGCGTTGGAACAGTCGCGTTGGCAACGGCTCAAGAACCAAGCGCTGGCGGTCGCGCAAAAATCGCAACGTGCCCGCGCGATGCTATCCAGGGTTGCACAAGGGTTTGTTTCGCGCTATGCAAAGGAGCGTAGGCGCGGGCATGAACCTGCGCTTGGCTGAACCCACCGGCGAGCATGATGAGCGAAGCACAAAGTCTGATTGAGAAATACGCGCACCGCGGCGGGGTTGCCGCGGCCGACGCTGCGGCTTCCGTGGCGGCGTTTTCGACGATCAGCCCCCAACACGGGCAGGAGGTCATGCTCGATCTGCGGCGCAAAACCGGGGACCGCATGGCCCTGCCCTACACGTATCTGACCGCCGTCACGTTCGATCCCTCGAAAGGAATCACCTTGGAATTCACGGGACATCAGGTCGTCATCCACGGTCGAAACCTCGAACCGGTGTACGTCGCCATCGTCGCCTATCGCGCCTCGTGGCTTCAGGAACTGGGTCACCGTCACGATACGTACGGGGACGATGCGACCGTCATCTCCGCCATCGATATTCAGATGCTGTAACCGACAAGCAGCCTCCAGGTGAGCGCAGGCGCCGCTCGGACGGCCTTCACGCGGCGTACCTATTCCCGTTGTCGTGGCGCGCGCTCGCGCGCAGACCTTTCTTGAAATTTGGGCAGCAACAAGCCCTGGTGAATCACGATGCGCGCGAAACAGCGTCCGTATCCATCCAAGCCCCTCGGTGACCCGGCGCCGCTTCCGCCCGGCACACCGGACTGGATCACGCCTGACCTGGTCCGGCTGACGATCGAAACCTGGCAGCCGTACTACCTTGACTCGCTTACCGGCGAGGAGGCTGTTATGATGCTCCTCAACGTGGGACGGTTGTTCGGCCTCCTTGGGCGGGAGTGAACGTCATGCCGCGGTTCGTTGCCTTGGCACGGGTGAGCAGTCGGGAGCAGGAACGCGAGGGCTTTTCGCTGGCTGTGCAGGAAGACGCCCTCAAGCGCTACGCGGCATCGAGCGGCGGCGAGATCGTTCGTTTTTTCCGCATCGCCGAGACGGCCAGTAAATCCGACGAACGCAAGACCTTCCGCGAACTCGTCGCCTACGCCAGGAAGCACGCGAACGAGCTGGACGGCCTGCTGTTCTACAAAGTGGATCGCGCGGCGCGCAACCTGTTCGATTACGTCGAACTGGAGCGACTTGAAAGCGAACACGGCCTGGCGTTCATCTCCGTCTCTCAGCCGACCGAGAACAATCCCGCCGGCAGGATGATGCGGCGCACGCTCGCCAACATGGCGAGCTTCTACACCGAACAGCAATCCGTGGATGTGCGCGAGGGACACGAGCGACGCGTGCAGGAGGGATGGTTCGTCGGCAAGGCTCCCTACGGTTACCGCAACGTTCGGAAAGACGGTCGAAGCCTCGTCGAAATCGATTCCGAAGCGGCGGACAATGTGCGGCGGATGTTCCACCTGTTCGCCTTCGAGCCGCTGACGCTCGATGCCCTCGTCGAACGACTGCACGCCGAAGGGCGGAGATTTCGCCCTTCGATACCCAGGTTCCCCCGCAGTTCGGTCCACAACATCCTGCTGGACCGGGCCTATCTCGGCGAGCTGGAGTACCGCGGGCAATGGCTTCCGGGCAAACATGAGGCGCTGGTGGATCGCGCGGTATGGAACCGCGTTCAGGCCCTTCTCGGCAAGCGGACATACATCGCCCACGAGTTGACCTACGCGGGCGGGTTGATTCGCTGTGCCCACTGCGGGAACCTGGTGACCGGCGAACAGGTGATCAAGAAGTCCACCGGGAAGCCGTATGTCTACTACCGCTGCACGATGTACAACAAGGGCAATCATCCGCGTGTCCGCGTTACCGAGAGGCAGCTTGACGGTCAGGTGCTCGCGGTCTTCGCCGCCATCCGTCAACCGCAGGCCGTCCGGGACTGGTTCGGGCAGGCGCTCCTGGCATGGTCCAGAAACGCACGGAGCGAGGCTCAGGATCAAACGCAGCAGCTTCAGCGGGAGCTGACGCAGGTGCGGCAGCAGCAGGACAGGCTCCTCAACCTGCGCCTGCTCGACGAAATTGATGCCGATACGTTCGCACGCAAGAGTACGGAGTTACGTGACCGCCTCGCCGAAATCACGCTTGGGATTGAAGCCGCCGACCGCGGACGCGGCGAGCAGGCGGGTTTGGCGCTCAAGGTTTTTGAACTTTCGCAAGCCCTTGAAGAGAAATGGCTTACGGCGGATTTCGCGGCGAAGCGTCAAATGCTCGATATCGTGTTTTTGAACTTCACCCTAGACGGCGTAACTCTTTGCTATGAAACGAGAAAGCCCTTCGACGTACTCGTCAAAGGGCTGGCTGTCCCGTCACTTCGGGGCGACAGGATTCGAACCTGCGGCCTCGTGGTCCCAAACCACGCGCTCTAACCAGACTGAGCTACGCCCCGCGATGCGGGGCATTGTCCGTTTTGCGAGGGTGAGGTGTCAAGGATGCGGAGGGCGTCGAAGGGGGGCTGGGCGAGGCGCTTGAGTCTGAACGGCTCGCAGGAGCCGCCCTTCCTTCGAATGCCCACGGTGACAGGCGAGGCTTGTCATTTCCGCGAAGGCGGGAAGCCAGCGGTTTGTCGCTCCGCCCTGGACCCCCGCCTGCGCGGGGGTGACGATGCAAACGCGACGTTCGACGGCCTGCCTCAGCCTGCTACCCCGGCTCGCTGAGGTCGTCGAGCAGGCCGCGGCCGCGCGGGGTTTGCGGCGCGACGGCGAGGAGCGTCTCCCAAGCGGCGGCGGCGCGGTCGAGGAGGCCCATGTTTTGCAGGGCGAGAGCCAGATGCGCGTGGAACTCCACCTCATCCGGGCAGACCTCGCAGGCGTGCTGAAACGACTCCACGGCCGAGGCGAAGTTCTCCCGGTCCGCGAAGAGCAGCCCGAGCTGATAGTGCAGCTCCGCCTCGTGCGGATCGAGGTCCAGCCCGCGGCGGAAGAGGTCCGCGGCCTCGTCGTCCTCGCCCAGCTCGCGCAGCGCCAGCCCGAGCTTGTTGATCGCCTTGAGGTATCGCGGGTTGATGGAAAGCGCCTCGCGGAACGCCGAGGCGGCGCCCTCGATGTCGCCTGTGTGCCGCAGCAGGATGCCGAGCTTGTAGTGCAGATCGGCGTGGTCGGCATGCTCGATCAGCGTGCGGCGCAGGTGCTCGATCTGCGCGAGGATGATCGTCTCGACGTTCTTCAATCCCGTGGACGTGACGCCCCCCCCCGCCTGCGGGGACGGGCTGGCGCCCAGGTCCAGCAGCGCCTCCTCGCGGTACTGCGCCGCCGAGGCCTTGAGCTGAAGCCGCGCCACCTCGCTGAACAGCACGCCGCTGTTCGGCTCCGCCGCGGCGGCCGACTGAAAGCTCGTCTCCGCGCCGTTAAGCTCGCCCATCGCCTGCTGCGCCACGCCCAGTCCGATGTAGGCGTTGACCGTCTGATCGTTCAACTCGACGGCGCGCCCGAACCACTTCGCCGCTTCAACAAACTCGCCCTTGCGAAGATGACACGTGCCGATCTTCACCGTGGCTTCGAGGTGGTCGGGGTTCAGCTCCCATGCCGCCAGATACGCGGACATCGACCGCTCATGCTCATGCGTCTGACCGTACAAGTCGCCGAGGCGCACGTGATAATCGGCCTTGTCGGGCTGCTCCTGCGAAAGCTCGGCCAGCACGTCGATGGCGCGGGCGAAGTCGCCGGACTGCTGGTACGTCGCGGCGAGATCGTCATAGACCTCCCAGTGATCCGGTTCGAGCGACACGACGAACTCGAACTTGCGGGCGGCGTCCTTGAACCGTCTGGCGCGAACGTAGAGGTTGGCGAGGCTCAACGCGGAGGCCACGTCGCCGGGATCGCACCAGTTGAGGTACTCGTAGTGCGAGATGGCGTCACTGACGTCGCCCTGCTTCAGCGCGATGGCCGCGAGGCGCTCGTGCGCGTTGCGCAGATCCGGGCACACGTCCAGCGATTCCGCGTAGGTCTGAGCCGCCTCCTGATACCGCCCCAGTCGCTCAGCGCAGAGCCCGAGTGCGAAGAGCACGCGCGGCTCGTCCGGCGCCTGCTCGCGGCACACCGCTAGATGCGCGAAGGCTTCCTGCGTCGAGCCGGACTCGTCGAGCGCGCACGCCAGGCCGATGTTGGAGACGACGTCGTAGGGGTCCATTCGCACGGCCTGGCGAAATACGCTCTGCGCGCGAAGAGGCTGCTTGTCGGTGAGAAGGCGGATGCCGCAGCGTTGCAGCGTGCCGACGTCCTCCGGGTTGTCGAGGACGGCCCGCTCCAGCTCAGGCGTGGAGCGCGGATCCTCATCGAGGAGTGCGTCGCGGAAGGCGGACATCATGTCCACGAGCAGCCCGCGACCCAGGATTTCCAGCAGATAAGACATGCCGTCTCGCGTGGCAGGGTGACGTTGAATCCCCTCGATCCCAGTCCGCTGCGCTTCGGCTCAACCTCGCGGCACGCCGGCGGGCGTGCTTGACAAGCCCTCCAGACCGTCTTTCGCCGCGACGTATTCGGCATTGATCGTCAAAGCCCGGCGGTAAGCGCTGCCGGCCTTTTCGATCTGCCCCTGCTCCTGGTACAGCTCGCCCAACTGGCAGTACACGTCGGCGTACTCAAAGCCGGCGGAGATGACCTGCTCCAGCTTGGCGGCCGCGTCGCGCGTGCGGCGGATGCGGCGATACCAGCGGGCGAGGTCGATGAGCGCGCGGGTGCATCGCGGGTCGAGCGTGACCGCGCGTTCGCCTTCCGCGATGGCCGACTCAAGCTGCCCCATGCGCTCCAGCACGCGCCCGCAGTGGTAATGAAGCTCCGCCTGATGCGGCCGGCGCTCGAGAGCTTTGTGCAGCGTTTTCAGCAGGAGCGAGTGAAACCGCCGATCCTGCCCATCCGTTTGAACGGAGAGCAGCGCATCGATGAACTCCACGTCCTTTTCCAGGATGCGGCTCAGCTCCTCGATCTCCTCGGGGGATGCGGCATCGTCCGCCGGGGGCAGATTGGCCGAGAGTTTCGTGCGCGCCCCGCTGTCGCGCGCGGCGCGGAAGGCCTGCGTCAGGAGCAATGCGATGTGCGGATCCTGCGGTCGCAGACGCTGCGCCCGCTGCAGGTTCTTGATCGCGTCGGCGTAGCGACCCATCACGCCCTGACACAGCGCGAGGTGGACCCAGCCTTCGCTGTCCTCCTTCCGGATCGCCGTCGCCTGCGCGAAACGCACCTCCGCTTCTTCATACTCCTCCGCCGCGGCGAGCATCATGCCGAGTTGGAGCTGAAGCTCGGCGTCGCCCGGCGCGAGCGCCAGGCCCTCGCGCAACACCTCGACGCCCTCTCGGTGACGACCGTCCTCGTGAAGCAGCCATGCCTGGCGCACGCGGAGATCCGCGTCGTTGGGATCGCGCTGCACGGCCTCCCGCGCCACCGCCTCCGCGCGGGTGGATTCCTCGCGCGAGTAGTACGCGGCGATCAACTGCGCGGCCGTGGAACTGGGGCGGGGCGAGCTTTGCAGCGCCCGCTGAAAAGTCTGCTCCGCGGCCTCGAACTGCCCCGCGTTCAGCAGACAGAGTCCGCGCCGCACCAGATCCTGCGAGGCGAAGTGCTCGCTGATGCGTTGTCGCCAGGCGGTGGACTCGTCCGGCGAAGCGGGGCTTCCGCTCCAGCCGCGCTCCTGCGGGATCGCTGCACTCTTCGTCCCCGACCTTCGCTGTTCGACGTCCAGTGGAGTCATGCTCCGCCCTTTCGTTGGCAACACCCCGCCGCGCGCGCCCGACGAAACCGGGCCGTCGCGGACGAGACCACCGCCGCCGGGCGACAAACGTGCCCGGGCAACCGCGGTCCGCGTCGTTTGAGATTCCTGCGTCAGGTGTTTATCGAAAGAATCCGGTGCGGGCCTTGCTCGCGTATTCCAAGTGGGGGCATTCTCACCGCCGGCTTGGACGTGACGGGTGGATCACTCTCGGGGAGATCGACAAGCGTTAAGGGGTCCGCCCGTCCAAGATGGAGCGAGGCGAGCACTCCTCCTGGCGCAGTCGTTTGGAGCAGCATGGCCTGCAGGCAAGCCCTGCGGTTTGGGGCGTGGTGCAAGTTTGCAATTGGCGGTATGCTGCCTTGGATTATCGGAGCCTGCCTGTCGTTCCATGTGGTCCTTGCCGGAGGGTCTGCACATGTTGCGCTGCGAGGATTGCGAGCATTTTCGACGCGACGCCGCCGGTCGCGCGGTTCTGACGTGCGACCCCTTCGCTTCGATCAAGGAGCCGGAGTGCCTTCAGAAGTGGCAAGTTCTGCGCCTTGGGGATTTGGCGCGATCGTACGAGGCGATGCTCGACATGTATCGCCGGCTCGCGCCGCTTCAGGAACGGATGTTCAAGCACATGGAGCGCGAGCTTGACGACGCCGAGGAGGCGGAGAGCTGGAAGCTCGGCTACGAGGAAGAAGACGAGTCCGACGACGGCGGCGGGGCTTCGAAGCGTTGACGTGCGTTTCTCGCCAGACCGCGGCGCGCCAGATCAGAGCCGCGCACCATCAGGGCCGCGACCGTAAGGGAGCGAACTTCTCGGGCACCTGCCCAACCGCTTCGACCCGAGAGCACCCGCCCCACCGCTTCCTGACGGGCGCGGCTCTGAAGGACGCGTCTCGACATTCACACTCGACCGTGACGAACGCCTAGCCACCCGCGAGCGTCAGCTTCAGCGTCATTTCCTCGGTCCCGCGCAGGACTTTCACCTCGACTTCGTCACCGCCCTTCTTGCCTTCGACGGACTTGCGGTACTCAGTGAGGTTGTTCACGTCCTGCCCATTGACCGCGACGATGCGGTCGCCGGACTTCATGCCGCCCTTTTCGGCGGGTCCGCCGGCGCTCACGCTGGAGATGAGCCAGCCCTTCTTGCCGTCTTCCTCGCCGGGCACGATGCCCAGAAAGACGCGGGGCCGCCCCCCACCCTGGCCTTGCCCCAGGCTGATGCGCGCGGGCGTATCGACGCGGGCAAACACGGGTCGTGCGGGAGGATTGGCAAGCTCCAGCGCGATGTTGTACACCAGCCGCGCGATGTTCGCCCCGCCGACGGCGTTGATCTTCGGCGCGTCATCCCCGGGCTGATGATAGTCCGGGTGCAATCCGGTGAAGAAGAACAGCGACGGCACGTTGGCATCGTTGAACGAGGAGTGGTCGCTGGGACCGCGGGCACTGTCGTCCGGGTTGTACGTCTCGAAGCCGCAGGCCTGGGTCTGCCGGTCCACGATGGCCTTGAACGAGTCGCCCGTGCCCAGCCCCTCGATCCACAGGTGGTTCTCCGCGTCGCTCTCCTTGCCGCTGAACCGGCCGATCATGTCCATGTTGATCATGCACGCGATCTTCTCGATCGGCACGGTTGAATTGCGGCAGTAGTGGGCGCTGCCGAGCAGGCCCTTCTCCTCTCCGGTGAACGTCATGAACAGGAAGGTGCGATTGCGACCGGGCGTCAGGGCCATCGCCCGCGCAACCTCAATCACGCCGGACGTGCCGGAGGCGTTGTCATCCGCGCCGTTGTGGATCTGGCCGCCCTGCTCGCCGACGTGGTCGTAGTGCGCGCCGACGACGACGTACTCATCCGCGTTCGGACCGGTTCCCGGCAGCACACCGATGACGTTGCGCGCCGGCATGCCTTCAAACTCGACGGCGCCGCTGGCGCGGATGGCGCCCAGCGCCTTCGAGCAGCTTGTTCCCGCGTCGAGCTTCTTCTGAATCTCCGCCAGCGGCTCCATGCCCGCGGCCTTGAAGAGGGCGTCGGCCACCTCGCGCTTCACCTGCACGGCCGCGATTTCGTAGTTCTCTCCGCTTCGCGCCGACCCGCCCAGCGTGTCCTGGTCTTCGGTCGCCTGATTGACGACGAGCATGCCGACGGCGCCTTTCTCCTTCGCCAGGTTGGCCTTGCTGCCGAACCATGAATGTCGAGAGAAGCCAGCCCCGCCCTCCGTGCGCCAGCCGGCCGGCTCGCGGCGGAGCATGAACGCGATCTTGCCCTTCACATCGACGCCGGCGTAATCGTCGTGGTTCTTCTCGGGGTTGACGATGCCGTACCCGACGAAGACGACGTCGCCCTCAAACGCGCCCTGTGACGACCAGCCGTAAGCTGTCCAGTTCGCGCCGCGCGACAGCGCCGGCAATTCCGCGCCGCTGAAAGTCAGCGTCGTGGAGTCCTTCATCTTCCCGCCTAGAGCGAGCGTGAACTCCTGAAAGTACGTGCCGTCGGTCCCGCCCGGTTGCAGACCGATGGCCGCGAACTGCCCTGCGATGTACCCGGCGGCGATGTCGATGCCGTCGGAACCGGTGTCGCGCCCCTTGAGAATATCGTTGGCGAGCAGGTTGATGTGGGCATGGTAGCGCTCAACGGAGAAATCGATGGTCGTCGCGCCGCCGGCGGTCGGCCCTTCCGCGCGTGCGACGGAGATGACGCAGGCGATTGCCGCGGCCCACGCCGCCCGCCGCGTCCGGGCGCGCAGCCGAACTCCCGCCGCCACCCCTGCCCGCGCCGCTCGTTCCCATGTTCGATCAAACATCATCACCGTTTGCTCCATCAAGTGGATACGCCTTCTACGAGGCGAGATCGTAACCGACGCCGGCAAGTCGCCACAAGCAACACAACATCTGACAGGCTGTGGGACATTCCTCGCCTGCGGGATTTGGCAGTAAGCCGGCGGGTAGCGCAGGTTCACCTCGGGGTGCACGGGTTCGCGCCGGGGGGGCCCGAGTCCACAGCGGCACGCTCATGTGCCCCTACGATGGCACGTTGCCCACTCGCGATGGCCTGGCGAGTACACCAGACCGTGCCACCGGGATACGAGGCCAGAATGGGGTTGTCTTGTCACCCTGATACGAGGTCAGAATAGGGTTGCCTTGCAACCCTGACACGAGGCCAGGGTGCGGGGGTTCTGCGTGAGTGCCTTGCGCGAGTGCGTCTGAGCGCAGTCGACAAGGCGAAGAGTGCTCGGGCTTTGATCTGGAGCTGTGGGCGCGGCAGACGCGCCTGATTTCGGTCTATCTGCTGATCGCGTTCGCGCTGGCGGGGTTGGCGGTTTCACTGCGGCGCTGAAGGGAGGATCCCGTCATGCCCGCCCTGGCGGTGAGCTTCGCGCCTTGCGTCGCCATCTACGCGTCTGCTTACTGCCCGGGTTGCTCAAGGCGATACACCTGCTGCGCCGTGATTCTGGTCACGGGACTCTCCGCCCTGCTTGAACATGCAAGCTCGCGCCCGCGTCTGCCATCGTGGGTCTGCCCATCGGTGGCGCTGCCATGTGCCGTCAACATGCTCCGCATCCTCCTGATTCAATCCGGACGCCTGGATCGCCGCATCATCACCCAAGGCCACGCGGAACTGGCGCCCTTCGTCTGCGATTCCGCGTGAAGTTCCCCGCAGGGGCCACCGGGAATCGGCCACCCGTTTGGCATACGCCGCCTTCGAGGGAATAATGAGTGCTCCTTCGGGGGAAGTCCCTCGAGGCCGGAATCCGGCTCGCGCGAGGCAGGATCGGTCGTTTGACGGCGACCGCCGGGCGGCTGTGGCGGAATTGGCAGACGCGCCAGACTTAGGATCTGGTGCCCAAAAGGCGTGGAGGTTCGAGTCCTCTCAGCCGCATCGGCGACGGGCGGGGGTGACGCGAGGTTTGGCGGATCAGCACATTCATGCGGAAACGCGATATCCGATTGATTGGCGTGCCCCTTGACATGGGCGCGGGGCGGCGCGGCGTGGACATGGGCCCGTCCGCCATCCGCGTGACCGGCTTGCAGCGTCGTCTGCAGCAGCTCGGCCACCAGGTCACCGACTGGGGCGACATCAAGACGCGCGTCTTCGAAACGGTTGAGGCCAAGGATCCGCAACTTCGCTTCCACGAGCCGGTCTTGGACGTGAACCGCCAGCTTGCCGCGCTTGTTCAGGAAACCCTGCAGGCCGGACAGTTTCCACTCGTGCTGGGGGGCGATCACAGCGTGGCGATCGGGAGCATCGCGGGCAGCGCTTCGTTCTTGCGCTCAAGCGGGAAGCGGCTGGGCCTGCTGTGGATCGACGCCCACGGCGACATGAACTCGCCGCAGTCCACGCCCACGGGCAACATCCACGGCATGCCGCTGGCGGTCGCACTGGGCATCGGCTGGCCGGCGTTCGTGAACCTGCAGGTCGAGGGGCCGAAGGTGCGCGGGGAAGACGTCGTGCTGGTCGGCGTGCGTGATCTGGACCCCGGCGAACGCGAGAAGCTGCGCGAGCATGGCATCCGTGTGTTCACCATGCGCGAGATCGACGAGCAGGGCATGTTTCGCGTCATGCAGCAGGCTGTCGAGTGGATCCGCTCGCGCACCGACGCCGTCCACGTGCAGTTCGACATGGACGTGATCGATCCGCAGGTGGCGCCGGGGACGGGCACGCCCGTCCCCGGAGGACTCAGCTACCGCGAGGCGCACCTGGTGATGGAGCTGCTCTCCGCCGAGCTGAAGCACGTCATCGCGCTCGACGTGGTCGAGACCAACCCGGCGCTGGACGTGCGTAACAGCACGGCCGAACTCGCCACGGAGCTGATCCTGTCGATGATGGGCAAGACGATTTACGGACCGTAAACGCCCGCCCACCCGGCCGCGCGGGTCCGCAGTGACGATGTTGCGGCATCGGTCCGTGAAGATTGTGGGGTGGCGCGGCTCCGCAGCAGCGGACCCTTGGAAGCCGGGAACGAACGCGATTCCCCCTCGTCCACGGCCTGGCGAGTACGCCAGACCGTGCCACCCCCCACGCCGCCCGAGCGCGCATGAAATGCGGCTGCCTTGGCGATCTTCCGGCAGCGACGGCGATTTCGCGGCGGCGAAAACCGTTTTTTCCTTGCAACCCCCTCCCCGCCCCTGCACAATCCGCCTTCATGCACTTGCGATATGTCACCCCACGGGGGCTGGCTGCTTTCATTCCATTCTTTTCACGGAGGAAGTGTATGTTCGTCAGCAAGCACGGGTCGTGGTTGCGCGCCGGCGGGTTCCCGAACTTGGCTCGCATGAAGGGCCGGAAGTGGGCTGCGGCCGGGGTGTTCGTGCTCTTCGCCGTTGGCACTGCGGGAGCGCAGGAGCCGGGGCGCGGGGATTCCGTCGCGGATGACGCGGCGGGCTTCGTCGATCCCCTTGATGAAAACCCGGCGAAGCCCCCAATTGAGCCGCCGTCGATTCGCTTCGGACTGCAGGGCGAGCCGGTGGAGGCGTTCGCGCTCGACCCGGTCAACGAGCAGGAGTGGGCACGAATCCAGGCTGAGGATGAGCAGCTCGCGATGGAAGACAAGGTCGTGCGCTACGGGTTCCTTCGGGCGCTCGGGCTGAATGCCACGGCCTTTGGAAGCTGGTATGACGTGTTCGGCGTCGGTCACGTGTGGCTGCTGGACATCGATGTGCCCGATGCGCTGGGTGTTCGGCTCAATCTGACGGACATGGAGCTGTCCGAGGGGGCGGAGCTTTTCGTTTATTCGCCGGACCTGCCGCAGCGCGCGTGGGGTCCGTATCAGGGGACCGGGCCGTTTGAAAGCGGAGAAGTCTGGACGCCTACGACTTTCGGCTCGCGCGTTCGCATCGAGTATTTCGTGCCCGGAACCTCGACCGCCGACGCCGCGGCGCAGGCCGAGTCGCACGGTTATGCCTTCGACCTACCGCCGGTGCTTCAGGAGGTTTCGTTCCAGGTCGCCGCATGTCAGCAGGTTTACAGGGATCCGCTTGCCGATGGCATGGCTCTGGAGGGCGCGTGCCACAATGACGTCACCTGCTACCCGGCCTGGGCGACCGTGGCGCGGGCGGCCGCGGGCATCGGGACGATCAACTCCGACGCGCTCTTCTGCTCCGGAACGATGATCACCACAACCTCGAATGACCAGACGCCGTACTGGCTGACCGCGAATCACTGCATCGGCTCCAATGGGACGGCCCAGAACTCGGAGATTTATTGGCTCTTCCAGACGTCCACGTGCAACGGGACGCCGCCGGCTCTATCCAGCGTGCCGCAATCGGCCGTGTGCACGCGATTGTCTTACAGCAGCGGATCGGACTACAGCCTGCTGATGGTGGAGGGCGCGATTCCCAGCGGGCTGGGCTGGGCAGGTTGGAGTTCCACTGCGGTTGCCAACGCCACCCCCTGCACCGGCATTCATCATCCCGACGGGGCTTACAAGCGCATCAGCTTCGGCAACAAGATTTCCGGAGCGCCCACGGGTTTCATTCGCATTGACTGGACGGACGCGCCCACGGAACCCGGCTCCTCCGGATCAGGCATCTTCCGCAACGACACACAACAACTGGTCGGCCAACTGTATGGCGGCCCTTCGTCCTGCGCGGATGAGAGTTATGATGACTACGGCGCGTTTGCGACATCGTATGGGAACATCTCCAGCTACCTCAGCGCCGGAAGCGACGATGCCTATGAGCAGAACGACTCCTGCGCCGCGGCCCGCACGATGACGGCAGGGACTTACTCCAATCTCATACTGAAGCGATACTCCGCCGGTGATGAGGACTGGTATGCCGTAAGCGTCAATTCAGGCCAGACCCTGACGCTTACGCTCAACTTCACTCACGCCAATGGCGATATCGACCTTGCGCTGTACTCGGCTTGCGGCGGGGCCGTGATTGCATCCTCGACGGGCGGCGGCAACAGCGAGACCGTCACGTACACGCATACAGGCGGCAGCGCCGCGAACTACTATGCGCGCGCCTATTTGTACAACGACACGCGCAACACGTACACCATGACCATTTCGCTGTCCGGGGGAGGCGGCGGCGGAAATAACGACACCTGCGCCAATGCAACGGCTGTGGTCAACGGAACTTATACCGGATCAACCTCCACGGCAACAAACGACGGCTCTGCGTCTTGCGGACGATCCAACACCAGCAAGGACGTGTGGTTCAAGTACACCGCGCCGCGAGGCGGAACGTTGAACGTCAACACGTGCAGCTCGGCTTACGACACGGTGCTGTCGCTGCATTCTGCGTGCCCGGGCACTTCGAGCAACCAGCTCGTCTGCAACGACGACTGCGGCGGCTCGCCGTGCGGCGGGACGAACTCCTGCCTGTCGCGCGCCGTCACCGCGGGAACGACCTATTACATCCGTGTGGCCGGATACCGCGGCGCCACCGGCTCGTTCACGATGACCGTTGCAGGACCATGACCCAACGGCAAGGCGGACCATGGCGGTCACCGGCAAGCTGATCGGCCCTGCGCGACGATGCCTTTGCGCATCGTCGCGCGGGCCATTTGAACCGTCGCGGCATCGTCTTTCCTGGCACGAACCCTTGGCTACGTTTGATGGGCTACATAACTCATCTCTTGTGATCCCGGAGCCGCAGCGTGACAAACTTTAACTGGCCGATCGACGGCTCCATTGTAGGTTTGTATCTGCTCGTCACGATGGTGGCAGGGCTGCTGGTTCGCAAGTACGTCTCCAAGGTCGACCATTTTCTCGTGGCCGGGCGCGAAATGAACGTGTACCTGGGCATCGCGTCCCTTGCGGCCACCGAGTTCGGGATCATCACGTGCCTCTATACGGCGCAGTTCGGTTACAAGTACGGATTCTCCGGCGCAACGCCCGGACTCATTCAGGCTTTGGCCATGCTCCTGATTGGCGCCACCGGCTTTTGCATCAAGCCGCTGCGAGATTCCGGCGTTGTGACCATTCCCGAGTTGTTTGAGAAGCGTTTCGGTTCGAGGATCCGCTGGCTGGCGGGCGTGGTCATTGTGCTCGGCGGGTTGCTCAACATGGGCATGTTTCTCCGCGTGGGCGGAGAGTTTCTTGTGCTCGTGGTCGGATTCGACGTCGGCTACCTGCGCGTGACCATGACGGTGCTTCTGGTCGCCATTGCCGCTTACACGATTCTCGGTGGAATGCTGTCGGTTCTGGTCACGGATTTTCTGCAGTTTGTCGTCATGAGCGCCGGGCTGCTGGCGATTACATTCTTGATCCTGAGCAGCATTGGATGGGACAAACTGGTCTCTACGGTTGAAACACGGCACGGCGTGGGCGGGTTCAATCCCTTTCTACACAAGGAGCTGGGCCCGTCCTTTGTCGTTTATCAGATTTGCATTCAAACCGCCGCGACGTTGACCTGGCAGGCGGTGACCGCGCGCCTGCTGGCAGCGAAGGACTCACGCACTGGTCGCAAGGTGTTCACAGGCACCGCGTTTTTCTTCTTCGCACGGTTTCTCGTGCCCGGACTATGGGGAATCGCGGCCCTGGCGGTCCTTGGCGGCGGATGGATGGCGCCCCTGACCGCGGACATGCAGAAGGATCCGTCGCTCTATGCCATGCCCGTTTTCCTTTCGCAGTTCGTGCCGGTCGGATTAATGGGACTCCTCGTGGCGGCGATGCTGGCGGCGGACATGTCCACGGATTCCTCCTATATGCTGACGTGGGCGAGCGTCATTTACAACGATATTCTTGCACCCTTTCGCCGCAATCGCGCGCTCACCGAGCGGCGCGGCTTGATGTGGAACCGGTTCATTGTCGCCGGCATTGGCATCTATCTCCTTGTATTTGGGCTTTGGTACAAGCTTGAAGGCGATCTTTGGACTTATTGTACCATTACCGGTACCGTCTATCTTTCCAGCATGTCGGTGCTGCTGATCGGTTGCTGCTATTGGAAGCGGGCGAACAGTTGGGGGGCCGCAGGCGCGATCGTCTGTGGGGCTGTGTTCCCGCTGGCTTTTTTGATCATGCAGAAGGTTCCCGCGACGGCCGAGATCGCCAAGCGCATCGGGCCTAACTACTCGGGCATCGCGGCCTATGCCGCAGCCGCGCTGGCGATGGTCGTGGGATCTTATTTGAAGCCGGCATCCGCGCCGGGGGCAGAACGTTTGTCGACTTGAGGCCTCCTTGGGTGGACTGCATGAGGGTGACTCAAGGGAAGGGATGACGCGATGTACAAGTGGCTATGGGGATTGCTTGTGGCCGCGTGCCTGATCTGGTATTCCACGATCACGGTGTATGTGGCCGTGCGCGGAGTCGTGGATATTCGCGGCATGCTGCGTCGGCTTAAGTCGTCCGATTCTCGCTGAAAGGTGACGTGCTTTGCGACCATGCGATTGGCGATGACGGACACTGGTGGGCAATCACGATACGAGATTTGATAGGAGCTGAACGATGAGGCTGCACGTATTGCGTCGCACAACGGGTGTCGTCCTATTGCCAATTGCCCTTTCGGTGTTGGCAAGGCCGTTGCCGGCAGACGTGCGCCTGCCCGCCGTCCTTGGCGACCACATGGTCCTCCAACAGAACTCCCCTGTTGCCCTCTGGGGCTGGGCCGACGCGATGGAGCGCGTCACCGTGACGGCATCATGGGATGGCAAGCCCGCCACGGTAACGGCTGATACGGAAGGCCGATGGAGGGTCATCTTGAAATCAGACAATGCCGGCGGACCGCACACCGTGACCCTCGTCGGCAACAACACTATTACGCTGCGCGATGTTCTCCTGGGCGAAGTTTGGCTCGCGTCGGGCCAGTCCAACATGGAGTGGCCGGTGGCTTCGTCGCTGAACGCCACCGAGGAAATCGCCTCCGCAGAGCATCCCCAGATTCGTTTGTTCACGGTTGAGCGCGCCAGTTCAAGCACTCCACTCGACACCGTGACGGGCAAATGGGAAGTGTGCTCTTCGCAGACGGCGGGGAAGTTTTCGGCGGTGGCCTATTATTTCGGACGCTCTTTGCACACGGAACTCAAGACGCCGATCGGGCTGATTGCCTCCTCCTGGGGCGGGACCGAGATTGAAAAGTGGATTCCCGAACCGGCGATGCTCGCGGACGCTGAGTTTGCGGCGTCGATCCAGTCCAGGCGTGCGGCGCTGAAGGACTACGATGCTGCATGGGAGGCATGGCGCAAGGAGAACGACGCCGCGGATCCCGGCGCCGCGGGCCACTGGGAGGATCCGGCGCTGGACGACAAGGACTGGACGGCATTCCCGGCCTACAAGTCGTGGGATTCGCCCGAGCTTGGCGGTTTTGACGGCGTGGTGTGGTTTCGCGGCAGCGTTGAGATTCCGGCTTCGTGGGCAGGTCAGAGTGTGACGTTGGAACTGGGCGCCATTGACGATCAGGACCGGACCTACGTCAACGGGAAACTCGTCGGCGCGACGACGGACTGGAGTGCCCCGCGCATCTACGCGATCTCCGGGGGCGACCTGCGGCCGGGGCACAACAGCATTGTCATTCGTGTGCATGACACTGGGGGATTGGGCGGATTCACGGTTGGCGCCGAGCAGCCGTGCGCGAAGCGCGGAGATGAGAAGGCGCCCATCGGCCAATGGAAGTACCGCATAGGCGTGGCGCAGTCGGCCTTAAAGCCGCCGCCGGAGTCACCGGCCCCTCAGAACTCCGTTTTGTATAACGCCATGATCGCCCCCTTGACGCCCATGACTGTTCGCGGCTTTATCTGGTATCAGGGCGAGTCCAATGTGGCTCGTGCGGCGCAATACCAGAGAGCCTTTCCGATGATGATCGCTGCCTGGCGGAATGTCTGGGGTGGCGCTGAGCTTCCGTTCTATTACGTTCAAATCGCGCCGTTTTCCGGATATTCAACATGGAACCTGTCGGCAGGCGCGGCTGCGGAGCTGCGCGAAGCCCAGCGCTTGACGTTGAAGGTTCCTTACACCGGCATGGTGGTGACGACCGACCTTGTGCCGGACCCGGCGGACATTCATCCTCTCAACAAGCAGGCCGTCGGCCTGAGGCTCTCCCGGCTGGCTCTCGCGGACGCCTATGGACTTAAGGGCATAACAGCCAATGGTCCTGCGTATCGCGAGATGAAGATTGAGGGCGGTGCGATCCGGTTGACATTCGATCACGTAGGCAGCGGGATTGACGTCCGCGGCGGCACGCTTTCGGGGTTTACCATCGCGGGGGAGGATCGGCAGTTCGTAGCGGCTGACGCGAAGAAGGATGGAGATACGGTTGTTGTTTCTTCACCACAAGTCAAGCGACCCGTGGCCGTGCGCTTCGCCTGGGAGGATGCGCTCATTCCGAGTTTCTTTAATCGAGACGGCTACCCGGCCTCGCCCTTTCGGACGGACGACTGGCCGATGGCGACGGAGAAGGCGCGTTGGTAATCGTTTGTGCTCGGGCGGTAATCATTGGCGTCGCCGAATTAGGGAAAGGCACTTACTGTGGATATGACATCGCAACCAGTGGATCGAAGGTCCATGCTCAAGTCATCCGCGGCCCTTGGCGTTGCGGCCATGGGCGTCAACAGGCTTCACGCCGCGGTGCAGGCCACGTCCAGCGAGCCGACAGGGCAATCGCAAAAAGGCCGACTCAAGCAGTCAGTCTGCCGCTGGTGTTATGGCAAGATGTCGGTGGATGAGCTTTGCAAGAACGCGGCCGGGATGGGCCTTAAGTCGGTGGAACTCCTGGGCGAAAGCGAATGGTCGATTCCCGCGAAGCACGGTCTGACCTGTGCCGTGGCCAACGGCCCAACCTCAATCGCTCGAGGATGGAACCGCCGGGAGCACCACGACGAGTTTGTGAAGGAGTCCGATCGCCTTCTGCCGCTGATTAAGCAGGCCGGCCTGCCCAATATGATCGTGTTTTCCGGCAACCGAGACGGTCTTGACGACCACGAGGGCATCAAGAACTGCGTTACCGGCCTGAAACGCCTCATGCCGCTGGCCGAGCAACTGGGCGTCACCGTTATCATGGAGCTGCTCAACAGCAAGGTGGATCACAAAGACTACCAGTGCGATCATACGCTCCGGGGCGTCGAAGTCGTGCAAGGCGTTTCGTCGCCGCGATTCAAACTTCTATACGACATTTACCACATGCAAAGCATGGAGGGCGACGTGATTCGCACGGTGCTGGACCATCTGCCGCACATCGCTCACTTCCATACGGGCGGGGTTCCGGGGCGCAACGAGATTGATGAGACGCAGGAATTGCAGTACGCCGCAATTTGCCGCGCGATTGTGGAGGCCGGTTTCACGGGATTCTTGGCGCAAGAGTTCATTCCGAAGCGAGACCCGATGACGTCGCTTCGGCAAGCGGTGGCGTTGTGTGATGTTTGATGGCGGCCAGCGGGCGGTCGGCACACACGGGTCCGGTCAAGGCGCCGACGCTTCGAGCCGCTGCACGCGCCGCCGCGCCCAGTCATCCGGCTGCTCACTGCCCACGAGCAGGATCAACTCCCGCATGGCGGTTTCATCAAAGCCACTGGACCGCAGGATGCGCGCCGCGGTGATGTCGGCGGTCATTTCGCGCTCCAGCGCTTCGCCATCGGTCGCGCATTGCGGCTTGAGGCTGTCTTCATGAGCCAGATGGGCCAGCTCATGCGCCAGTGCGGCCGCGAGGAGGTCGGCATCATCAAGATCCTCATAGAGCGCCTTGGTGAGATACACGCGCCCCGGGAGCGAGAATGCGTTCCGCGCGGAAGTGTCAAGCAATTGGCACCGGCATTCTTGCGGCAGCTCCGGGCAGGCGCGCATGAGGCAGCCTGCGATCCGCTCAAGCCGAAGCGCCGCCGCCTCATCCTCGTGGATGCCGCCGTAGCGGGCTTCGAGCAGAGACGCGGCCGCCCTGCCCTCGCGTGACTCGGCGAGGCTGCCCGTTCCGCCGCCGAGATGCTGCGCCGCGGGAGATGAGAGGCTGGCGCAGCCGGCGGTGGCAAGCAGGAGTCCGATGCCCGTTATCCGCTTCAAGGAGGCTCTCCAGCGGAGCCGGCGCGGCGAACACCCAGGCTCCACCAGACGGTCGAATACGGAGGAGGCCGGGGCAAGCGGTTACCGGACGACGGCGGCAATCACGCTTGTTTTCGGATGATGGCGCGGCGGCGGCGCCTCCAGCCGGCAATGTAGAGCACCAGTCCCAGGGCGATCAGAGGCAGCCCGAAAGGCAGGTATTTCAGGGTTTTCGCGACTTCCATCTGCAAGACGCGCTCGGCCCCTTCCGTGGACGCCAGGTCAAGGGATGCATCGCTCAGCGAGCTGTACGCGCTGATCACGCCGGAAACCGTCCACGCCAGCGGCGAGGCGCCGATGGCCATCAGCATGAGGCCGAGGAATCGCATGTTGCTTCCGTGGGCACGGTGTTCGTGCTCCGATCAATCGTTTCGAGGAACCAGCGCGATCCGTGTTTGCGATTGCGCGGGCCTTGGCGCAGGCAATAGACGGTCCACGCGGAGCCGTCGTCCATGCGAACGCGGAAATAGTGCCGGCGAAGGTACAACTGCCCTTGTGCCCACGCTCCCTCGCGCGTGCAGTGTCTCCATCGATCGAGAACCGCAACGATGGCGGCCGAAGTCCCGCGCCATTCAAATGCCGGGGGCAATCCCGGCTCGCCTTGTGAGAGGCAAGAGGTCTCAAACGCCCCCCCCACCGGTCGGATGGCTTCACTGACAAACTCGGCCATGCGGTGATTGTACACCGGCTGCGAGAGGAAACCTATCTTCAAGGACGGCAACGCATCCAGCGCCGAGCCCGGAGCGTTCAGGAGGATTGGCGCCGTTGGGTCGCACATATCCGCGCCTGCGGACCCGTGATGCAGCAGGACGAGCATCTGTACTTCACAGCCACGGCCTGGCGAGTACGCCAGACCGTGCCACCCGCCGGGAAGGCACCAATCAACAGTGCGTCCAAGGGTCAGTCGCCCGCCAGACCCGGATGGGTTGCGTAATTCGGGTACCACATCGCCTCGGCCACCGCCTTTTCGATCTGATCATCGCGCAGGCGCCGGCCTCGACGTTCGAGCTGCGCCTGCCGAACCACGGCGCCCGCGATCTTGGCGCTGACTTCGCGCAGGTCACTGGGGTCCGGGTAAATCGCGCCGGAGTCGAGCCGCTCAGGCTTGATGCAAGTCGCCAGCGTTTTCGCGGCCACGAGGAACATGGCGTCGGTCACCTCGTGCGCCTCGGAGACGATGGAGCCCAGCCCCACGCCCGGGAAGATGAACACGTTGTTGCCCTGGCCGATGGTGTGCATCCGCCCCAGATGCTGCACCGGCGGGAACGGACTGCCGGTGGCGACGATGGCGCGGCCGTCGGTCCAGCGGATCGCCTCGGCGGGCGTGCACTCGGACTTCGCGGTCGGGTTGCTGAACGGCATGATGAGCGGCCGCTCCACGTGGCGAGCCATCTCGCGGATCATCGGCTCGGTGAACTCGCCGGCGGTGGCGGTCGTTCCGATCATGATGGTCGGTCGGACCTGGCGGATCAGCGCGGCGCGATCGGTGAAGTCGTGCGGCGTCAGGCCATAGTGCTCCAGCACATCGCGTTTCATCGCGAAGAACTTCTTGTATTCCTCGCGGATTTCGCGGTCTTCATGCAGAAGCCCATGCGTATCCACAAAGACGAGTGCCTTGCGCAGGGCGTCCTCGGTTGCGCCGTTCTCCTGCATGGCCGCGCGAATGAGCCGGGCGATGCCCACGCCCGCGGCGCCGGAGCCGATGAAGAGAATGCGCTGGTCCTCGAGCCGCTCGCGCGTCAGCCGCAGGAAGCCCATGATGCCGCCCAGCGCCACCGCCGCCGTGCCCTGAATGTCGTCGTTGAAGCACGCGAGGCGCTTGCGATAGCGGTCCAGCAGCAGGAACGCGGTCTCCTTGTGAAAGTCCTCCCACTGGAGCAGGGCCTTGGGGAACACATCGACGACGGCCTGAACGAACGCCTCGACGAAGTCCTCATACGCCTGGCCGCGGAGGCGCCGCTCGCGCACGCCGAAGTAGTACGGATCGTTAAGCAGGTCCGAGTTGTTCGTGCCGACGTCGAGGCTGATGGGCAGGCACTGCGACGGGTGGATCCCCGCGGCCGCGCAGTACAGCGCGATCTTGCCGACGGGAATGCCCATGCCGCCGACGCCCTGATCTCCGAGTCCGAGGATGCGCTCGTTGTCGGTGACGACGATGAGACGGATGTCGCGACGACCGGTGTTGCGCAGAAGCTCCGGGATGCGCTCGATGTGCCCCGGCGTGATCCACAGCCCGCGCGGGCGCCGGCAGATGTGGCTGTAGAGCTGGCAGGCCCGGCCGACGGTGGGCGTGTAGGCAATCGGCATCAGCTCCGGGAGGTTCTCGACCAGCACACGATAGAAGAGCGTCTCGTTGCGGTCGAGCAGCGCCGAAAGCCCGATGTATTTTTCGAGGTCGTCCTTCTTGGCGCGGAGCTTCTCCAGCTCCAGCGCCACCTGCTGCTCGATCGTCAGGATGTTCGGCGGGAGCAGGCCCTCCAGGCCGAGCTCCTGCCGCTCGTCCTTGGTGAACGCGTTGTCCTTGTTGAGAATCGGATGACGAAGAACGGCTTCTCCGCGCAGCGCGGCTTCTTCCCGATCGAGATCGTAAGGCATGATCATGCTGCACCTCCCCATTCGCCGCCCTGCCGAGCGGGCGATCCGACGACCGCCGGCCGAGCTGATTTGATACGCGTGCGCTTCTCGGACGAACAAGCGAGCAATTTCGATGCCAACCGTTCAGCCAGCCCCGCGAATGCTGCCTGGAGGGTTGGTCGGGGCCGGCACCGGTCTGATGGCATGTGATATGCCGGTATTCGTCTGCTGACGCCGAGGCTTGATTGCCGGCGCGGCGGGGCCGTCGCAACGGCCTGGGTGCGGCAAACGGCACGTGCACAGGGAGGGCATGGAACCGCATGGAACCCTTGGAGGAAACACCGTCATGACAATCACCAAGGAGAGCGAACGCGTACTCAATGAACACCGCATCGTGCAAGATCTCGCGGACCGGTTGCACGGCAAAGTGGCGGTAGCTCCTCGGGGCGACGTGAAGCGATGGGTCGGCGAGGTGCGCGACGAGTTTGAGCGGTTTCGCGCGCACCTGCTCCACCACATGGCCTTCGAGGAACGCGATGGGTACCTCGTCAATCCGGCGCATCACCGGGCCGGGCTGGAGCCTCGGCTGACGCGCCTGCGGCACGAGCACCGCGAGATCGAGTTGCTCCTGCGCGATCTGCACGACCGCATCGGGCAGATGGAATCGGACGACCTGCTGCTGGCGCGCGACTGGTGCAACCGCGTGATCGACACGCTGCACTACGTCCAGCATCACGAAAACGAGGAGAACGACCTGATCGAGCTGGTGTTCACGCAGGACATCGGGTCAAAGGACTGAGGCGTTTACGGCGCGCTGACGCCGGCTTCGCTTGCGCTTCGGGTTCCGAGAGCCGGGCTGCATCTCTCTTCCAGAACCCGAAGCGCAAGCGAGGGTCCGCGCAGGCTGGTTTCCGCGGAAAAAGGGCACGCCCCCGTCATTCCCGCGGAAGCGGGAATCCATTGAATCACCGGGGCGTCCCACATTGCCCCGGTGTGTAACAACAAAAAAAGCAAAGCCGGCGGAGTAAGCCGAATTCTGTCGCGCGCCCTGTTTGGGGGCGGGTCGCCGTGACGCCGGAGTCAGGCGAACCTGACGCCGACGACGGGCAAGACCCGCCCTACGGAGCGTCGCGGGCGATCATTCATCTGGGCCGCCAGTCGCCCGACGGCTCAAGCACCCTACCCGCAGCTTAGGAATGCAGAATGCTGAATGTCGAATGCTGAATGCTCGCGGCGATGGCGGAGAAGCCGACCGAATACGACATATCTCGCAGCCCGCTCGGCACCAGCTCGACGCCACGCTGCCCTTCATCCTTGGGCGATTGCCCCTGGACAACCAGCCTGCGGCACCGGGCGTTCGCCACCCGACCTGCGGCATAGGCCCTGCGCCATTCGCCATTCGGCATTCGCCATTCGCTATTCGCCATTCAGCATTCTGCATTCACCGGAGCGAGCCGCTCCTCGCTGCTTATTTGGGCTTGCCGGCGGTGGGGTTTGGCCTGCCACGAATGTCACCATCCGCGCGGTGCGCTCTTACCGCACCTTTTCACCTTTGCCGGAGTTTCCTCCGGCTGTATGTTTTCTGTGCCACTTTCCCTCGGGTTGCCCCGGGTTGGCGTTACCAACCACCGTGCCCTGTCCGGTTCGGACTTTCCTCACTTTCGCGCAGGTTTCCCCCCGCGAAAGCGCGATCGCCTTCGCCGGCTTTGCGCTTGGATTATAACCCTGCCGCCAGCGCCGTCGAGGCCGTGTGCATCCGGCGAGCGCAAACGTGAGGCGGGATCCACGCATCGGGAAGCGGCCCGATCATCCGCTCCCCGTCTTCTTGACGAAGATCGACGCCCGCCGGCCGAGGATTCGCGAGAGGAGATCGCCGCCGCGTGCATCGACCAGACCCGTCAGCAGCATGATAAACGCGATGACCGCTCCCGCGATGAAACCGCCCAGATGCGCCCAGTGCGCGACGTTGTCGTGCAGCGACGTGAAGACGGTGTAAATCACGTCGAATGAAATGTAAAAGAGCACGACCCAGAACCCGCGAACCTCAAATGCCTTAAATGACAGGTTAAACCCGCCGATCAATCCCCAGCGCCACCAGGCCACCATGTGGACTTTGTGGACGGGAAATAAGACGAAGTACATGCCGGCCAGGCCCATGACGGCGCCGGAGGCGCCGAGCATCGGCGCCAGCGCCTCGGACTGCACCGAGATGCAATGGGCCACGCCGGCCGCCACGGCGAGCAGGGGATACAGACCTGCGATCCACAAGTTGCCGACCAGGGCGTTGACGCGCGATCCGAACACCAGCAGGAACAGCAGATTGCCCGCCAGATGCATCAGGTCCATGTGCAGCAGCGCGTGCGTGAACAACTGGTACCCGTGGAATTCGCCTCCGGCCGACTGCGTTCCGACCTCCGCGGCGACCATCTTGAGTTCGTCTTCATCGAGGTCGTAGCCCTCGGCGCGGGCCTCGGATCTGAGCCGGTCGATCATCTCCTCGTGGGTCAAAGCCTGCCCGCCCCACAGCATGAGGTTGGCGTGCTCGATCTGCCCGTCGGGGTGTGACCAGAAGTCAACGAAGAACCAGAAGCTGACCAGCGTGGTGAGGATCGCCAGCCCGCGAACCACGTGCGGCTTCCGGGTTCCAAAGCCTTCGGAAGCGATCGGATAGATGCCGAGCCAGATCAGCCAGCTCAGCCAAGTCACCACGGACTCTGCCGCGGTGTGGACCGAGTCCAGAGAGCTGACATCGCTGGTCATGAGACGTCGACCGGACTTCAGATTCATGCCGCAGTTGACACAGACGACGGCGCCCTTGGGCAAGGTTCGCTTGCAACCGGGGCACGTGCGCCCGTGCGGCTGCGAAGCCGTTGGGGATGGCTGGATCCCGCCGGCCCGGAGTCGCGGCTCTGGAGATTGCGATCCGACGCGCATCGCCGGGTCCGCGACCTTCGGTGAAGCGGCGGCTTCGGAGAGGAGATCATCCCACGGGGAGCTTTGCGCCTCGACCTCCGCTGCGGGTGGAACGGCAACTTGCGTCTTGCAACGCGGACAACGGACGCTTGTTCCGGCTGCACCCGACGCAACCCCCAGCTTGGCGCCGCACGAACAACGGATGATCCGGCGCTGCGGATTGGATGCCGGCTTGTCCGGCTGAGCCGCCCCAGGAGCCGCCGAAACGGTGGCCGCGGGCGTGCCCATGCGATGCGCCGCCTCGATTTCCAGCACGTCGCCGCAACGGGGACACTTGATGCGCCGCCGCGTGGGAGTGGGTGCGACGGCCAACTTCGCGCCGCAGGGACACTCGACCTTCACCTTCGGGCTGTGCGGTTCCGCCACGGCCACGCTCCCTTTGAGGACGATTGGATCTCCCGACCCGGCGTCGCGGGGAACCCTGTTGGGCTGGTATCCTATCCATGCGGAAATCGCTTACAAGCACCTTGCACAGCGGGCCGGCGCGTCACACACAGCGATGGACCATCGAGCTTCGCTGATGGCGGCTGCCATCAGGCGTTTTCTTCGGTTCCCCCGGAAATCCGTGTCCCGCATTCGGGACAGACGCCGGAGAGGTTGCCGGTGAGGTTGTAGCCGCAGGCGGTGCAGGAGTCAGTATCATCACTGCGTTTTTCCATGAGCGCCCAAATGACGCGCAACAGGAGCTGAATCCCGGCGAATCCGCTCCAGGGGAGGCCCACCATCATGAGTATGAAACCGCCGACTCCCAAGGCGTTGGTTGCGCCGCTGATCGGGGATTGCAGATTGGGGCCGACCTCTCTTTCCGATCTCACGAGGCCCCACGCCATCAGCGCGTATCCGAGCACGAGCAATGCGGGCCCGGGCAGAATCCACGTAAGGCGGACGAACTTGGGGTGGCGTTTGCCCGATCGCGTCACGTGGAGCTGCCCCTATGTTGGATGTCGGTGCCGCATTCCGGGCAGACGCCGGAGACGTTGCCGGTGAGATTGTAGCCGCAGGAGAGGCAGGCTCCGCGTGCTTCTGCCTTGGGTCTTCGCAGGGACGCTCCCACGATCAGCCCGGCGCCAAGGGCACCCAGCGGGAAGGTGGTGATCCACCCAAGACCGGGGCCACCGTGCCCGCTCCCCATCAGCTTCTCGGTGGACCACGTCAATCCCGAGACGATGACACTGCACACGAACAACGTTGCGCGTGCGTCAATCGGCCATCTTCCGACCCCAGCAAGGAAGCCGTAGCCGCATCCCGCACCCACAGCGACCCAGAAGAGTCCCCAAACGAGTACATAAACCATGCGCGAGGGTCTCCGTGAGCGGTCTAAGCTCGCCTTCTGCGCGACGGCTTGGAAGAGCGGCGTTTCGAGGGCTCTCTTGAAGTTCCCGCAGCTTTGCGAATATCGTCGAACGTCGCCTTATCAGCCCATTCCCGGCGCTCGACGGCATAGTCGCCCTGCCCGGTTTCGAATTGCTGGAGGAACCGAATCATGCCCGCTCGGCCAAGGCGTTCCCTGAGCGCAGCGAGACCTTCGCGTCGAATATCATCAAGTGTTCGGTGCATGAGTTTGCTCCTTCAACCAGGCCAACGGATTCTCGACTCTCACCGTCAGCGCGATTCGCAACCGCTTCGAGACCTTCAAGAGCCGATCATCGCATGTCAAGAATGCGTCCGACCCCGCCGCCTCGGCCGCGGCGACATGCACGGCATCCGCCGGCTTGAACCCCCGCGAGCCGAGCCGCTCAGCGCGGCGCATGAGGGTGCTCGTCAGCGGGATTATAGCACTCGGTCCCGGAAGGAGCTGTTTTACCCGGCGCTGCCTCAGGGAGTCCTTGATGGCTGCGATTTCGATCAAAGCCATTCTGGATGAAACATGAAACCAACGGCCCGCGTCGAACGCTTCGAAGATCGCTGCAACAGCTTCGGCCTCAAGTCGAATCCGCGGTTGTGTCTGATCGTCAAAGGGCCTGTTGAGGCACGAGACGTCGAGGTAGATCTTCACGCTTCGGATCCGATTCGGCTCTTCCACACGTTTGCCGAGTTCACATCGAGGCACCCAGGACGAACTGCCATCACTTCCCCCACGCCTTCGCCAGCTCGACGAGCATCTTAGCCGCCGTATCCATTTCCTCCAGCCAGGCCCATTCCAGCCGCAAGCGAACGTTGGGCATGCCGGTGGCCGAGTTGGGCGGGGATAGGCGTTTTTCAGTCGCCCGCGAGCCGTCGGCAACGTTACGCCGGATGTTCATTCTCGGGTCGATTCGCGAGGCTTTTTTTTGCTTGGGATCGTCTTGGCTTGCGCGTCGCCTGACCTGAAGCACGAGGGTGTCCGCTGATCGGCGGAGCCAACCCGTGGTTGACACACGCGCAGAGTCCTAGTCTGGGTGGCCCACGGCTCCGGGGGGTGTTCCGACTCGAAGGCGCGCGTGCCAGCGCCCCGCGCATAGCTCAATCTTGCGTCGTGCCGGGTTCAGGGAGCGATCGGTTTCCCGCACTCCGGGCAGACGCCCGAAGTGTTGCCCGTGAGATTGTAGCCGCAGCTGCGACATTCCCCGGGCGCGGGATTGGGCGCCTTACGCACCCGGAATGCGAGTACACCCATTCCCGCTGCCGCAGCCCAGAACGGGACAATCACATGATGGCCGCGCCAGCAAACGTGATGCTCAAACCAATCACGTCCAAAGCCGGCGCCGCACGATCGGCCGATCTGGAGGTACAGCTCAAGCTCCAACTGCCAAGCTATGAGGAGGACCAGCGCTATCAGCGTTAGCGCCCAAGATGCCACGCCGAATCGCCTTCTGCGCTTCATTGAACCTTGGTTCCGCACTCCGGGCAGACGCCGGAGGTGTTGCCGGTGAGGTTGTAGCCACATCAGGAGTGTTGGCCGCGGTCGGTCCGATCGTCAGCCTTGCGCTTCTTCCAGAGGACTATGATGACGATAAACCCTTCGACGAGGAGCCAGGCGAACCCAACGATGAAGACAGGAACGACAACCAGCAACGAGAAGAAGAAGCGCGGCCAGTTGAGTTCTGGCGGCCCGAACCAACCCTCGAGCTTCTGCAGCGCAATACCCAGGCAGAGCAGCGCGCCCGCGATCGTCGTACGCAGCGGGCTGACTGGCTTGGGAACAATCGGTGGACGCGTCTCGGGTGGAAGTACGTTCATGACAAGAGGTTGTCACCATCCGGGTGAAGTACCGGCTGCTTCGCGGGGGCGGTATTGATTTCGACGTTTCGGCGATTCGGCATTTCGGCCCCTCACTTGCGTGAGGGGTTCTGACGGCGTTTACTTCCCCCACGCCTTCGCCAGCTCGACGAGCATGTTGACCGCCGTTTCCATCTCCTCCAGGCACGCCCACTCCAGCGGTGAGTGGAAGTTGTGCATGCCGGTGGCGAGGTTCGGCGTCGGGAGGCCCTTCTCCGTGAGGCGCGAGCCGTCCGTGCCGCCGCGGACGATGTTGAGCTTCGGCTCGATGCCCAGCGCCTTGAACGCCTCGACCGCTTTGGCGATGGCGCGCGGCTCCTTCTTCAGCCCGTCGGCCATGTTGCGGTATTGCTCCGTGACCTTGATGTCGATCTTGGCGCGCGGGTGCTCGGCGCGGAGGGCGGCGGCGATGCTGTCGAGGATGGCCTCTTCCTTCCGCAGGTTGGCGGTGACGAAGTCGCGCAGGAGGATGCGCACGGACGCCTCCGGCACGCCGCCTTCGACCTTGTACGGGTGCATGAAGCCGTCGCGCCCGTCCGTCGTCTCCGGCGACATCCCCTGCCACGGCAGGCGCGAGAGGAAGTCGGACAGGATGCGGATGGCGTTGACCATGCGGCCTTTGCCTTCCGACGGGTGCGTGTTGATGCCGGTGACGGTGACCACGGCGAGATCGGCGGAGAACGTCTCCGCGTCGATGATGCCCTGCGCCTCGCCGTCGAGCGTGTAGCCGATCTGCGCGCCGAGCTGCTGGAGATCGACATGATCGACGCCGTGGCCCACTTCCTCGTCGCAGGTGAAGCAGACGCGGATGCGGCCATGCGGGATGGACGGGTTTTTCAGCAGGTGCTCGGCGGCGGTCATGATGACGGCCACGCCGCTTTTGTCGTCGGCGCCGAGGAGCGTCGTGCCGTCGGAGGTGATGAGCGTCTTGCCTTTCAGCTCCGCCAGGCCCGGCGTTTCCGACGTGCGGATGACGCGCTCCTTGAAATTGGGCAGGACGATGTCGCGGCCGTCGTAGTTGCGGATGACCTGCGGGTTGACGTTCTTCGCGGTGAACTCGGGCGAGGTGTCCACGTGGGCGAAGAGGGCAATGGTCGGCGGTTCGCTCGCGCCGGGAGCGGCTTCCGCGGCGCCGCGGCCTGCCTTCCCCCCCTCCCTCCCAGGGAGGGGCTGGGGGAGGGTCGAGGGGATCGTCGCGGTGACGATGCCCTTCTCGCTCATCAGCACGTCGGCCGCGCCGATCTGCTTAAGCTCATCGCGCAGGAGGCGACTCAGATCGAGCTGCGTGGCCGTGCTCGGGTAGGTCGTGCTCCGCTCGTCGGCGGTGGTTTCGATCTTGACGTAACGAAGGAAACGGTCGAGTAAGGTGTCCATATGATTTGTCGCGTATGGGGTTGCCGAAGATCGTTCTGATCGACGAGTCCGTCGCTGGACTCTCCCAGGATCGATCGAACGCCGGCCTCCAAGGGTTCCAGTTTGTTGACTGCGATATCGTACACGACGGCCGGGTCCACGCCGAAGTCGTGATGGATCAGGATGTCTCGGAATCGCGCCATCTTGCGCCATTCGATATCGGGGTTCGCCGCGCGGACAGGCTCCGGGACGGCCTTTGCCGCCTCACCGATGATCTCGAGGTTGCGCATGACGGCGTCCATCGTCTACTCGTCGGCCTCGAACGCCCCGAGACTCATCCCTGCCGTGTAACGGCGGACGCGCCCGATTGCAGCGAGGATGTCGCGCAAGTAGAGCTCATAATCCGGGGACATCGACCGCCTCGCCAAGAATGCGCTCGCGCAGCGCCGGCTTGATGGCGCTGGTCATGACAAGATCCACGTCGCAGCCGAACAGGTCTTCGAGGTAGAGCTTCAGGCCCATGTAATCGTCGAAGGTCTTCCGTTCGAGATCGACGAGGAAATCCAAATCGCTCTCGGCCGTGGATTCCCCGCGGGCGCACGAGCCGAACAGTCCGAGGCGTCGCACGCCGAAGCCGCGGATGGCCTGGCGATGGCGGCTCAAGGTCGTAAAGACATCGTCCCGCGACCAGACCATCTTGGAGACCGTTTCAAGGGCGCCCGCTGAACCACGCCGCCAGCCTTCGAGGGGCGTGCGGCGAAGGAGCGGGTTGAAAGAGATCAGTGCTTCTCATGCCTGCGCGGGAACCGCAACGGCCGGGAGCGAAAAACGGCCTCGCCAACCATGTCGATTGGCGAGGCCCTCGAGCAGACTCGATCACGCCGCCGGCGTGAGCAGGTTCGGGAAGAACAACAAAGCTCCAACGCCCGCCAGCACCAGCCAAATCCACCAGCTCATCTTGAATCTCCTTTTTCACCACTCGCGCGTCGGGAGAGACCGCCCCTCCCGGCCGCGGCGGGATTGTACAGCGAACCAAGCGGGCTGAGAAGCCGGATAATTCACGTTCGACGCCGGGAGCGGAGAACCCTCATTCTGACCCCGGCGGAGGGCGGCATGCTACCCTCGGTCGTGGGTTGCATTCTCACCTCGGTCGCGGGTGGCACGGTCTGGCGTACTCGCCAGGCCGTGGTGCGGCGGGTGGAATGGTCTGGCGTACTCGCCAGGCCGTGGTGCGCGGGGAGCGAGCGCTCATTCGCTGGCTGCACGGGGCCGCGGCCGCGCACCCGTGCCACTCGAAGGCGGCCCCATGCCACCCGCGGCGCTTCCATGTCACCCGACGCCGGACCCACGCCGCTGCCGCGCTACGCGGTCCTCATGCTCGCGGAGCCTGACTTGGGCAGCGCGAAGCGGTTGTACACGAGGAAGATCGCGGCCGTCGCCAGCATGATTCCGCCGAACGCGAGCCACATCAGGTCCGGACGCTGCATGTCGCGGGCGAGGATCGCATAGAGCTGGCCCGAGAGAATGCCGCCGAAGAGGTTGCCCAGCGCTACGGCCACGAAGTAATAACCCATGTACAGCGCCTTCTTGTCTTCCGGCGCGATGCGTCCGACGTATTCCTGGCTCGTGGGGCTGGCCATCATTTCGCCGAAGGAGAAGATGAGGATGCCCAGGCAGACGAGCAGCCCGATGCCGCCCGCCCCGAAGAAACCGTGGTCGCCCGCGACCGCAGCGAAACCGATGCCGACGGCCGCGACGATCATCCCGAGGATCATGCCGGTGAACTGGTGGAACCGGCTGATGAGGAACGAGACGATGACCTGGAAGAGGACGATGCCGAGGGCGTTGATATTGACGATGAACTCGGGGTTGAACTGGCGGGTTTGCTTGATGGAAGGCGCGAGCGCGTCGCCGAAGGCCGCGTGTCGCCACGGAAGCGCCATCGCGCTGGGGGTGATTCGGCGGTCCGACGTTGAGAGTCGCTCCGCAGCGCCGGTCAGCGCCGCCGAGTCGAGCAGGGCGCCGTGAGTCTGGAGCAGCGAGCGCAGTTCCTCGCGAAGCCGCTGCTCCGCGCCTTCATCCAGCACCGGCTGACGAACCTCCTTCAGGCGCTTGTTTATCGCCGTGATGCCCTTCTCCAGGGCTTTATCGCTGGGCGCGGAGGGCTTCGGAGGTACGGAGAGAAGTGTGTTGGCGTACTCCATCGGTGCGAAACGGACCTTGTAGTCCAGCACTTTCCGGCAACTGTCGAGAATGTCGAGAGGCACGAGCCCGCTCCCGGCGGGCGCGCCCCCGCGTTCGTTGAGGCGCGTTGCGATCACGCCGAGTTCGGACATGACCTTGGAATCAATTCCGGGAAATGTTTCATACTTGGCGAGACGCTCGGCCCGGGCCTCGGCCGGCTCCGCAGCCTCCGCCTCGCCCAGGAGCGGGGCCTTTCCGGAAGCCTTTCGAAGCATGTGATCCATCTCGGCATACAGCTCGTTTTCCTCGACGGACGCCAGCTTCTCGTCGCTGTCCTCGCCGAACACGGACCGCCCGGCATCCACCAACGGCCGCGTCTCGCTGAAGTCGCGGATGTATTCGGGCATGGTCAGAAAAATCTGGTTGAACGATGTCCAGAAGCCGGACAGGATCAGCAGGAACAGTGCGAAGCGCCAGTCGCTGCAATGCATGCGCTGCTGGAACCAGCCTCGCGCGGGCGGAACTGCGGCCGTGCTGTAGGTTTCGCCGCGCCGCGGCAGGAGCGAGTCCCACACGAAATTCAAGATGATCCACGCGGGAATGAAGATCGTCGCGTGAGGCCACCACTTGAACCACGACGGCCCGAACTGCGCGACCATCATGGCGATGATCGCCACGAACACGGTGATGAAGAAGCGCGCGTTGCCGAGCACTTCGTAGATCGCCTGCCAGACCTGCCCCGGCGTGCGTGCTTTCCACCCCGCGGGGCGGGGCGGTTCCTTATAAAGCATGATGCAGATCAGCAGGTTGACCGCGGCCCACCCGGCGGACGCGATGAACACGTACTCCCAGGAGATGGATCGCACCAGCCCCGCGACGATCGGCCCGACGAATCCGCCGACGTTGACCATCATGTAGAACACGCCGAAGCCGAGGCGCGAGTTGCCCTCATTCGTGACCCGCGCGACCGTGCCGACGACGACGGGTTTGAATATGGCTGCGGCGATCGCCACGCCGAAGAACGCGAGCATGAAGGTGGGCATCGTCTTGAACTGCCCGAGGAAGTAGTAGAACACCGCCATTCCGATGTAGGCGATGATGAACATTTTCTTGAAGCCGTAGCGGTCGGCGACGGCCCCGGTGCCGACGGGCATGAGGTAGAGCAGGAAGGGGATCATCGCCTGGATCGCGCCGCGCTGCTCGGAGGTGAATCCCAGCGCGCCGGTCTCTTTCGGACCGGTGATGTAAAGCGTGGAGAGCGCAAAGAAGCCGTACCAGGCCATGCGCTCGAAGATCTCCATCGTGTTGGCGACCCAGAACGTGGAGGGAAAGCTCTTGACCTGCTCGACGAATCCGGGCTTCGCTTGTTCCATCGAAAGGCTCCTTTATGTCTCGGGCGGCCTCGTGGTCAGTGACCGGAGGCGCCTGCCGGCGCGGAGGTTTCGCCCTCGTGCATCCAGCGCTTCAGCAGCGGCGAGAGGATCAGGCAGAAGACGCCCGATGCCATCGCGGCGAGCGCGATCTTGCCGAAGACTCCGCCGTACACGTGCACCGTCTCCGAGGGAATCGGGACGCCGCTGCTGTTGCCCTCGCCGCCGTGCCCGACACCCGTGAACTGGGCGATGATGGCCGCGAGGTACTGTGAGAACGCCGTCGCCAGGAACCAGTTGCCCATCATCGTGCTGACCAGTTGCATGGGCGACAGTTTCGTAATCATGGACAAACCCACCGGGGACAGGCACAGCTCGCCGGTGGTGTGCAGCAGATAGCCGAGGACCAGCCAGATGAGAAGCACCATGCCTCGCTGGTCGGCGTGCTCCGCGCCGTACCAGAACGCGCCGAATCCCAAGCCCAGTTGAATCAGCCCGAACGAGAACTTCACCGGCGTGCTCGGCTCGATCTTCCGCTTGCCGAGAAAGGACCATAACGCCGTGAACACCAGTCCGAAGATGAGGATGAACACGGCGTTGATCGCCTGGAAGGTGCTTGCGGGGATCTCGTCCTTGCGAGTCGCCACGGCCATGCCGACGTTGTCCGGCGCGACGACCCAGTCGATCTCGAATTCCGGCTCCTCGGATTTCTCCGTGCGCAGCGTGTCCAGGTCCGTCAGCGTGAAGAGCTTCTCGCCGTTGCGGTGGCCAAGCTGCTCCTGTGTTGGCTGGAGGCGGACGGTTTGCCCCACCTCTTCCGCGGTCACGACGCGCCGATCGTTGACGCGATCGACGTTGCGATCCGTGAAATTGTTGATCGAGCTGCCGGCCTGCTCGAAGAACGCCCAGAAGAGCATGGAGAAGAAGGTCAGCACGAGGGCGACGATCATGCGCTGGCGCGCGACCCTGTCGAGCTTGAAGAGCTGGGAGCCGAGGTAAATCAGCGCGGCAACGCCGGCGAGCATGAGGATAAGCCCCGCCGGCTTGCTGACTTCCGCGAGGACAACCGCAAGCACTTCCTGCGCGCCGCTTCCGCTGGCGTTCATCCGGTCGATCAAGTCCTGCGGGATCAGCGTCAGCCCCTTGTGGTCCGCGGTGAGGGGCGCCAGTCCCGACACGAGCAGCGCGAAGACCGGCACCGCGACCAGCACGCCGAGGTACACGCAGATCTCAAGCGGAAGTCCCGCGAGCGCAGGTTTGCGCAGGCGCGACGGATCGCGCGGCAGACCCACTCCTTTAAGCAAGTCGCCCTTACTCAACGCCATGAGAGCGATCGTCCCCGCCGTCAGCAGTGAGATGGCGACGAAGATGTTCAGTCCCGTCGAGAAGGGATTGTCCGCGTGGTAATAAACCAGCCCGATCGCCGCCGCCAAGGCGCCGCCGCCGATCATGAGCTGCGTCAGCAGCGTGGGCATGACGAACACGGCCAGCCCCGTGAGCATGCCGATCGTCGCCAGCCCGAAGCCGTAGTGCCAGCCGTAGGTTTCGCCGATGAACCCGCACAGCAGCGGCGACATCGCCGCGCCCAGGTTGATGCCCATGTAAAAGATCGTAAACCCGCTGTCGCGCTTGGGGCTGCCATGCGGATAGAGCTGCCCGACCATCGTCGAGATGTTGGGCTTGAAGAATCCGTTGCCCGCGATCAGCAGCGCCAACGCGGTGAAGAAGGCGTAGGTGTTCTCGATGGTCATCATCAGGTGACCGGAAGCCATGAGCAGCCCCCCGAGAATGACCGCCCTTCTGCAGCCCAGCAGCCGGTCAGCCAACATGCCGCCGAAGAATGGCGTCATGTACACGAGCGCCGTGTACGCCCCGTAAACCGTGTAGGCTTCGCTGTCGCCGTAGCCGAGAAACCCCTTGAGCATGTAGAAGACGAGGAGCGCGCGCATGCCGTAGTAGCTGAAGCGCTCCCACATTTCCGCGAAGAAGAGAACGAACAGGCCTCGGGGGTGCCCCAGAATCGTGCCTGCGGCGGCGGGTGTTTGGATCACTCGACTCCCTCCACTGAGTTGGTGTTGCCTGCGAACTTCGATCCCGTTCGGACCCGGCGGGCGTCTTGGACACGGTTGTCCGCGGCCACGCTCATCCGCTTGGCCGGTGAGCATAGTAGCCCGGTCAAGCGCTCGCCAGCGGGGTTGACCAAAATTGGCGGCCGCGCCAACTTCCGCGTTCGAGGCGGGGACCCCGCGCGCGGTCGTGGCGGCAAGGAGCTGAAGCAGAGCAGGGGTCCGTCTGGTGTTCGGAGACTCCCGTGAAACTGGGTAAGCTCATCCTCCTGCCCGGCCTGGGCGCCGACGGGCGCGCGTTCGATCTGCAGCGCGAATTGCCGGTCGAGGTCGTCACGCCGCGATGGATTGAGCCTCTGCCCGACGAGCCGCTGGCATCCTACGCCGCGCGACTGGCGGAGCGGCTCTCAGCCGAGGTGCATGGCGAAGGAGCCGAGTTGCACGGCGAAGGAGCCGTCGTTCATGGCGCAGGAGGCTGCCTGCATGGCGCAGGAGCCGAGGCGACGTGGCTTGGAGGCGTCTCTTTCGGGGGGATGGTCGCGCTGGAGGCGTCTCGTCATGTCGCGGTGCGCGGCGTGTTCCTGATCGCCAGCGCGCGGTCCGGCGACCAGGTTCCGCGTTCGCTGCACCGCGCGGAGCACGCCTCGCGTTGGGCGCCGGATTCAGTGCTCAAGTGGGCCGTGCGTCGAGCGCCGCTGCTCGGGGCGGAGTTCCGCCGGCTCTCGCTGGCGCAGAAGCGGCTGCTGCGCGAGATGCTGCTGGCCACCCCGCTGGGCTTCCTGCGATGGGGCGGGCGGGCGATCCTCGAATGGCCTGGCCCCGGTGATTTGTCGATTCCCGTTCATCAACTTCATGGCGCGGACGATCGCATCATTCCACTGCGGAACGTGACGCCCGACCTCGCCGTGCCGGCAGCGGGGCATCTCGTCAACATGACGCACGCACGCGAGGTGAACCGGTTCATCGAGGCGTGCATGCGCGGCGCTGCGGGCCAGGGGGCTGCGCTCTGAAGCCGCAACGACACCGCCCCTGTCCGGCGCGATGGCGCGACGCGCGGCGGCGGGCAGGCGACCCCCGTGCATTCATCTCGACCGGCTCACCACGCGCGCTGGTAGAGGATCAGCAAGTCATCACCCCTCACGGGGCGCGGATTGAAACGAGCGGTCCACTGCCCCGCGGCCTCGCGCGCAAGATCCGGCAGCGCCTCGGCCGGCACGTTCAGATCGCGCAGACGCCTCGGTAGCGCCGCCTCCTGCAGGAAAGACTCAACCTGATCCGCAAGCCCGGCAGCGTCCGACGCCAGAGCCGCGCAGGAACTCGGCGACCCCTCCGCATTGAATCGCACGACGTGCGGCAGCATCAACCCGACCGCGCGCCCATGCACCACGCCGAACCGCGCCGTCAGCGGATTCGCGCAGGAATGTGCGGCCCCCAGCATGGACCGCTCGATGGCCGCGCCGGCCAGATGCGCCCCGACGAGCATGTCGCATCGAGCCGACTCATCCTCCGGGTCGCTCAGCGATTTTATGAAGCTCCGCGAGAGCAACCGCCACGCCGCGACGGAGAACTCCAGCGACTCGGCGCTGCGCGCGTTGCACCCGGCGGTCTCCACCGCGTGCGCAATGGCGTCGATCCCGACCGCGGCCGCCACCGCCCTTGGAACCGTCAGGGTCAGATCGGAATCCAGCACCGCCAGCACGGGCCGCAGCCCGCCCTCTCCGGGCGCTCGCCGGTCGCCGCAGACCATCTTCTCATGCGTGACGGGATCGCTGATGAGCGCGAAGGATTGCGCCTCGCTGCCCGTGCCTGCGGTCGTCGGCACGGCGATCATGGGCAGCAGGCGGTTTCGCCGGGCCAGCGCCTCCGGCGGCGCGTCCCCGCGGTAGTCGTGCATCCGCCCACCGCAGGTCAGGAGCAGGTTCGCCCCCTTCATGCAGTCCATCGCGCTGCCGCCGCCGAGTGCGACCAGCAGCTCCGCTCCCGCGCGTCGCGCGGCCTCCGCGCAGCCCTCCGCCTCCTGCGTCGTGGGATTTTCCCGCACGCCGGCAAAAGTGACGACCTCAATGCCGCGAGACTGGATCGCCTCGAGCGCACGCTGCACATGGCCCGCGACCACGATGCCGGGATCGGTCACCAGCAGCACCCGGCGTCCGCCCGCATCGGCGACGAACTCGCCCAAACGGCGCAGGCTCCCGACCTCGCAGATCACGCGCGTCGTCGATCGCGCCAGCAGATCAGGCAGCGTGTCCTGTCCCACCGTCAGGTCTCCGAAGCCGCTGCTCACCGTCATTCCCGCGCGAAGCTCCCCATGCTGGCCATCCTTCAGAACCCCTCACGCCAGTGAGGGGCCGGCGCCCCACGACGCACCATCACCGCGCGAAACTCGCGTCTCACCGCACACCCACACAGTCCCGAAACGAGACTCACGGCTCACTGCCCAGAGAGCGCATCCGGCGGCTCGCGACAAAGCCTACGCTCCAACCTCCCGCAAACCTACCAGAGTCATCGTGGTGCGTCATCCGCAATCGCGCCCCTGATACGACGGCCAAGACACTGGCTCCAAGGTCGAACTTGCTGGGAGACCTGACTCCGATCTCCGATCCCGACGTCTCGACATGCGGAGGCCACGCCCCCGCGGGTGAGATTGCGGGGAGCGGCGCGGACGGCGGGATTCGCGCCCGCAGAGTCCGGAAAACCGCCGACGGTTGCGGCGTCTTCCCGGATCCATGAGCATCCGAGATTTCTTGCCCACCGTGGTTTGACTTCCCAAACCACTTTAGACAAAATGTCTATGTGCGAGTCATCAGCCTCAAACGCCTGCGGGAGTTTTGGGAGCAACATGCAGACGCGGAGGAGCCGCTCCGCGCCTGGTACAAGACCGTGCTGGGAGCCGAGTGGAAGAGTCTGCGGGACGCCAGGGCGACCTACCCGCACGCGGACGGCGTGGAGACCGGCAGCGGGGAATCGCTCACCGTTTTCAACATCGGCGGCAACAAGTACCGACTCATCGCCCGCATTCGGTACGACTACCAGCTCGTGAACGTCCGCGGCGTTCTGACGCACGCGGAGTACGACAAGGGCAAGTGGAAGGAGTAGCACCATGCCGGCCACCAAGCACAAGCAGAGGACGAAGTTGTCCGGCCGCTTTGAGGAGCTGGTTCGGCTCATGCCCCCGCAGGCGATCACGGACGACGCCCATTACGAGAATACGGCCGAGATGATCGATCGCCTGATGGCAAGCGGAAAGCTGACCCGGGGGCAGGAGAGCTACCTGGAGACCCTCGTCCAGCTTGTGCAGGCGTACGAAGCTTCGCACCACGCGATCGAGGCTGCCAAGGGCATGGACGCGCTCAAGCACCTTCTAACAGAGCACAGCATGAACGCCTCGGACCTGGCCCGGCTTCTGGGCGTTCACACGAGCATGGGCTCGAAGATCCTCAAAGGCGATCGGGCGCTGACCGTGGACCATCTCAAGCTTCTGGCGGCGAAGTTCAAGGTGCGGGCGGACACCTTCTTGGATTGACTGCGCGCCGGTGGCGAAAGGGCAGAGCTCGTCCTTTCAGTGCACCTGGGAATCCACGTCCGTCATTCCCGCGCAGGCGGGAATCCAGCAGTTTGCCGGTGCGTCCTGGACCCCGGCCTCCGCGGCGGTGACGATGCCAAAGCTCCGTTCCGAATTCTGCCGTATCCTGGCAGCGAGCGGCGCAGCAGCGAGCCGACGCTTGCGGATGTCGCAGTCGCGCTCGACCATGCGGGCATGAGAGTCCTGCTGGGCCAGATCAACCCGATCGTCGGCGACATCGAGGGGAACACGCGCCGCGTGCTGGACGTCATCGAGGAAGCGCGCCGGCGCGGGGCGTCGCTGGCGATCCTGCCGGAGTTGTGCCTCATCGGCTATCCCCCGCGCGATCTGCTTCTGCGCCGCGACTTCATCCAGAGAAACCTACAGGCTGTCGAGCGCGTCGCCGATGCATGCCGCGATTTGACCGTCATCGTCGGTTTCGCGCAGCCAATCGCCGAGGGCACGGGCACGGGCATTCACAACGCCGCCGCCGTGTGCTGCGAAGGGCGTGTGCTGCAGACGTACGCCAAGTGTCTCCTGCCGACGTATGACGTCTTCGACGAGTCGCGCTATTTCACGCCGGGCCGAAAGGTGTGCATCGCCGCCGTGCAGGCCGGCGCCGCGCGCGTCCGCGTCGGGCTGACCATCTGCGAGGACTTGTGGAACGACGCGCAATTCGGCGGACGCCCGGTTTACGGGATGGATCCGATCGCCGCGACGGCCCAAGCAGGTGCGGACTTGATCGTCAACATCTCCGCGTCACCGTTTGAAAACGGCAAGCACAGCGAGCGGGAGCGGCTCTTCGCCGCGCAGGTCCGCAAGCACGGCGTGCCGCTGCTGTACTGCGCACAAGTCGGGGGAAATGATGATTTGCTCTTCGACGGGATCAGCATGGCCTTCAGTGAGCGAGGTGAGCTGACCGCTCGCGCCAGGCCGTTTGAGGAAGACCTGCTGCTCGTGGAGACCGACGAAGCCGGACTGGGTCGCATCGAGCCGTATCAGGAAGGGACGGAAAGTCTGTGGCGCGCCGTCGTGCTGGGCACGCGCGACTACGTGCGCAAGTGCGGATTCAGGGGCGTTGTGCTGGGGCTGTCCGGCGGCGTGGACTCGGCCGTGGCGGCGGCGATCGCCGTGGACGCGCTCGGCGTCGAAAACGTCCACGGCGTGGCCATGCCTTCGCGCTTCAGCAGTCAGCACAGTCTCGACGACGCCGAGGCGCTGGCGCGCAATCTCGGCATCGACTTCCGCGTGCTGCCCATCGCGCACGTCCACTCCGCGCTGGAGCAGACGCTGGCGCCCGGCTTCGCGGGCCTGGCGCCGGACGTAACCGAGGAGAACCTGCAGGCGCGCATCCGCGGCAACCTGCTCATGGCCCTGTCGAACAAGTTCGGCTGGCTGCTGCTGGCAACGTCGAACAAGTCGGAGTTGGCGGTGGGTTACTGCACGCTGTACGGCGACATGTGCGGCGGGTTCGCGCCGCTCAGCGACGTGCCCAAGACGGGCGTGTACGAGCTGGCGCGGTATTTCAACACGCGCTGCGGGCGCGACGTGATCCCTGAGCGCACGCTGTCCAAGCCGCCGTCGGCCGAGTTGCGAGAGAACCAGACGGACCAGGATTCCCTCCCGCCCTACGACGTGCTCGACGCTATGCTGGAGCGCTACGTGGAGCGCGACGAATGCACGGAAGAGATTGTGCGCGCGGGCTTCGACCGCGCCACGGCAGAGCGCGTGGCCTGCATGGTGGCGCGCAGCGAGCACAAGCGGACGCAGGCGGCGCTGGGCATCAAGGTCACGTCGCGAGCCTTCGGCGCCGGACGGCGGATGCCCATCGCGGCGAGAACCTTGTAGGCTCTCCGTTTCGAGGCAGCCGCAATCCGGGTGACATCAACGTGGCATATTCGTGTGGCACGGTCTGGCGTACTCGCCAGGCCGTGGCGAGGGGGAAACGCCGGCGCGACCCTGCGTGGGTCAAAAGAGATCCCCCCGCAGCCTTGACACTGACTGGACGTGAATCTCAACCACGAGGGCGCCATGACCTGCATCCTTGGCATTGAAACCAGTTGCGACGAGACCGCCGCGGCCGTGGTGGACGACGGCGTGCGCGTGCGCAGCAGCATTGTCGCCTCGCAGATCGACCTGCACGCCAAGTACGGCGGCGTCGTGCCGGAGATCGCCTCGCGCGCCCACATCGAACGGCTCGACACGGTGGTCGAAGAGGCCATGACCCGCGCCGGTTGCGCGAGCGCCGACCTCGACGCCATCGCCGTCACCTACGCGCCGGGGCTGGTCGGCTCGCTGCTCATCGGCGTCAACGGCGCCAAGACGCTCGCGTGGGCGTGGCGAAGGCCGCTCGTAGCCGTGCATCACATCGAAGCCCACGCCATCAGCCCCGCCATCGGCGCGGAAGTCCCGCCCTGGCCCGCTGTGGCGCTCATCGCCTCGGGCGGACACACGTCGCTGTTCCTCGTGCGGGATCCGGATCACATCGAGCGACTCGGGCAGACGAAGGACGACGCCGCGGGTGAGGCGTTTGACAAGGTGGCGACGATCCTCGGGCTTCCGTACCCCGGCGGTCCGCAGATCGACCGCGTCGCCAGGCAAGGCGATCCGCACCGCTTCGACTTCCCGCGCACATGGCTGCAGCGCGACTCGCTCGACTTCTCATTCTCCGGCGTGAAGACGGCCGTCCTCTACCACGTCAATGGCAAGGGTCGCACCAGCGGCGGGCTGGAAAAGCTCTCGCCCCAGGACATCGCCGACGTCGCCGCGAGCTTTCAGGAAGCCGTCGTGAACGTGCTCGTCCGAAAAACGATGCAAGCCGCGCAGCAAACCGGTGTGCGATGCGTCGTCATGGGTGGAGGCGTCGCGGCCAACTCGCGCCTGCGCAGCGCCATGACGCAGGCCTGCCAGCAGCGGGGACTTGCCTTCCGCGCCGCGGAAATGGCCTACTGCATCGACAACGCCGCGATGATCGCCGCCGTGGGCTACTACAAGTGGCGTCGCGGCGAGTTCGCCCCGTTGGACCTCGACGCCGAGCCAACGTGACGCCCTAGCGGCGGGCCTTGGCCGGGCTAAGTAGAACTACAGAGAGTCTTGCCCGATTCCGCCTGCGCCGATTGATGAATGTCTCCGATCGCAGCCGATCGCAACCGATTCCAGCTAGAACTTGTACCGTGCTGAGTCATGCTGGGCCGGCTTCAGCCGGCCGGCTCTTGCCACCGCCTTGAGCCTTGCTGTTACCCACAATTGGACACCTCCCGTTCGTGGTAGAGTTCGGCTCCGAGCGACATGAGTTGAAAGCTCTGCCAGCCGCGCCAGGCGCGCAGCCATCCCACGGGGCCGTCGCGTTTTCGTCCGGGATGTCCTCCG
>CAZGJA010000005.1:0-4060 GCA_964526695.1 uncultured Phycisphaeraceae bacterium
CAATCCACAAATCGCCCTGCGCTTCCAACTCTCGACGCCCCATCGCCATCGCCGTCCTCCATGACCCGCCTTCGACACGCCCTTCTCCGATCATTATACTTCATGTGTCAAGAGGACTTTTACCACGGGCTGCTAACCGCCAAGCTGGGCGAGAGGCTTTTGCACGGCGATGAATTGAAGGTGCAGCGCGCCGGCTCGCGCGAGCGGTTTATCAAGGCGCTGCTCCAGAAGCATCCCGCGCTAGCGGATCGTCGCACGCACATCGAAGCCGAGTTGCTGCGCGTCGCGGCGGAACTGGCGAAACCCCCAGCTCCCTTGGCGCACGGCGAAACGGTGGACGTGTCGCGGATCGTGCGCCCGGAATTGTTTCACGCGCACGACGTGTCGGGCGTGCTGATTCCAAGTGTTGCCATTGTGGGCGGCAAGCCGCGCGGGCGCTGGGAGTTGTATCTCCGCTGGCATGGTGACGGGCGGCGTGAACGGCGCGAGCTTGTGGAGCCGTCCATTGAACTCTCACCCGGTCGGCGACTGTGGTTCCACCCGATGCCCGGCGAGCCGGAGCCGACGCTGCGGAGCGGGTGGTCGCGGGACTCACGCGAGCCTTGGCTTGAAGGCGCAGCCGCGCCGAACCCTGCCGACGTTTGGCGGCGCTGTTGTGAGCGCTTCTCGCGCTTCCTGGACTTCGCACCGGAGAATGCGGCGGGCACTGTGGCGACGCTCGGGTTGTGGGTGATGTTCGGCTACATCTACTCGCTATGGTCAAGCGTGCCATACCTGGCCGTGGGCGGGCCTATGAGCAGCGGCAAAACACGGCTGTTCAACGTGTTGGAAAGGTTGTGCTTCCGACCTGTGGCGTCGAGCAACATGACGGCGGCGTGTTTCTTCCGAACCCTGCACGAGCGCGGGGGCACGTTGCTCCTGGATGAGGCTGAGCGATTGCGCGATGGAACCCCGGACGCCGGCGAAATCCGATCCGTGCTGCTCAGCGGGTACAAGCGCGGCTCACCGGCGATGCGCCTGGAGCGCGCGGGTGACACCTTCAAGCGCACCGAGTTTGACGTGTTCGGTCTGAAGGCATCGGCGTCGATTGCCAGTTTGCCGGAAGCGCTCGCGTCACGCTGCATCCGTATCCCCATGTTCCGAGCTGGGCCCGAGTCCCCGAAACCGCGCCGACGGCTCGACGATGACGCGGAGGCGTGGAGCAACCTGCGCGATGATCTTCATGTGCTGGCGTTGGAGCATGGCCAGACGTGGGCGCAACTGGCGGCGCGTGCCGATGTGGTTCCCGCGTCCCTGGCGAACCGGGACTTTGAGTTGTGGCAACCGCTGCTCGCGCTCGCATCGTGGATCGAAGAGCACGGGGCGACCGGACTTCTGCGCACCATGCAGGGGCACGCCGAGGCCGTCGCGGGTGATGGGCGGGATGACGCGACACCTGAGGCCGACGAAACGCTGTTGCGCATCGTGGCTGAGGCCGTGGCCGACGGACGGCACTGCGGACTGAAAGCCGGGGACGTGCTGCGGCGGGCGCGTGAACTGGACGGCGTGGGCTTCGCCAAGTGGTCCGAGCGTGGCGTTTCGTCAGCGCTGGGGCGATACGGGGTGCGGACCAAGAAGCGTACGGGCAACACCGGGCGGACCTATACCAAGGTGACGATCACGGCGCTGAGGCGAATCGAAACGGCCTACGGGCTGGACCTTGGCTTACCGGGTGCGGACGTACCGCAATGTACCGCAACGTACCGCGAACCCGCGCCAAGCGGTCAAGAAACGGGGTGACTTGCGGCACGTCGCGGCATGTGCGGTACGTCGCGGTACGTTGGCGAGGGGTGGAACGATGAGCTTTGACGCGGTGGAGTTTCTGGAGCGGCTGGTATCCGACAAAGCCGAAAGCACGACTTCGGACCCCCGGCTTGAACCGATCCCCGTGGCGGATCATCCGGCGGACGGCGCGGCGCTGGTCGAAACCCCGTCCGGCGGCATCTACCCTGCGGACCTGCCGCAGGCGTGGCGCGAGCTGCACGAAGAGCGGGCGGCGATCCGGGAGTTTGACGGCTGGCAAGCCCGCGAACACGCCGAGACCGGGGCGTTGAAAGAAATCTTGAAAAGGATGCAGGAATGCTCTTGACGGACGATACAGAAGTCGATATCGTAGAGTGTATGAAGACGATCTTCGATCAATTGCGGGACGCGGCGAAGCGGGACGAGCGGTCGATGAACGCCCTCGCCGAACAAGCCGGGCTGCGCTACGCCAGCGTGTACGATTTCATGGTCAGGGGCCGGGACATCAAGCTGAGCACGGCGGCGAAGCTCGCAGTGGTTCTCGGGCTGGGACTCACCCCTGTGGCTACATCGAAACCGGCAACGGCTCCCGCGCGCGTGCGTGCGCGAGGGGCGCGGGCGAAGGGAGGGCGCTGACGTGGCGAGCATATCCGCGGAACGCAACGGGCGGCGGGTGATTCAATTCTTCGGCGGGGACGGCAAGCGCCGCAGCATCAGGCTGGGCAAGGCGTCTCAGCGCTTCGCCGAAGCCGTCAAGCACAAGGTTGAGAACCTTGTCGCGGCGTCCATCACCGGGCACGCGCTGGACGATGAAACGGCGCGATGGGTCGCGGCGCTGGACACCATCATGGGCGACAAGCTGGCGGACGTGGGGCTGATCCCGAAGCGCGAGGCCGCGACGCTGGCCGCGTTCCTTGACGCGGTCATCGCTTCCCGGTCCGACGTGAAGCCCGCGACGGCGATCACGTTCGGCAACGTCCGGCGAAACCTTGTCGATCACTTCGGCGAGGACAAGCCGCTGCGGGACATTACGGCGGGCGACGCGGACAACTGGCGGCTGCACCTGATCCGCGAGGGATTGGCGGACAACACCGTCCGGCGGCGCTGCGGAATCGCCAAGCAGATGTTCACCGTCGCGGTGCGCCGCAGGCTGATCGGGTTCAACCCCTTCGCCGACCTCACCTCAGCCGTGCGCGGCAACCCCAGCCGTTACCGCTACGTCACCAGCGCCGACGCAGCGAAGATCATCGACGGATGCCCTGACGGCGAGACGCGGCTCATCTTCGCGTTGTGTCGATACGGCGGGCTTCGGTGCGCATCCGAGACGGCGGCGCTGAAGTGGTCGGACGTGGACTGGGAACATGGCCGAATCAGGGTTCGCTCGCCGAAGACCGAACATCTGGAGGACCACGATTCCCGCGTCATTCCGCTCTTCCCGGAAATCCTTCCCCACCTCCGCGAGGCGTTCGAGGCGGCGGAGCCGGGAGTCGAGCACGTGCTTCGGCGACACCCCAACCCGAATCAGATTTACCGGGAGGTTTTCGAGCGGATCATCGTCCGCGTGGGGTTGAAGCCGTGGCCGAAGCTGTTCCAGAACCTTCGCAGCAGCCGCGAGACAGAGCTTGCCGAATCCTGGCCGCTGCAGGTGGTCTGCGCGTGGCTTGGGAACTCCCGACTGGTTGCGGCCAAGCACTACCTGCAAGTGACCGACGATCACTTTGAGCGGGCGGCGTCCGTCGATGGAGCCGGTGAGAACGGCGAGCCGGGCGCGCTGCAGAATCCGGTGCAGTACGCGCATGCACGGACGAGAACCGCCGGGAACGATTTCGAGGCGAATCGCGGAAACCCCGGAAAAACCAGCGGTTTACGCAATTCTGAGCCAGTGGGGGCAGGCGCGGAAAACGGGGGGATGGGCGATACAGGACTTGAACCTGTGACCTCCTGCGTGTCGAGCAGGCGCTCTAGCCAACTGAGCTAATCGCCCGGATCCTTGCCAATTTGTACCGTGCGGGCGGCGCGTGTCAATTCGGCGGGCGATGCGGATCCATGCCGGGTGGCGCATACCCATGTCGGGTGGCGCAAGCCCGTGGCGGGTGAAACTATGAAGCAGGAGGTCGAGCCGATTCACGGTGTCCTGATCTCGTGGTAAACGGTTGGGTCGTGTTCAAGATACCCAGGTTTCCACACAAGGAGCGAACCATGAAGTTTGTCGGCATCGACCTCCACAAGAAGACTATCAGCCTGTGCGTCATGGGCCAAGACCGCCAGGTGCTGGAGC
>CAZGJA010000006.1:0-45060 GCA_964526695.1 uncultured Phycisphaeraceae bacterium
GAACCAGCCGCCCCCGTCCATCGCCATGGGCCCGGTCGCCGTGCTTTCAATCCCGGCTGCGGAAGGCGCCGCCGGGCAGGCGGAAGTCCGCATCACGCATTACCCGAACATGAAAGGCATGCCGGCCGACCCGAACATCGAGCGCTGGCTGTCGCAGGTCGCCGGCGCCGACGGCAAGCCCATCTCGAAGGATCAGGCGAAGATCGAGACCTTCGAACATGAGGGCGTGAAGATCACGCTCCTCGACGTCAGCGGCAAGCTCACGGCCGCGCCGGGCATGGCCGGCGGCGTCATCGAAAACGGCAGACTCATCGCCGCCATCCTCGAACATGACGCCGGTCCGCACTTCGTGAAGATCACGGGCGCGAAGGACGTCATGGACCCGTGCGCCGCGCAGGCGATCGAGTTCATCAAGAGTTCCGCGGCGACGAAGGGCGGTTGACGATTCCCTCGCGGGCCGCGCATCGTTACACGCCGGACCCGTGCCGTGATGTTGCTGCCCACCTCCGCCAACTCTCCGCATGGATGCCTCAACGGGATCGCTCGACGTCGATCGCGTCGTTCTTCTTCGCGCTCTTCCGCCCTCTGCTCGCGCCCGGGTGCGTCACCGCACCTCGCCGAGGAACCGACAACCGCTCCACGCGCAGCGTCCAACCGCGCCCGTTCTCGAACGACTCCACGATGCCGCTCGCTTCGAGGATTGCGTTCGCCGCCGTGAGGTGGCCGAACCGCCGGTAGGCGTCCGGGAACACGATCGTCTCCACGAAGCCCGTGCGGTCGCCGAGCGTGACGAACTTCATCAACTCATGGGTGAGCGTCGCGTTGATCCGGTCGGCCACCATCAGCCCGCACACGGTCACGCGCCGCCCCACGTGCCGGCCCAGGTCCGCCACTTTCACATAGCGCGATTCGTCGATGCTGCGCCCCTGGTCATCCGTGCCCAGGAACGTCAGCGGGTCGATCGACACCGGAAACCCGAGCAGGTCCATCTCGCGCTTCGCCCGCTGACGAAGATCCGGCGCCGTCAGCTCCACCGGCGGCGTCATCCCCGTCTCTCGCTCGCCGCCGCCGAACAGCGTGTCCATGCCCCGCACGCGCCGCCGGTACAACCGGTGCAACTGCCAGAACATCTGCGGGCGCGGCCGCCCGAAGCCGTCCAGCGCCCCGCCGTCCAGCAGCGCCGCGGCCTCCGACTCCCCCGGCCGGCAGCGCTCCACGAGATCCGCCACCGACTCAAACGCGCCGCGCTCCCGCTCTGCGTGGTAACGCTCGACAAACTCCGCCGACAAGCCCTGAACGTGAGATACAGGGATGCGAATGACAACGGGCGAATGCGGAATGCCGAATGCTGAATGCTGAAAGTCGAATGCCAAGTCCACAATGTCGGATTTCGGATTTCGGATTTCGGATTTCGCAGGGTCAGTACCCGATGCTCGCGCCAGAACCCCCCACGCAAGTGGGGGGCCGCATGACCGAGTGTCCGGCCTTGCCCACGCAAGTGGGGGGCCGCATGGCCAAGGATCCGGCCTCGCCCACGCTAACGGCAGAGCAAACATCTGAGCGCAAGGATTTCCGGCAAGCTCCTCAGTGCGCACCCCCTCCCCTCTCAGTGCGACGCGTCCCCGCATCCCGCCCGACGCATTCCCACACTCCGAACCCCCGCCTTCCCCTTTCGACGTTTCGGCGTTTCGGCGTTTCGGCGTTTCAGGATTTTGGCGTTTTGGCGTTTCGGCGTTTTGGAGTTTCTGCGTCTCGACGAGGAACTTGCGTCCTGACCGGTTCACGCAGGGCGGCAGGAAGCCGATGCCCAGGCGCAGCGCCTCCAATACATATAGAATCTGCGGCAGCGTCGCGGAGTTCGCGTAAAAGCCGCGATAATTGGAAAGGATCGCCGCGATGTAGTGCGCCGGAAATCGCAGCTTCAGCCAGGCGCCTTGAAACGCCTCGATGGCGTACTCCGCGGAATGCGCCTTGTTGAACATGAATCCGCAGAACCCCTCCACCAATCCCCACACGGCCTCGATCTCGTCGCGCCGCCGGCCCTTGCCTTCCGCGCACGACCAGAACTCACCGCGCAACTGCCGGATCAGCACGCGGTTCTCCTTGTTCAGCGCCCGCCGCAGCACGTCCGCGCGACCCAGGTTCATCCCGGCAAACTCGACGGCGATCTGCAGAATGTGCTCCTCGAACACCATTAACCCATACGTCGCTTCCAGCACCGACACCACGGATGGATGTGCATATTGCGGAGGCTCCATGCGCTGATGCCGCCGCGCGAACGCCTCCTTCTTTCCCTGATTCGCCGCCCCGGGCCGGATAATAGCCACCACTGTCGTCAGACAGTCTATGTCCCGGCAGTTGCACTGCTGCAGCAGGCTGGTCATGGCCGGCGACTCAATATGATGCACCCCGCGCGCGTTGCCGGACGCAATCAAATCCCACGTGGCAGAGTCGGAGTAATCCACGTCGCGCGCAAGGTTGATGGGCAGTGGACAATGGCGAATGGCCAATGGCGAATGGCAAATGCCCGCATCAGCCCCCTTCACGCAAGAGGCGGGCGCATGACCACAAACAGCCGCAACACGCCGTAAATCGCGGATTGAATGCGGCGAGCAGCGATCCGGCTCGCAATGGGAATCTTTGCTTTCGGCTTCCCACGTTTCTGCTTTCAGCGTTTCGGCGTTTCGGCGTTTCGGCGTTTCGGCGTTTATTTCATCATTCGCCATTCGCCATTCGCCATTAATCCCCTCCACCGCGTCGCGCAGCACCGACAATCCGGCCTGCCCCAGAAGATCCACCTTCACAAATCCGAGATCCTCGATGGCGTGCATGTCGTACTGCGCCACCAGTGGCCCTTTGGGTGATCGCTGCACGGGCACAAGATCACAAAGCGGCTCCGGAGAAACCACAAGTCCGCACGGGTGCATCGACCAGTGCCGCGGCAGACCGTCCAGCTCGCGCGCCATGTGCAGAATCGTGCAATACGGCTCTTCGCCGATCGGCACGTCGCGCGCCTCCGGGCTTTGCCGGATCGCCTCCGGCAGGTTCCACGACGTCACGTGCGGCAGCAGCTTCGTCGTGCGATGCACTTCATGCGGCGGAAGCCCGTACACCTTTCCCAGGTCCGCCACGGCCGCGCGGGCGTGAAACGTGTTCGGCGCGCCGATCATGGCGACGCGATCGTGCCCCCATCGGTCATAGACCCAGCGGATCACCTCGTCGCGCCGGTCCCACGGCAGGTCGAGATCAATGTCGGCCATCTTGCTGAACTTGGCGCGCTCGGGATTGATGAAGCGGTCGAACGGCAGATCAAAACGAAACGGGCACGCGTGACTGACGCCCAGGGCATAACACACCAGCGAGTCCGCGGCCGACCCGCGCGCCAGCGAGTCGATGCCCTCGCGCCGGCAATACTCGACGATTTCATGAAAAACCAGGAAATACTCCGCGTAGTGCACCTGTTCGATGATGCCCAGTTCCCGCTCCAGACGCTTCAGCGCCTCGTCAAATGTCGCGCGCCGCCCGCCGATGTTCTTGAACGGCGGCTCGTCCACATAGCGCCGCCGGCAGCCGGCGATCGACAGTTCGCGCAAATGGTCGATCGCCCGACGCCCGTCCGGCGAATCAAACGCCGGAAACCGGCTGCGCCCCAGTTCCAGGGAAACATCACACTGCTCCGCAATCGCAAACGTGTTGCGCAGCGCATCAGGGCGGCGCGCAAAAAGACGCTGCATTTCCGCGGGCGTGCGCAAATGCCAGTGCCCTTCCGGCTTGTCGGCGTGCGGCTGGTCCAGCAGCGTCAGCGTGCCCATCGACGCCAGCGCCCGCAGCAGTAACCCCTGCCCGCGCTTCAAGCAGCGCGACTCACACGACGCAACCACCGGCAGCCCCGCCTCATCCGCCCACCGCGCCCGCCGCCGCGCCTCGGCCACGTCCTCCACGCGGTGAATCGCGAGTTCCATGTAGATGCGGTTCGCAAAAGCCTCGCGCAGTTCGTTGGCCCTCCATTCGCTATTGGCTATTGGCCATTTGCCATTCGTCCCCACCAGACCCACCACGTCCCCGGCATGTTCACACACCTGCCGCACGCTGACCGCGGCCTCGCCCAAATGCCGCAGCGACGCCAGGCGGCACAGGTTCGCATATCCCTTCCGCGTTTGCGCCAGCAGCGTGACCTCGACGCCCTCCGCCAGCGTCAGCTCAAGCCCAAAGATGGGCTTCACGCCCGCGCGCTCGCACGCCTGCTGAAAGCCCACCGCGCCGTACAGCCCGTCGCGGTCCGTCAGCGCGATCGCGGACATCCCGTGCCGCGCCGCGAAATCCGCAAGCTGATCCGGCCTCGTCAGCGCCAGTTCGAACGAGTAGCACGATCGGTTGTGCAGGGAGAGGTACATGACCAAGGTTGCCCCGGCGCAAGCGCAGGCATAAACGATTAATTCGGTCATCCAATAGTTGGCGCCGTGCAGCAGAAAGCTCTGCAAGCATCGGCGATTCTTCCGCTCCCGCATGGCGCTGACGCAGTGCCTCGTAAATAACAAGGCTTATCCAAACGGACACACCTCCGCCAGGAGACGTGGGTGCCCCGAAGCGACTTGGCCGCCCCGAAGGGGCAACCTAGCCTCAGCCCAGGGCAACGCCCTGGGGACTCGGCGGCGTAGAACCAACAAGCCCTGAAAGGGCGGCCGAGGGTTGAAGCGCCCTTTCAGGGCTTTGATATCCATGTTGGCCACGTCTCCCCAGGGCGTTGCCCTGGGCTGGGGCTGAAGCGCCCCTTTGGGGCTGAAACAGCCCTTGGGTGCTGAATCGCCGCTGGGGGACTGCACTCTTCGTGGCTCCCCGCGCGCTGGCTCGACTCTGTTCGGATAAGCTTCTTCATTTGCGAGACACTACACGAGATGTGGACTATTATGGACGCCCGGAGTAATATATGACTTGAGACCGATGGTTTATCTTGATTCTTCGGTTCCGAGCTACCGGCTGGAACCCAAAAGCGACGATCCGGTGGCCAACGCGCGCAAGCGTCTGCATATTGAAACACTGAACCGAAGATTGCACCTGATGTCTCCTGTCATTTGCTCGCCAGAAGAACTCATGCCCGAAGGATGGGAACCTGGAGGTAACGAAACATGATCCCTGATCCCGTGGTTGACGAAGTCCGCCGCAATGGCGCCAAGATCGCCGAGGAATGCGGCAACGACATTCATCTCATCGCGGAGCGCCTGCGCCGCGAGCAGGCCGAGCATCCCGAGCGCCTGGTCGCTTATCCGAGGCGCTCCCAGCCCTGGCGGAATGCCGCGCCGTCGCAGGAACCCTGATCACATCATGGATGCGCCGATCGCCCCTTCCAGCCTCCAATCATGCTCGCGCATCAGCCCACGATCGCCGAAGCGGCGGCGGACGCGCTCGCAGACTTGCGACAGTCGCCGCTGCCGCTCGCGCACGCCGAAGAGGTCCATCTGCCTCTGCGGCCCGTACACGTTTGACAGCTTCACCTGCACCATGCGCAGGCGCACGCGCCGGTCCCACAGGCGCGCCAGCAGTTGCGACATGAGCGGGTACACGTCCGTCTCCACGTCCGTCGGCTCGCGCAGGCTCGACTGCCCCTGATGCTCGTCCATGTCCGTGTAGCGGATCTTCACCGTCACCGTCCGCACCTGCTTGCCGTCCGCCCGCACGGACTCGAACGCCCGGTCCGCCAGCTTCCGCAGCACGGCCTCGATGAGCGCCGCGTCCATCACGTCCGCGGCGAACGTCTCCTGATGGCTGTACGACAGCGCCTCCGCCTTCGCCACGACCACCGGGCGCTCGTCGATATTGTTGGCGAACTCACGCACCGCCCGCGCCGACGAGCCGAGCAGCTCGCCCAGCCACTCCAGCGGCATGTGCGCCACCTGCCCGATGCGCGTCAGACCCGCCGACGCCATCCGCTGCGACGTGGCCTCGCCGATGCCCGGCAGCCACTTGACCGGCAGCGGGTGCAGAAACGCCAGCTCCTCCTCCTCGCGCGGCGGGATGACGATCAGCGCGTCGGGCTTGTGCAGCTTGCCGGCGATCTGCGACAGCAGCTTCGTCCGCGCCAGACCCTGCGAAATCGTCACCTTCAGCCAGTCCTTCACGTCGCGCCGCAGCTTCTCCGCCAGCTCCAGCGGCTCCTTACGCAGGCACATCCGCGAGCCGGTCAGGTCCAGGTACGCCTCGTCGATGCTCTGCTTCTCGATCACCGGCGTCAGCTCCTCGGCCATGCCGAAGATGTTGGTGGAAAACTGCTCGTACAGCTCGAAACGCGGCGGAACGACGATCAGCCGCGGGCACAGCTTCCGCGCCGCGGCCACGGGCATCGGCGTGTAAATGCCCAGCCGCCGCGCCTCGTAACTGGCGGAGGCGACGATCCCGCGATGCTCGCCGCCGACGACGATCGCCCGCCCGCGAAGCCGCGGATCCGCCGCCTGCTCGACCGAGGCGAAGAACGCATCGGCGTCGAAATGGATGATGCTGCGCATGAAGAGCTGCTAGCTGCTGGCTATTAGCTGTTAGCCAGAAGCGAAAGTCGCGGTTCGCCATATTTTAAGTGCCGATGATCAATGGCGAATGACCAATTACCAATGACCAATTACCGATGACCGATGACCAATGACCGATGACCAATGACCAATGACCGGTGATCAATGACCAATGAATCGCATCATAAGGCCTTTCACCTCCGTGAAATCGACGTTTTCGTCCCGGAGGGACGGACGAAAATAGCCCAGCGATTCATCGCTGGGGTTGTGACGGCCCTGATTTCCAAGTCCCGGAGGGACGGCTGAAGCTTGCCCACGGGATTTCAGTCGTCCCTCCGGGACTCCAACTCAACGCTGGCGGTTCACCCAACCATGAATGGCTGGGCTATCCTCGGATGTCCCTCCGGGACACGCACATCCGCCTGCAAACCGATCCAAGTGGTACGAAGGCTGCCGTATCGGATTCATGCAATTTGTTGTGACAGGCGCGGCTCTGATGGGCGGCACCGCCTTTTACGCACCGCCTTTCACCCCCCTTGCAAGGCACGTCTGATCCACTTCAGCAAAAAAAAACAAACGCCGCTCAACGCCTCTGGCTAACAGCCAATAGCTAGCAGCCAGCAGCTACTCTCTTCACCACCGTGTGCACCACGCCCTGAATCACCAGCTCCGACATCGCCACCGGATCCGGACAGTTGGGGTTTTCCGACACCAAACACGGCCGGCCGCCTCGCGTGACGAACCGCTTCAACGTCGATTGCCCGTCGATCAGCGCCACCACCACCGCCCCCGCCCGCGCCGACGGCGAGAACTCCCCCACCACGATGTCCCCGTCCTCGATCCCCGCCCCGATCATCGAGCACCCGCGCACCCGCAGCGCGAAACTCCGCGACCTCGCCTTCAGCACCGCCCCCGCATCCAGCGCCACGCACCCCTCGCCGACGTCATCCGGAACCCCGGCCGACACCTCCGCCGGAACCGACGACGCCTCAGCAGGCGCTGATGACATTTCCACGGAACGCGCCGCGCCTTGCGCGGGTTTCGCTGTTGAAACCGCCATGGCCGGATGCGTGGTCGTCGCCAGATTCGCCGCCGCCTCCGTCAGACTCGCCACCACCCGACTCGCCGTAGTCGGATTCGCCGCCGCTGCCGGATTCGCCGCCGCTGCCGAACTCGCCGTCGCGTCCGCGCTGACCGCCGCCCCCTCCGCCGAAACCCCTGCCGGTTCCGCCCCATCCGCCCAGGGTTTCGTCCGCTTCCGGCGAAGCGCCGCCTTCTTCCCGTTCACCCCGTGCGCCGCCGCGCCACCCCCACGCGCCGCCTTGTCCCCCGCACGTGCCGCCTTGCTCCCCCCACGCGGGGTCTTGCCCGCCCCACGCGCCGCCGCGCTTCCTGCGGACACTTCCCCGTCATGAACCGTTCCCGGCGCAGGATCCATTTTTCCGCTCCGACGTTTCGTTCGCACGGTCATCCCACGGCCTCCGCTGATATCCTAATAATAACCGAACATCGACCGAAGAGCAAGCCCCCTTTTGAAAAAAACCGGCGGGTGGCATGCTCTCGCCGTACTCGGCGTGAGCATGTAAGTCCCCAGGCGCGGGTCGATTCCTCGCGTGTGGGTCCGCATGGCTACCCGCTGCGCGTGAAGCCATGCCACCCACGATCCCGCCACCAGCCCGGCAAAGGGCTTTCTTGACCGCGGGATCGGTCGGCGTAGGCTTGTGGCGTGTGAATCGTGCTTCGGCGCGGGCAACGCCCCGCTAGCCGCGCGAAGCGACGTGGACCGCTGATTCTGCCGCGCCGCCCGCGTGGATGGCGCCGGCCGGAGGAAAGGACCATCCATGAACCTGTCGATAAGCCGTTTGGTCGGCGCGGGCGCGGCGCTGTTGGTGCTGAGCGGATGCGCCGTCAACGAAAGATCCACCACCATGACGACAAACCCGCAGTGGGCGATGGAGAACATCCCCCTCAACCGCAACGCCGCCCAGTTCTCCAACTTCACCGACGAGCATCTCGCCTGGGCCGACACGCTGCTCAAGCAGACCCTCGCCGTCACCGGTCCGCGCACGATCGACAACACGCTCGTGCCGCTCAACGAGATGTGGATGCACCTCGACATGGTCGCCAGCCAGTCCGAGCTGTTCAGCCAGGCGCATCCGGATGAAGCCGTGCGCAGCGCCGCGGAGGACGGATCCAAACGCGTCTCCGAATTCGTCACCGCCCTGTGGCTCAACCCCGATCTCTACAAGGCCTACACCGACGTGGACCTCAAGCGCGCCGACGCCGCCACGAAGTTCATGGTCGAAAAAGCCGTCCGCGACTTCCGCCGCGAGGGCGTGGACCGCGAGCCGGCCGTGCGCGAGAAGATCAAGCAGATCAACAAGGAAATCGTGGACATCGGGCTGACGTTCAAGCGCAACATCGCCGAGGACACGCGCTTCATCGAAGTGGAGTCTCCGTCGGACCTGGCGGGGCTGCCGCAGGATTACGTGGACGCGCGCGTGAAGGCGTCGGAAAAGAACCCCGGCGGGAAGATTCGCATCACCACCGACTACCCCGACTACGTTCCGTTCATGAAGTACGCGCACAGCGACCCGCTGCGCAAGTCGATGGCGGCGCAGTTCAACAACCGTGCGTATCCGGCCAACATCGAGCCGCTCAAGCAGCTCATCGTCAAGCGCGAGGAAAAGGCCACGACGCTCGGCTACAAGAACTGGGCGGATTACGTGACGGAAGTGAACATGATCGAAAGCGCCGGCAACGCGCAGGCGTTCGTCGATAAGGTGCAGGGCATCACCCGCGCCGCCGCCGACCGCGAGATCGCCGTGCTGCTCGATTACAAGAAAAAGACCGACCCGGGCGCCGCGCGCATCGACGCGTGGGACGTCAGCTACTACATGAACAAGGCCAAGGAGGACCGCTACCAGGTGGACACGCAGGAAGTGCGAAAGCACTTCGACTTCCCTGACGTGATGGGCGGTCTGCTGTCGGTGACGGGCAAGCTCTTCGGCATCGAGTATGTGCAGGTGACGGGCCTTCCGCTGTGGCACGAGGATGTGACCGCGTGGGACGTGATGAAAGACGGCCAGCGCATCGGGCGGTTCTACCTCGACCTCTTCCCGCGTCCGGACAAGTACAAGCACGCCGCGCAGTTCGACTATTGCCAGGGCGTGGCGGGCGAGCGCCTGCCGCAGGCCGTGCTGGTCTGCAACTTCCCCAAGCCGGACGGCAAGCCCGGCTCGGCTCTGATGGAGCACGGCGACGTGGTCACGTTCTTCCACGAGTTCGGACACCTGCTGCACAACATCTTCGCCGGGCATCAGCGCTGGGTGCGCATCAGCGGCATCTCGACGGAGTGGGACTTTGTCGAGGCGCCATCGCAGATGCTCGAGGAATGGGCGTGGCGCTATGACACGTTGATTCTCTTCGCCAAGCAGTTCGAGACGCGCGAGCCGATCTCGAAGGAACTCGTGGGCAAGATGCTGTCGGCCCGCTTCTTTGGAGAGTCGTTCCACTGGGCGCGGCAGACGTGGCTGGCGTCCATCTCGCTGGGCTACTACACCAGCGACGCCGCCACCCTCGACACCACGCAGAAGATGATCGAGCTGACCCAGAAGTACAGCCCCGTGCCGTACATGGACGACACGCACTTCCAGTGCAGCTTCGGCCACCTCGACCACTACTCGGCCGTGTACTACACGTACGTCTGGAGCAAGGGCATCGCCTGCGACCTGTTCTCGCCGTTCGAGAAAAAGGGCATGTTCGATCGCGCCACCGCGAAGCGCTACCGCGAGAACATCCTCGAACCCGGCGGCTCGCGCAAAGCCGCCGATCTGGTGCGCGACTTCCTCGGAAGGGAGTACACGCTGGAGGCGTTCGAGCGATATCTCAAGCAAGGGGCGTGAGGCCGCTTAACCACCAGCCGAAGTTGGTGGGTAACACCGACCGGCTGAAGCCGGTCAACGCACCCGGGGGGCGGGCCTCTGGCCCGCCGGCGGGCGAGGACGCCCGCCTCCCCCAAGCCCGCGCCCCCCAAGATTGAACGCTGTGATCTTTGCGAGGCACTACACCAGGTCGGCTTCAGCCGACCAGTCCTTGCCACCAACTTCAGTTGGTGGAGAGCGGGCGGGCTGTTCTGGTATTCAGCCGGCTTCAGCCGGGCTTTCCGTCGAAGCGTTCAACTCCTCCGATTCTCCAACAGGCTCATGCGTCTCCAATCGCTCGTGGATCGTGCCTCGGGCATGGTGCGCTCGCTGGTGTTGGATGTATTGAATCACCCAGGGCAGGTGCCGCCGCCCGAAACTGACCACACCATAGCCCCGCTGCCATTCCAAGGCCTTGTGCCGCAGAACCTGATTAGCCTCAAACGCGCTTGCACCTTTGAGTTCCTGAGCCAGTTCACTGACGGTCACGAAGGGTTCGATCTGCACCGCCAAGTGAACATGGTCATCCGTACCGCCCAGCTCATGCAACTTCACGCCTTTCATTCGGGACGCCTTGTCCTGCAAGGCGCGATGCGCCAGTTCCTCGGTCCGACCGCGGAGCAGCGGCTGATCGTGTTTCGTGAGCCAGTTCAGATGGATGAGAATCTCATGATAGACATGACTGCTCACGGGGAGGCCCTCTCAACAAGCCCGGCTGAAGCCGGCTCCGCTGTTGTTTCGCGGGCATCGTATCCACCAACTGAAGTCTTGCTGTTACCCACAATTTGACACCTCCCGTTCGTGGTAGAGTTCGGCTCCGAGCGACATGAGTTGAAAGCTCTGCCAGCCGCGCCAGGCGCGCAGCCATCCCACGGGGCCGTCGCGTTTTCGTCCGGGATGTCCTCCGAGGCGGCCGATGCCGCGCCAGAACCCGGCGAGCGTCAAGGTGGCGGCGGGCTGCTTGAGATAGCGGGCCATGACCGTCACCATCCGTTCGTCGAAGCACTCGATCGCGGGCCGGTCCGGCTCGTCACGAGCGCCATACTTCAGCATCAGCAGCCACACCGCCAGCACGCTCAACAGGGCGATCAACGGCTCGAGCCGGTCCGTGTCGGTCAGGCGGCGCGCCTCGACCTGACAGCCCGTCTTCTCACATTTGTGAAACTCCTCGAGCACCCAGCGCATCGCATATCCTTCGGCGGCGAACACCGCCGCCGCAGGCGTCTCGCACGACAGGCTCGTCAGAAGAACCCACTCCAGCGGCTCGCAGCCGGCGGGAGGTTGGGTCTCCCAACTGCGCACGACCCAACAGGCGATCGGCTCGCACGAGCGATACTCCCGCTCGAACCGCACCGGAGGCAAGGTCACAGGCCCCGCGGAGACCTGCAACTCGGCCCACCGCATGGCGCCGCTGGGTGTGCGGACCTCGATCCGCCGGGTCGCCAGGCTCGGCAATTCGCGGGCATAGGCCAGGAGGCGCGTCGCGCCGGTGGAGGCGTGCACGCATCGGTCGCGCGCCGCGCGGATCAGCCAGTCAGCGGACTGCCGTCGGGCTTCGTCGTAGACGCCGAAGAGGTCTTCGCCGCGATCTCCGACGTGAACCCACGGCACACCGGACGGAGGCGATCCGAGCGATCGAATCGCCTCCACCCACCAGTACGATTCACGTTCGACCAGCGGAACCTTGCGCTTCGCCGTGCGGTCGCGGCGATGTCCTGCGGGCCGCGCCTGTCGGCGATGATGACGCTGATACATCAGCCCCAGCGGCCTGCGCGTCGCCGGATCGACCGCCATGACGTTTTGCTGATGCAGTCCCCGGTAATCGCCGCCCTGCCCGACCGGCCCGAGACCCTCGCAGTGCACGTGATCGGTGAAATCCAGCTCCGTCGTGTCCTGAAGCAGAAACACCCGCTGCAGGACGCCGGCTCGCACGCGGGTTTGTTCGATGTGCGGTTCCAGGATCGCGGCGTGCGTGACCTCCTCGGCTGCAAACAGTCGATAGGCCGCCTTCATGTCGGCGGTCTGGCCGGTCTGCTGAGGAATCGTGCCGCTGCTGTGGCTCGCCATCTGCGCCGCCAGCTTGACGAGCCGTCGCGTTCGCCGCGCATCGCCCAGCCGCGCGGCGCCAAACTCCTGCTCCGCCCACTTCTCCCGCCGGGAAAACGTCGCAACGCCATCCATGGCACACCCCCCGCAAAAACCGCGCGCGGTCAGCCTCCTCGCCGACCCGCCACGCGGAAATCCCGAATAACTCGGAAAAGAATGTCACCAAGAAATGTGGGTAACAGCAAGACTGAAGTTGGTGGCAAACACCGACCGGCTGAAGCCGGTCAATGCACCGCCGGACGTCCGCAAGAACCACTCTCCGATCAACCTGCGTCTCACCAAGAGCAAGATACGCCCTTCCCAACACGGGGCGAGACCCGGTCGCGGTCATCCGCGGTCGGCTTCAGCCGACCAGTCCTTGCCACCAACTTCAGTTGGTGGGGAGCGGGCGGCCTGTTATTGCATTCAGCCGGCTTCAGCCGGGCTTGGCGTGGAAGCGCTCGATTCCACCGATTCTCCAACAGGCTCACGCGCCCCCAATCGCTGGTGGATCGCGTCGTGTGCCGATCCGCGGCGCCTTGCCGCGCCTCGAGGCCGTGCCGGACCGCCTCGAATCTCGAGGCCGCTGTGCTTTGCCTCCCTGCTTCGCCATGCGGCGTTTTCCTCGCCGCGTTGCGTGATACACTCCCCGGTGCATGACCGAGCACGCGCTGCGAGAACTGCTGCAATCCCTCGGGCGAGGCGAGACGACCCTCGACGCCGCCGTGGCGCGTCTGCGCGATCTGCCCTTTGAAGATATCGGCTTCGCCCGGGTGGATCACCATCGCGCCCTGCGCTGCGGATTTCCGGAGGTCATCTTCTGCCCCGGAAAAACCGCCGCGCAAATCGCCGCCATCTTCACCCGCTGCGCCGCATCCGGCGGCAACGTGCTGGCCACGCGCGCCACACGCGGGGACTTCGAGGCGATCCATCGCGCGCATCCTACCAGCGAGCATCACCCGACGGCCCGCGCCATTACGCTGCGGCAGACCTCGCCGCAGACGCGCGGCGGGCGCGTGATAATCGTCGCCGCCGGAACCAGCGACATGCCCGTCGCCGAGGAGGCCCGCGTCACCTGCGACATCATGGACCTCGCGGTGGAAACCGTGTACGACGTGGGCGTGGCCGGGCTGCACCGGCTGCTCGCCTCGCGCGAGTCGATCGCCTCCGCCGACGTGGTCATCGCCGTGGCGGGCATGGAGGGGGCGCTGCCCAGCGTGGTGGGCGGACTGGTGGCCTGCCCGGTGATCGCCGTGCCGACGAGCACGGGGTATGGAGCGAGCTTCGGAGGGCTGACGGCGCTGCTGGCGATGCTCAACAGTTGCGCCTCGGGCGTGACCGTGGTGAACATCGACAACGGCTTCGGCGCCGCCTACGCTGCGGCTCGCATCTTGAATCGCCCGAGCCGATAGGGATCGACCGCATGGCTTCAAAACCCGTTATCACGCGCGAGATTCCGCCGCTTCCGACACGCGCCGAGGACGCGCACAAAGGCAGCGTGGGGCGCATCCTGATCATCGGCGGTTGCGACGCGGGCGAAACCATGGCCGGCGCTCCGGCGCTGACGGCGCGGGCGGCTTTTCGCAGCGGGGCCGGCCTGGTGCGTATCGTGGTTCCTGAGTCTCTGCGACATGTTTTGGCCGTGATGGCGCCGACATCCACCGTCTCGCCGCTTCCGCCGGGCGTTGCGTGTGATCAACTGCTCGGAATCGTGGACACCTTCGCCGCGGACGTGGTCGCGCTCGGGCCTGGGCTGTCTGACTCGATCCGGCACGGCGTGGTGCTTGAACTCGTGCAAGGATGCCCCAAGCCGCTGGTCATCGACGCGGACGGATTGAACCAGCTCGCCCGCGCCACTGCGGGAAAGCCGGGCATCCCGCTGGGTGACGCGCGTCCCGGCGGTGGAACTGGCAGCGCCAGACCTTGCGTGCTCACGCCGCATCCCGGCGAGGCGCGGCGCCTGCTCGAAGCCTGGGGCCGCAGCGACGGCGGGGATCGCCAAGCCGCCGCGCTCGCGCTGCACGAATGCTGCGGCGCGGTCATCGTGCTCAAAGGGCACGGCACCATCGTGACCAACGGCGAGCGTCTTTACCTCAACGAAACCGGCAACGCCGGCATGGCCACGGGCGGAACCGGCGACGTCCTTACCGGCGTCATCGCCGCCCTCATGGGGCAGGGCATGGAACCCTTCGAGGCCAGCGTCCTGGGCGTCCACCTCCACGGACTCGCGGGCGACTTCGCGGCGCAGGACATCGGCCCAATCTCCATGACCGCCGAAGACGTCATCGCCTACCTCCCCGACGCCTTCGCGGAGTTTGAGGAATAGCGACGCCCTTACCCCCCTGCGAGTAGCGACGCTCTTACCCCCCTCCGAGTAGCGACGCTCTTACTCTCCTCCCTTCCAGGGAGGGGCCGGGGGAGGGTTCTTCTCTTCAGCGTCCCGCCCCTCCCCTCTGGAGCGAACGTCGCAATCGGGATACCCTGAACACGCACGAGCACTTCAGCCCGTGCAGGGAGATTGGTTGCATGACCCTGCGTGATCCGCTCATGACGCTCCTCAATGAATCGGTCGTCATCGACACCGACGGGCCCATCGTCTATCTCGGCAAGCTCGTGGACGTCACCGAGTCCGCGCTGGTGCTGATCGAGGCCGACGTCCACGATTGCCGCGAGGGCCACGCCTCCAAGGAGGCCTACCTGGCCGAAGCGCTGGAGCAGGGCGTCACGGTCAACCGTCGCCGCGTCGTCGTTCTGCGCCGCATCATCATGAGCGTCTCGCGCGTCGAGGACATCGTGCTGGAAAACTCGCTCGGCATGGACGACCTCCCCGAACGCGGCGAGTTCCGCAGGGAGGAGGAGTAGATGCGGCTGCTCGTCACCGGTGGCGCGGGCTATGTCGGCAGTCACTGCGCCCGCGCGCTCTGCGACGCCGGGCATGACGTCGTCGTGCTCGACGATCTCTCCGCGGGCCACGAGTGGGCGCTGGACCGCCGCGCCAAGTTCGTCCGCGGCGACATCGCGGATCGGACCCTGCTGGATCGCGTGCTCGCGGGCGCAGCCTTCGACGGCGTCCTGCACTTCGCGGCGTTCCTCGACGTCGGCGAGTCCGTGCGCGAGCCGCTGAAATACTACCGCAACAACATCGCCGGCACGGTCACCCTGCTTGAAGCCCTGCGCGACCACGGCGTGCGCCGCCTCGTCTTCAGCTCCACCTGCGCCACCTACGGCGTGCCCGCCAGCGTCCCCATCACCGAGGACATGCCGCAGGATCCCATCAACCCCTACGGACGCACGAAGCTCGCCATCGAGTGGGCGCTGCGCGACAGCGCCCCGGCCTGGGGTCTCGGCTCCTGCGCTCTGCGCTACTTCAACGCCGCCGGCGCGGCGTCGGACGGCGCCATCGGCGAGGACCACCATCCCGAGTCGCACCTGATCCCGCTCGTGCTGCAGGTCGCCCTCGGTCAGCGCCCGCACATCGGCATCTTCGGCGACGACTACCCCACGCCCGACGGAACCTGCATCCGCGACTACATCCACGTCGAGGATCTCGCGGGCATCCATCGCATCGCCATCGAGTCGCAGCCGCCCGGCGCCTTCCGCGCGTTCAACGTCGGCACCGGCGTCGGCACCAGCGTCAGGCAGGTCATCGACGCCGCCCGCAGCGTCACCGGCCACCCCATCCCCGCGGTCACCTCCCCCCGCCGCGAAGGCGATCCGCCGCAGCTCTTCGCCGACCCGTCGAAAGCAAAACGCGAACTCGGCTGGCAAGCAAAGTTCACCGACATCCGCCAGGTCGTCGAATCCGCCTGGCGCTGGCACCGGGACGCTGGGCACGCGCGGACGTAGCGATTGCTCGCTCCCACGATCGCGTTCTCGATGCCGGCCTGCTTCCAATTCTCGCGCAGAGAAGGCTGTGGCAGAACTCGCCATTGGGCACTCGCATCGTCGCCCCAGCGACCCACATCCCCCCCCTGCGAAGGCAGGGGTCCAGCACGTTCCGCCAAACCGCTGGATTCCCGCCTGCGCAGGAATGACGGGAGTCGCATTTCGCCACTCGCCGAGGGGATGCACGGCAGACCGAAATCGGATTTGACGGCCTGAGGGGCATCAGCGGCGGCCTAAACTTACGCTCGAAGCGCCTCCTCAATGCGACGTCGAGCACTCGCCGATAGCCTGACCGAATCACCCTCGGTCGCCGCATCGAACGGCTCCTCGGTAAACGCGGCGCGCAGCGCCAGCCGCATCTGACGGATCTGTCGCCGGTACCGGGCGCACGCGCGGCAGACCACCAAGTGCACGCGCAGCCGCGCGCGCCGCGACCAGGGCAGCGGCGTGTCCAACGAGCGTGAAATCAGCTCCGACGCCTGTTTGCACGTCATCATGGCGACAACCTTGAGTCCCCCAGAACGTCCTTCTCGCGCAGGCACTGGCGCAGATGCAGCCGCGCCCGCGACATCAGCGCCCAGTAGTTCGGTGCGGTAACCCCCAGCGCCTCGCACGCGCGAGCGCCCTCCCATCCGTCCAGTTCCGTCAGCACGAACGCGGCCGCTGTCCGTGCCGGCAGCATCTCCAGGCACTCCGCAAACGCCCGGCGGAACTCCCGCGCGATCATCGCACGATCCGCTCCCGAGCGCGGCGCGGCCTGCTCCTCGATCCACTTCCCGGATGCCGTGAACATCGCCTCGCAATGCCGCTCCAGCGCCGCATCATCAAAGGCCGCCGACTCGCGCCGGCGTCGGCGCAGCCCATCGACCACCTTGTGGCGCAGGATGCCGATCAGCCAGGTCCGCTCGGCCGCGCGACCCGCAAACGTATGGACGCTGCCCATCGCCGCCAAAAGCGTTTCCTGCACCAGCTCCTCGGCGACGTGCTCGTCACGCACGCGCATCAGCGCATGGCGAAACAGCGCGTCGCCGTGGCGCGCCAGCCACTCCGCAGGCTCGCAACCCGACGCCGATCTGTTGATCTCCGCATGAACCATGTCGTTCGCCGAACTTCCCGCCGAACCCGTTCCCGCGCTTCGACGCGATCCCCAATCTCTCCCCCGATGAGTCGCCCCGACCGCCACAAACCTGACACCGGCCCCGCCCGATTCTCTGAGAATTCTCATCCAGCGAGATTCTCTGCACGCAAGCGTGTCAGGTCCATCGCGCAGCAGCGACAGATGAGATAGCCGCCCGAAGAGCAGCTTGATTCCACGTGGAATGCCGGTAAGGCGAGCGCCTTGCAGCAGGGGCGGATGTTCAGGGTCGAATTCAAGTAAGGAGCATAGAGGATGAGAAAGAGTTTTCGCAGGTCGTGGATCGCGCGTTCAATCGCCGCGCTGAGCCTGTCGGCGGCGGGTTCCGCACTCGCATCGCCCGGCGGCGGGCACGTTTACACCATGACGAACGAGGCCGCTGGCAACTCGATCATGGTCTTCACCCGCGGTGAGGACGGCGCCTTGAGCTTCCACGATCGCTTCCCCACCGGCGGCATGGGATCGGGCGGAGGACTCGGCAATCAGGCGGGCCTGGTCCTCGCCGGCGAAGGTGACAGGCTCATCGCCGTCAACGCCGGCAGCAACGAAGTCTCCGTGTTCCGCGTCACGGGCGACGACCTCATCCTCCGCTCGATCGTCCCCAGCGGCGGCGATCGGCCCGTCAGCGTCACCGTCCACGAGGGGCTGGTGTACGTGCTCAACGCGGGCGGCGCGGGCAGCATCTCCGGGTTCGAAGGGTCCGACGGCGGCGAGCTTTCGCCGATCGAAGGCTCCACGCGCGGACTGAGCGGCGCGGATGTCACCGCCGCCGCGCAGGTCGGCTTCTCCCCCGACGGTCGATTTCTCGTCGTGACGGAGAAAGCGACCAACCTCATCGACGTCTTCCTCATGCAGGAAGACGGCACACCGGCGGACGCAGTCGTACAAGCATCGGTCGGCGCCACGCCCTTCGGTTTCAGCTTCACGTCAGCGGGCGTATTGATCGTCTCGGAGGCCTTCGGCGGCGCGGAGAACGCCAGCGCCCTGTCCTCCTACGCCATCGGTGACGACGCAGCGCTCGCCGTGATCAGCGCCACCGTCCCCACGAACCAGACGGCCGCGTGCTGGGTCGAACTGGGACGCAAGAGCCGCTTCGCCTACACCACCAACACCGGCAGCGCCTCCATCTCCGCCTACCGCGTGAACCGCGTCACCGGCAAAATCACGCTCCGCGACAAGGGAGGCCGCACCGGCGAGACGACGGACGGCCCGATCGACCTCGCGCTGGCGGGCAACGGCCGGTTCCTCTACACGCTCGACAGCGCGTCGCACCAGATCAGCGCCTTCGCCGTGGACCCGAAGGACGGCGGCATGAAGCGCATCGAAGGCGGAATCCAGAACCTGGCGCCCAGCGCGAACGGAATGGCCGCCCGCTGAGGCCGCTAGTGTAGTGCCTTTTTGAAATTGCAACGTATTCGGAACGGAAGGGGGGGCGAAACGGAGGGGGGCGAAACGAAGGGGGGCGAAACGAAGGGGGGCGGGCCTCTGGCCCGCCGGCAGGCGAAGACGCCCCCCCCCAACCAAGATTGAACGCTGTGATACTTGCGAGGCACTACACTGGCCAGGCAGGGGTACCGGTCGTCAGCCGGGGGTGAAGGTCGCCGCAGGCGACCGCAACCCCCGGCAATCATGTCCCACGATCCTCAAAGCCCCCGAATTGGGGGCGTCGGTACTGCCCGGGCGCATAGTCATCCACGCTCGAAGTCGAAAGACCTCGTCCTTCCCGCTCTGCAACAACGCCCGCCGCCGATCGCGTCACGCGCCCGCTTCCCCACAACTCCTCGCCTCGGCTTGATCCCGCGTCGGCAACTTCTGTAGAATCACGATCATGCAGCCCTTGGGAGGAAGCTCAACGCCCGCGGCAACCGCCGCCGATCACCAACTCACGGAGGCTCTCACCATGACGGATTCGCAACTCCCAACTTCAACGAAATGTGCGGCCGCTGGTGACCTGTTCGCGGAGCGGCGCAAGAAGATCCTTCATCACGCCGGAAGGCTTAGCGCCGTCGCGCTCATCTTCGCCGTTAGCGCACACGCCGACACGCTCGAATGGCGCAGCGTGCCGCGCGGACCCCAGGCCCGAGCGGATCACGCCATGGCCTACGACGCGCTGCGCGGCGAGACCATCTTGTTTGGCGGCTATGGTGGCTACGAAGCCGGTCGGCTGGGCGACACATGGGTATGGGACGGCCACTACTGGATTCCGAGGAACGTGCCAGGCCCCAGTCCACGGGATAATCACGCGATGGCGTTCGACAGCGCCCGGGGAGTGACCGTGCTGTTCGGCGGCTCGATCCGTTATGGTCAGTACCTTGGGGACACTTGGGAGTGGGACGGCGACACATGGACCCTGCGCAGCACGACCGGACCTAGCCCCCGAGCCCAACATGCCATGTGCTACGACTCCGCGCGCGGCGTGACCGTCCTGTTCGGCGGGAGGGACGACCAAGACCGCGACGGCGAAACATGGGAATGGGACGGCGTTGACTGGACGCTCCGCAGCGCCACCGGGCCTTCCCCGCGCTGGGAGCATGCGATGGCCTACGACAGCGCCAGGGGCGTCAGTGTTCTGTTCGGCGGCTGGGATTCCAACCTCCTCGACGGTGAGACATGGGAATGGAATGGGAACACGTGGACCCTTCGCGCGACCACCGGTCCCAGCCCGCGCTACCGACACGCGATGGCTTACGATTCGGATCGCGGCGTTACGACGCTTTACGGCGGTAGTGTTTACAGCTTCAACCATGAGACGTGGGAGTGGAATGGAAGCACATGGACGCTGCGCGACATTTTCGGCCCGCATGACTCGACAGACCACGCGATGGCCTACGATGCCCGTCGCCGCGTCGTCTTGAGCTTCGGAGGCTCCTATACGCCAGGCTCCTCGGAGCCTTGGGAATGGAACGGCCAATCCTGGCAAAACCGCAAGCCCGTCGCGCCGAAGTTCCGCGAGCTTCATGCCATAGCGCACGACGCTCGCCGCAACGTGACCGTGCTCTTCGGAGGGCTGATCGGCGATCACCTGCGCAGCGACGAGACATGGGAGTGGGACGGTCAGACTTGGACCTTGCGCGATGCGGCAACTCCGGGGGCGCGATCGAACCATGTCCTGGCCTATGACGACCGCCGCGGCGTAACGGTTCTGTTTGGCGGTCATGATGACGAAGCTCGCAATGGCGAGACATGGGAATGGGACGGCGCGACGTGGATCTTGAAGTCCGTGACCGGACCGAGTCCGCGATGCAACGCGGCCATGGCCTTCGACAGCGCCCGCGGCGTCATGGTTCTTTGCGGCGGCGACGACGGCGACATAATCGGCGAGACGTGGGAATGGGACGGATCGGAATGGACGTTCCGCACCGATGGGGGTCCCGGCAGAATCCGAGACCACGCCCTCGCGTACGACAGCGACCGCGGCGTCACGGTTCTGTTTGGAGGATGGAATGGCGCCTACCTGGGCGACACTTGGGAATGGGACGGGACGGATTGGACGTACCGAACAAGTGAAGGCCCCGGCCCGCGACTCGGCCACGCCATGAGTTACGACAGTTCCCGCAGCCGAGTCGTTCTGTATGGCGGCACCGATGGATCGAGAAACGGAGAAACGTGGACGTGGGATGGCAACGATTGGACACCTTTGGACACGGCGGGGCCGGGGCGTCGTTATTACCACGCCACGGCCTACGACGGCGGGCGCGACGCGATCGTCCTCTTTGGAGGGAGCTTGGATGGAGATCGCGCCATCCCCACCTGGGAACTGGGTCGGGACCGCTGCCCTGAAATCCTGGGTTTGCTCGTGACCTGCAACCACGGCAAACTCAAGGCTGTCGTCACCTCGACGCTTCCATCTGGCGCGAGACTCAACCTCTACAAGGACGGTCAGTACCGCCCGATCACGATCGACGATCGCGGCAAGGGCAAGGCCCGCTGGCCCCATCAGGACGGGCAGCAGCGGGTGCTCATCATGGAATGCCCGGAGTGGCTCGCCAGCGTTGAATGTGGGCAATGAAGTGAGCGTTGCGGCAGGTTCGAAAGCGGAATCTGCTCTGGTGCATCAACTCGCACATGCGCGGGATGCGTCGCAGGTCAGCTTGCTGAAGTGCCCAGCGCTTCAGCGACTCAGCCGCCGCACGGCCCGGGGCCCGACTTCGCTTCGTACTCCACGATCTTCGCCACGCGCCTCTCATGCCGCCCCGCGTCGAACTTCGTGTTCAGCCACACCTCCACCACGCGGCGCATCAGCTCCTCGCCGATCAGGTCGGCCGGGAGGCACAGGACGTTGGCGTTGTTGTGCGCGCGGGAGAGCTGCGCGGTCAGCTCGTCGTGGCACAGCGCCGCGCGCACGCCGCGCACCTTGTTGGCCGTCATCGACATGCCGATCCCCGTCCCACACAGCATCACCGCCGCTTCGCTCCGCCCCGTGGAGACGCTCTCGGCCGCGGGCAGCGCGCTGTCCGGGTAGTCGCAGCTTGCGTTCGTGTTGCAGCCGAAGTCAAGCACCTCGTGCCCCTTGGACGCGAGGAACGTCTTGATCTTCTCCTTGGCGGGGTAACCGCGATGATCGGACGCCAGAGCCACCTTCATGGTTTGACCTCATCCAGTCGTTTGCGCAGCGCCGCCTCAATCCCGGCCGCGCACGTCTCGTACGCCGAATCGTCCGTGCCGAACGGATCCTCGATGGGCGACTCTTCCTTCAGCAGCTTGATCCGGTCCCCGGCGTCCGGCGCCAGATCGGTCATCGCCAGGTAATGCGAGGGCGTCATGACGAACACATGGTCGGCCGCGCGAACCATCTCCGACGTGACGCCGCGGGACCGATGCCCGGAAAGGTCCAGCCCGCGCCTGCTCATCGCAGCCACCGCCTGCACCGACGCGCCGCCGCCGCCGCCGTGCGTCCCCGCAGACTCGACGATGATGCGCCGATCCACAAGGTCCGCGGGCTTGCAACCCATGCGCTCGGCCAGCAGTTGCCGACAGATCGCCTCCGCCATCGGGCTGCGGCATGTGTTGCCGGAACAGACGAAGAGCAGGCGAAGCGCCGACAGCCGGTCGACCGTGCGCGCATCGTAAACGCCCTCGCGAAGAACCTCAAACCCGTCGGTCCGGACGCGCACGACCGTGGACGATTTGCTGTATCGCGTCTGCCCCCCGTCCAGGATCAGATCGACCAGACCGCCGAGCGTTGCGACAAGGGTGTCCGCGTCGCACGGCGGCGAATCGCCCGCGCGGTTGGCGCTGCTGGCCACCACGGGTCCGCCCGCCGCGCGGAGGATCGCGCACGCCAGCTCGTGATCCGGGTAGCGAACCCCCACGGTCCCCTCGTGGTACACCTCGCTTCCCGAGCCAAGCCCGCGCGCCTGGTTGAACCGCTCGCGGTCCGCCTCTTGAACATCGAAGACCAGCGTGAGCGGACCGGGCAATCCCTTGGAGACGAACCTCCGACCCACGCCGCTCAGCGCGCCGACGGCGTCCTCGATGGCCGCGCGGCTGCCCACGTGCAGGGTGAACGGCTTGCCGTCGTCGCGCACCTTCAAGTCGCGCAATCGGAGGACGGCGTCGGGGCGATCCGCGCGCGCGGCAAGCCCGTACACCGTCTCGGTGGGGAAGGCGACAAGCCCGCCGCGATCGAGGACCTCGCAAGCGGCGGCGACGGCCTCGCGCTCCCCCGCCGCCTCGCGGACCTTGATCGTGCGGACTTCCATGCGCGTTACTCCGTACGAGGGATTTTGGCGCGTCTGCGCAGGGTCGTCAAGAATTGTATGCGGCGCACCAGCTTGCTCGATGGGTGGCATGGCTTCACGCCGGGTGGCATGGCTTCACGCGCAGCGGGTAGCCATGTCGCCTGGCAGAGGGAAATGCACATGCTCACGCTGAGTACAGCGAGAGCATGCCACCCCGCCGGAGCGCCTGGCAGGCTTCAGCACGCCGTGCAGGCGCTTCTCCAATTGGAGCCGGCCGGGTAGATTCTCCAGCGAATCACCGCGGTTACGGACGTGAGCCGGTGCTGAAACGTCCGGGATTCGCCGGTGAGTTCGAGGGGCCGTAACTCATGTTGATGCTGGCTTGTCGCGTAATCCTGCTGCTCTCATCCTGCAAGGAAGGCATTGAGCCGCGACTGCTCACGGTGGCCGAGAGGAGCGAGTTCCGCGCCACCGCTCGATATGACGAAGTCATGGCGCTGTGCAAGGCGCTGGACGAGTCGTCGGACAAGATCGCGCTGGGGCAGATGGGCACGACGGTCGAGGGCCGCGCGATCCCGCTGCTGATCCTTGCCGACCCGCCGATCAAGACCGCCGAGGAGGCGCGGCGCAGCGACAAGCTGACGGTCTTCGCGTTCGGCAACATCCATGCAGGGGAGGTCTGCGGCAAGGAGGCGCTGCCGATGCTGGCGCGGGAGATCGCGGCCGCGTCGAAGCCGCCGTTGCTCGACAAGCTCATCATCGTATTGGCGCCGATCTTCAACTGCGACGGCAACGAGCACGTCTCGAAGAACAACCGTCCGGGGCAGCTCGGTCCTGAAGAGGGGATGGGCCAGCGCCACAACGCGCAGGATCTCGATCTCAACCGCGATTTCGTCAAGCTCGAAAGCCCGGAGGTCCGCGCCCTGGCGAAGTTCATGACGGACTGGGATCCGGCGATGGTCATCGACACGCACACGACCAACGGCTCGCATCATCAATACACGATGACGTATGAAGGCCCGCGGCACTGCGCCGGTGATCCGCGCATCGTCTCGTTCGTGCGCGAGAAAATGCTGCCGGAGGTGACGCTGCGGCTGGAGGGCAGCACGGGCTACAAGTCGTTCTTCTACGGAAACCTGTACGACCACGGCGCCACCTGGAGCACCGACTACGGCGACACGCCTCGCTACAGCACGAACTACGTCGGGATGCGCAACCGGCTGGCCGTGCTGTCGGAGGCGTATGCGTATGCACCCTACAAGGATCGAGTGCTGTGCACGCGCGAGTTCGTGCGCACGCTGTTCGACTACGCGGCCGAGCACGCAGACGAGATCCGCAAGCTCATCAAGGACGTGGACAATGAGACCGTCGCGCGCGGCAAGTCGCCCGGTCCGGAGGATGTCATCCCGCTGCGAACGGACATCGTGCCGTATGAGGGCAAGTTCCGCGTGGCGGCGTACGTCGAGAAAGAAGTCAACGGTCGGCTGACCGCAACGGACGAGAAGCAGGACTATGAAGCCACGTTCATCGGCCAGTCGAAGCCGAAGCTGACGGTGCGGCGACCGTTCGCCTACCTGCTGCCGGCCTCGATGCGAGCCGTTGTCGAGAAGCTGCAGCAGCACGGCGTGCAGGTCGAGGCGCTGCACGAGGACATTCCGCTTCCGACGCAGGTTTACCGCGTAGAAGGCGTGCATCGCGCCGCGCAGCCGTTCATGAAGCACGTGGCCGTGGAGGCGGTGGACGTCTCCTCACGCGACGAGCGTGCCAAAGTCTCGGCGGGCACGGTGCTGGTTCGAATGGCGCAGCCGCTGGGCACGCTGGCGGCCTACCTGCTGGAGCCGCAATCCGCGGACGGGCTGGCGACGTGGAACTTCTTCGATGAGCAGCTCGCCGATGGGAAGGATTTCCCCGTGCAGCGGCTCATGTCGCCGGTGCTCGTCGAGTCCGGTCCGTTGGCGGCCCTGCCGAGTGCCGAAGCCGTGGCACAGCCGATCACGTGGGACAACTACGTCGCGGGCCGCGTGCCCAACTTGCGCGGCGCGCCGATGTCCACGCTCGGCTGGACCGATGACGGCGATCATTACCTTCAGGTGCGCGACGGCAAGCTGTGCAAGGTCAACGCAATGACCGGCGAGTCGCAGCCGTTTCACGATTTCGAGAAGATGGCCGCGGCGCTCGCGAAGATTGAAGGCCTAAGCGAGAAGCAGGCCAAGAGCATGGCCGAGGGCTCGCGCTTCCAGATGGACAAGGCGCGAAAGGGATCGCTGTTCAGCAAGGACAACGACCTGTACTTCGCGACGTTCGACGGGAGCTTGGCCATGCGACTCACCAAGTCGCCGGATCTGGCGGAGGAAATGCCGGAGCTTAGCCCGGACGGCCAGCGCGTCGCGTTTGTCCGCAGCCAGAACCTGTATTGCGTGGACGTGGCGACGCAGACGGAGAAGCAGCTCACCAGCGACGGCGGCGGTCTGATCTTCAGCGGCAAGTGCGACTGGGTGTATTACGAGGAAATCTTCAACCGCAACGAGAAGGGGTTCTGGTGGAGCAAAGACTCCGCGGCGCTGTGCTTCTTCCGCATCGACGACGCGCCGGTGAACACATTCACGCTCATCGACCATCAGCCGGTGCGGCAGCGGCTTGAAGAACTGCGCTACCCCAAGGCCGGCGATCCGAATCCGCACATCCGTTTCGGCGTCGTCAAAGCCGACGGAGCATCGCCGCCCGCGTTTGCGGACCTCTCGGCGCATGATCCGAACGAGATCGTCATCAGCGGCGCGGGCTTCATGCCGGGCGAGGGCGCGCCGGCGTACTTCTACCTGCAGAACCGCCAGCAGACCTGGCTGGACTTCTGCACCGTGCCGCGCGAAGGCGGCGCGTACAAGGTGCTGTTCCGCGATCAGACGCAGGCGTGGATCGAAAGCCCCGGCGAGCCGACGTTCTTGAAAGGCGGCTCCTTTCTCCTTACCAGCGAACGCACCGGCTGGAAGCACATCTACCACTACGCGGCCGACGGCAAGCTGCTGGCGACGGTGACGTCCGGCGAGTGGGAGATGCGCGGCATCGAGTGCGTCGATGAGGCCGGCGGCTGGGTGTATGTCATGGGGACGAAGGACAGCCCCATCGCCGACAACCTGTATCGCGCGAAGCTGGACGGCTCAAAGCTGGAGCGCCTGACGCAGACGAGCGGGCATCACGAAACGAGCGTCAGCCCCAGGGGGCATCTCTACATCGACTCGTGGAGCAGCCATGCCGCGCCGACGCAGGTGGGCCTGTACCGGTCCGACGGAACGCTCGAACGCATGTTGGACACCAATCCCGTCGAGGCGCTGAAAGAAACCAAGCTCGCCGGCTACGAGCTGTTTCAGATCGACATGAGCGACGGCTTCAAGCTCGAGGCCGCGATGGTCAAGCCGGTGAACTTCGACGCGTCGAAGAAGTATCCCGTGTGGTTCACGACCTACGCCGGTCCGCATGCGCCGACGATTCACGACTCCTGGGCCGGTGGGCACACGCACGATCAGGCACTGGCCAACGAGGGCTTCATCGTCTTCAAGACCGATCCGCGCAGCGCCAGCGGCAAGGGGGCGGTGTCCACGTGGGCCGCTTACAAAAAGCTGGGCGTTTCCGAGATGAAGGACATCGAGGAGGCGATTGCCTGGCTGTGTACGCAGCCGTTCGTGGACGCCGAGCGCATCGGCATGAGCGGCTACAGCTACGGCGGATTCATGACCGCGTATGCGCTGACGCACAGCAAGCGGTTCAAGTGCGGCATCGCCGGCGGAACCGTGTCCGACTGGGCGCTCTACGACAGCATCTACACCGAGCGCTTCATGGACACGCCGCAGAACAACCCGACCGGCTACGCAGAGACGTCGGTCATCACGGCCGCTCCGAACGTGCACGGCAAGCTGCTCCTCGTGCACGGCACGCTGGACGACAACGTGCACATGCAGAACACGATCAAGCTGGTGGACGCGCTGGTGAAAGCGGACAAGGACTTCGAGCTTCAACTCTACCCCGGCTTCCGCCACGGCGTCTGGGGACCGCACTACCAGAGGACGACGATGGAGTTCATGAAGCGGAATCTGATGGCGCCGGCGGCGGGTGCGGAATCTTCCTCCGCGGTCGGCGCGAAGAGCGAGGGCGGCGCCTCGGCCGCGCCGTGAACGTAAACCGGATCTTCGAGAGGGATTGAACCATGCACTGGTTGTTCTGGTTTCTGCGTTTCTTCGGCGTGCAGGAGCGTCGCAGCGAATCCCGCAAGCGGTTCAAGAACGACGCCCTTGCCCAGAGCGAGCGGGCGAAGGCGATGAAGGGACAGGCGGGCTTCCAGCTTGATCGCGAGCTTCGCGAAATGAAAGAGCCGCGGCGATCCTGATGGGCGCGAAGGAGCCATGTCGTGCTAGCCAGCCTGCACTCCACGGGGAACTACTGGGAAGCGGGATTCTGGGGAGCCATCGCCCTCGGCTTCGCCGTGGCGGCCATTCGACGGCGCGGCAACATGCGGCGGTTGCTCCTGATCGCGGCGCTGACGCTGGCCGCCTTCGGAGCGTCCGATCTTGTCGAAGTGCGGACCGGTGCGTGGTGGCGACCGTGGTGGCTGCTGGCTTGGAAGGCGTTGTGTGTGGGCGTGATGCTGTGGCTCTACCGCAAGCATCACAAACTCAGAGCTGGCGCGCCCCACTGCGCCCGCAAGTCCGATTGATGCCGGCTGAAGCGAAAATGGATCGCCCGGCTCTCCACCCAACGAGATTGCTGCCAAGCGCCGGTCGTCTGACGTCGACCCTGAAAGGCCGGCATCTCCACCTGCTGGCATGGCCGAATGAATGGGCACGCCCGCGGTGGGCTGCGTTACACATTTGGCGGGCGGGAGCAGAGCGGGTCGAAACGCAGCGGGTTAAACCTCAGCGCGTCCAGCCGGACTGCGCTTCGCCCGGCAAGGCGAGCAATCGCTTCGTCGCCCCTTTGGTCCCGGCAGCAAAGCAAGCCTCGCATCCCACGGGCGAGATTGCCCGCTGAACGCGCCGGTCGAGCGCTTTGTTCAGCCGCCCTCGCCGCCCTCCGCTGGAGCGGCTTCGCGATCGGTGGATTCGGACTTGGCTTTGCCCTTCTTCCCCGACTTCTGCGACTTGTGCTCGCCGGCGCCCGATTCGGCCGGGGGCGGCGTCTGCGATTCATCACCGCCCTCCGCGCCAGGCTGAGCACCCTCGGCGCCGGGCTGTCCCTCTCTGACGCCGGTTTGAGGCACCTGCTTCTGGCTGCGGCCCTCGGCCTTGAGGAGGATTTGGGCCGCGATGCGGCGCTGCGTCGGTTCGAGGACCGCGCGGATGTCCGCGCGCATCTTCGCCAGCAGCGGCGGCAGTTTGCTCTTGTCCTCCGCGAGTTTCTTCGCCTCCTCTTGCGTCCGCTTGTAGATCGTCGCAATCTCCCGGCGCTGATCGTCGGACAGCCCGACGCTGTCGCTCGTGATGAGGTGGATGTACTCCTTGGGCAGGAGTTTCGCGCCGGCGTCCTCATCCTTCGTCATGCCGAGTTCCTCGACCAGCTTAAGGAAGTCGTCCACCTGCGCTTTGGTCAGTTCCTTCTCGATGTCTGCGATGAGCGAGGAGTAGTCGGGCGAGGCCTGCGTCTTGGCGGAAAGCTGCTGCTGGCGCAGTTCCGACAGGCGCTCCATGATCGACTTGAGCTTATCCTTGTCCTTGGCCTGTTTGGCTTCCTCGGCCTGCTTCTTCAGCGCTTTGTATTCCTGCCCGTGTTCGTCCGCGAAGCTCTTCTTGCTCGTTTCACCCTTGACCATTTGGCCGGCGTGCGCGATGAGGATGGCGTGAATGCGCTCCTGTTGCTGCGTGGTGAGGCGGAGCCGCTCGAGCATGAGCTGCTCAAACTTCGACATCTGCTCCTTGCCGCCCAGCCCCGGCTTTTCGTCCTTGGGAAGCTGACCGGTTTTCTTGAGGATCTCCTGCTCCTCTTCCCAGCCCGGCTTGTGTTTGACGTCCTGGGCTCTCGCCGTTGAGCAGAACAGGCAGGCCGCAGCCAGCATCAGAGTCCAACTTGCAGTGCGTGCAAACGTCATGGCCGACACTCCTTACATTCAGGGCTTCGCTTCACCGCCCGATATTCGTTCATCGTCATGGGGCTTGACGCGATCCACGGCAATTTCCGATCCATCGCGGACGCCCGTGCTCCCGCAGGCATAGCATGAACGCCCCTGGCGGGACGTCCGCCGCCTGCAGGTCTAACGTGCCGCGGCGGCGGCTATTGTCCGCGGGGGAGGCCTTGCCGGGAAGCGCTGACTTGGGGGTCGTCATGCGGCAGTCCGGGTAACTCCATTCCGGCCTCGATGCGGGCTGGCGCGGTCTGGCGCGTTCCAGAGCCGCCCGGCGCATGCCAGCGGACCGCGGTCAGCAGGGTCTGAGATAGGCTGTGGGGTGGCACGGTCTGGCGTACTCGCCAGGCCATGGGGACAGGTTTGCCCGCTCGCGTTCGCCTGCTTGCCGGATCCGCGTGTGCGGACGTGTGCCGCCCGCCGAGGGGCGTTCATTCGGCGGTGCTGCCTAAACGCCGCAGAGCGTCGAGCCGCTGCCGTGTCGCGCAAGGCACGCCTCGGCGCATTGGCGGCAGACGCCGCTCTCCGCGTCCCAACCCTCACGGCGCTCGATCAGGATTCGCACGAGGCGGCGGCCCGCGTCGGACTGCAGGTCGAACCAGTCGAAGGTTGAGAATCCGCAAAGCGTGCAGGGCGATCCCAGCGTCTCTTGAAGATCCCCGCCGCCGGCACCCGCCGCTTCCCAGCCGGGCAGTCGCCGCGGATCCTGCGCCATGGCCATGAGCGTGGGATGGTCCAGCTTCTCCAGCGACCACAACGCCTCGAACGCTGCAAGCGGCGGATCGAAGCGGCCGCCGAACGACCGCAGGAACCCATTCTTGAGGGCCGTTTTCCTTCCCCCCGAGATTCGGCCGCTCGAAGCTAGGCGGCTCTCCACGTAGATGTTCCACATCACGTGGTACCGATCGCGGACCAGGTTGTCCTGCGGTGACTGGCCGACGAGGTCGGCGGCGCGGTACTGAAACGACTCATCCAGCATGTCGGCCACGTGCTGGAGCTCACGACGCATTTCGTCTCGGCAGCACGCCGGGTCGGCCAAGTGCTCGGGCGTGAGCTGCACCAAAACGGTGCGGGTGGCGGCAGGGTCGTCGTCGCGGTGATAAAGCTCGATGGACTCCTGCCTGGCTCGCGCCGCCTGTCGGACGAGACATCGATCCACCCGGCCGGCGACGATGGGTTGCTCAGCCAGCAGGTTCTCAATGAAGCGGTTCAGGCCGAGTTGCTGGAACATCTCGGCATGGGCTTGATGAAACTTCGCGTCGCGAGCCGCGCCTGCGGGGAGCAGGTAGAGCGGGTCGAGCACCGCATGCACGGCGGGTTCGAGCTGCGGTTCGACGCGGACGCGGTGGAACACGGCCAGTTCGATCAGGCGAGAGTCGTATTCGAACTTCATGGCAGGCGCTCCTCCCGCTTAATCGCGATCGATGCCGAGCTGCACAAGCCGATCGCCGCCGCCCGGCACGTTTTCCTCGATGCCGCAGGAGAATTCAACGTCCTTCTCCGGATCGCGCGGGCAAACTTCGAGCAGCGACGGCCCCGTCGGAGCATTGACCCGCCCGCACTCGCCCTCGAGGAATGCCAGCAGCAGGCGCGCCGCGGCGCCGTAGAACGAGTGGCCGTCCGCTTCGATCACGCGATGCGCGAAGGACGGCGCCCACCGCCCAAGGTGTTCGGTGAGAAACTCACGCTCGGCATCCAATACAACTTCCGCGCCGGCGGCGAATCCGCGACGAACAGCCTCCGCGGCGCGCATCGCCAGGACGGCCATGAACTCGCATTCCACGCTGACGTGGTCGATGCGCTCGGAGGTCGCGTCGGCAAGCTGCAGTCCGAAAGCCGTGTAGAATCCCGAAATATCCGCGAGCTGCGGCGATTGCTGAACGATGTCCTGCTTGCCATATTCCATTTCATAGGACGGACATCGACCGTGCGCGGTGTGGCCGAAGAGCCGCTGGAAGTCCTCGCGCAGCCGGTCGAGCGCGTCCTGCGGCTGATCCGCGGCGCAAATGGACGTAAAGGCGTCCTCAAGCTCGCCGATCAGGCGGGCCAAGGCGGCGTCCAGGTCGGCCGCCGTCTTTCGCACATACACCCAGCGCAGAGGATCATCGAGGATCTTGCAGAGATCCTCGTCCGGGTAGCGAAACACGTTGGCCAACAGCGCGTAAACAGCGCCGCGCGTGTCCGCTCGTTGAGCTTGAATGTCCGTCGTCTGATCGGTGGTCATCGCAGTTCTCCCATGGAGGTCGAACTCGGCGTCCGGCCCCCGCCCCGACTGCGTCTTGCGTGTCAGTTCCAAGTTTGGGTCTTATCAAACCGTCGGCAGCGCCCTCCGGCAGCCCGCGCGCCGACATTCCCACTAGATCGAGTTCGCGTGCTGCGGAGGCCGGACGTGCACCGGCTCTTCGACCTTCGTGCGGAAGATCTCCTTGCCCAGTCGATTGAAGGCAATAATGGTGTCGTCATACATCTCGAACTTCTTCCCGTTCGAGGACGTTTCGTACACCTTTTTGCCCTCTTCAATCTCATACTTCGCGATAATCTGGTTCGAGCGACGGAAGAGTTGCAGGACGGCCAGCAGCTCGCGGTCGGGGTTGCGGTAACTCTCCACGGCGCGGGACACGCCGGGGCCGAACATCTGCTCGAGGTACCGCGTTGGAACCCAGCGCGGCGGAATGTAGAAGCCGTTCGGCTCCGTGCCGAATTGCGGATACAGCGGCAGCGCGACCTTCGCCACGTGGATCAGGTAATACAGCGGATTCTGCCGGTCCTCCATCCACGTCGTGTCGGGCTTGACCTTGACCAGCCCCTGCATTCGCACCTGGCCGATGCACGCGGCCATGCAGCGGGTTTCCATCGGCACGCCCTCGCACTCCGGGTCGTTGCCCTCGATGCGCGGATAGCAGGCGATGCACTTCTCGCTCGTGCGCGTCGTGCCGCGGTACATGGACTTCTTATAGGGGCACGCCTCGACGCACTTGCGGTAGCCGCGGCATTCCTTCTGGTCAATCAACACAATGCCGTCTTCGGGGCGCTTGTAAATCGCATTGCGCGGACAAGCGGCCAGACACGCCGGATATGAGCAGTGGTTGCAAAGGCGGGCGAGATAATAAAACCAGGCCTGGTGCTTCTTGCCGTTATCCAGGTCTTCGCCCTTGCCGAAGTCCATCGGCTTGCTCTGACCGTGCTGGACGTGGTCTTCAAAAATGTTCGGCGAATGCCACTCCTCGTCCGTCGGCAGATAGCCGAGGACATGGTTGGGCTGATTGCCGCGGGCGACGAAATTCGCGGATTCAAAAACAGTCTTGCCCTCAAAGCGGCCATAGGGGCTGAGGGCGTCGCCGTTGGGGGAGCCGCTCCAGCGCTGGCCGTTGGGATTCGCCTGCTCCAACAGATCGAGAACCTTGACGTCCCAGTGCTGCGGATACCCGCCGTATGGCTTCGTCTCCACATTGGTCCACCACATGTGCTCCTGACCCTTGGAAAAGGTCCAGGTGCTCTTGCACGCCATGGTGCAGGTTTGGCAGCCGATGCAGCGGTTGATGTTGATGACGAAGGCAAACTGCTCCTTCGGCGCCGCCTGCTCGTAGGGGTAGCCCATTGATCGGCCCAGATGCCAGTTATAAACCGAAGGCATAGCCATTCCTCCGAATACGCCGGGGTGATCCCCTGCTTGCCCGCGGCCCCGAGGGCCGCAATCCCAATGACTGATGTCAATCCTTATGTCTACCCGAACAACACCGTTCCGAGTCCGTCCGCGACCGCGGCGCCGCTCAAGTGGCTCAGCCCACTCCAAAGGCCTGCTTCCGCAGCGAGTCGGCCAACTTCAAATAACGCTCATGCTTGCCCGGGTCGCCATCATGCTGCTCCGCCCGATCAAACGCCTCGATCATGGCCTTCTGCTGGGCTTCGGTAAGCATCTGATCCGCCAGATTAAACAGCACGTTGTCTTCTTTCTGAATGTGGAAGCGCAACATGCTGATGTAATCCGTGGCCGCCGTTCGAACCGCGGCGACGGCAACAGGCTCGGCGGCGGCGGCGCCGTCCAGGTTTTCGGAGACGCGCTTCAGCAGGCGGCGACCCTGCTCATGTTCACTCAACATGCAGCCGATCGGACCGCCGTCATTGGGGACGCCGGCGGCTTCGAGCACGGGAAACAGCTCGTCCTCTTCCTTATGATGATGGCAACCGTCCGCGAAATTGCGGAAGAAATCCAACGCATTCGTGAAGAAGCCCTTGTCGATGCGGTCCGACTGGAGCATTTTTTCCACCGAATCAAGAACCCCTTCAATAACACGATGCTCGTCCTTGAGGATTTGCGTCGCCTTTGAAGCGACCGCCGAGCCATGACATGAACAGCAGTGTGACATTCTTGCATCTCCGGTTGCAGTTTAATCGAGCACGGGCAGACCCAGTCCGCCGGGCTGCATCGTTGTTTCCAGTCGCCCCGGGGCGCGCGGCCCCCACTTGGCAACCTCTTCGTCAATCATGGCGCGGATAACGCCGTCCCCCAGCACGCGCCGCGCCAACGCCGGGCCGGCGAACTCCTCTCCGAGAAAAATCTGCCGGATCCGGTCCGCGTCGAAGCCGATCCTGGCGTATTCCTCGATGAAGCAACAGGCCATGTCCCGCATGGCCTCATCATCGTCCGTCTCCACGCCGACGCCGTGCAGCGTCAGCGGATCCGTGGGATCAGGATCGTCATACGGCATGGACGGTTCTCCCGGATTCCGGGCATGGCGACGTCTGCGGCCGCAGCAACATGCCCTTGTCGTCGAACTGGTCGAGCATGGGATACAAATGCGTCTGCTCGCGCAGATTGTGGTGTTCGAGCACGTGCTTGAGCAGCCGCTGCCGCTCAATCACGGTCACCAGGTCGCGCGCGGCCATCGGTGCATTCAACCGCTGAAAAAGGCCATTGAACTCATTTAACAGCTTGCGAATGCGATCATGCTCAGCGCGAAACAAATCCGCGCCGCCTCCCACCGGGGGATCCGGCATCAGAGCGTAAACCGGCAGGAGCTGGTCATCTTCAATCTGCATGTGGTCAAGGAGCGCGTCGCGAAACGCGAAGAACTTTTCCTTCGCCTCCAGCACGCGACCCTCCACCAGCGCCTCCTGATGCGCGGCGAACGCCTCGTCCAGAGCGTCATGGACCTGCACCATTGCAACGTACGCCTCACTGCGCAACTGCGGGGCCGACTCGTGAGCACACGAGTGCGATCCCTGGCAGCAGCATGTGTGTTGCGTTGCGGTGGTCATGACTTCGTTCCTGCCGTTATTGGTTCAGACCGTTGACACCAAGGCCATTCGCTACCTTAAGACTAGATCAACCCTCTTCGATGATGTCTTCCTTTTTCGCGCCGTATTCGCCAAGGAATCCGCCGGCGAGATACCGATGCATGATGTCGTTCTCGCCGCCCGGGCTCATGCCCACGGTCGCGGGCGCCCAGATGCCCTTGCCGCCCAACCCGCCGTCCTCGGCCTTGACGACGCGAACCAGTGTTTCCTTGGGAACGGTGTTGACGGCGTGATTGTCGGCCTCTCCGCCGAATATGAATCCCATGAACACCTTGGCCTTGTGGAAGAGCGTGTCCGTCTGGTGCATGGGCATGTGCCAGTTGCGCGTCACACTCTGCTGCGAGCCGTACCGCAGGTTGGCCTGATACCCGTCATCGCTCAGCGCCCGGCCGTCTTTGCGCGTCTCGTGCGCCTTGACGCTCTTCTCCGTTGCAACATAGGGGGCATGTTTCATCATCACGGTGCTGTACGGATACGCGGGATTGTAAGTCACGCGCAACATGCAGCGGGCGACCTTGTAGAACGGATCGCTGGGATCCGCGCCGCGGTATGGCCGGTCCGCGGGATTGGCGTCCACATACACGTAGTCGCCGTTGTTAATGCCCAGATCTCGAGCGGCCTGCGGGTTCATGTGAAGCTGATGCTCGCCGACATAGGGCGCCCTGCGGTCCGTGCGGTGCGGATCGCCGAAGTTGCTGTCATACATCATGTGCCAGTCCACGTTGCTCCAACTACTGTGGACGCGATGGCGAGTCTTGGGCGTAATGCAATAGAAGCTGAATCCGCGCTTCCAGAGGAAGTTCTCCGACTTCTTCACGTCGGCCCAGGACAGCTTGATGTTTCGAACCGTGCGCTCGTCCCAGTGCTCGGCTTCGGGCGAGATGCCGTAATCATCCGGGCGAACGTGCGGATTTGTCGAAATAATGGCGTTGGGCAGGAACGGCGTAGCTTCCGGCGCCTCGCGGTGCACGATGAAGTTTTCGCCGTATTCAATGGCCTCGGGCACGTCCGAGTAGGCGTGCAGGCGACCGGTGTCCGTATGGAAGGGCTGATCCTCGTGAATCTGCTCCCAGAACGGAATGCGCGGGTAGGTGCGGAAGAGCATCAGCGCCGCGCCGGGCGTGCCGTACTTGCCCGCCATGATGTCTTCGAGCTTGTAACCGGCCGTTGTCGTGCACGTGTCAAGCAACCGCTGAATATAAATGGAGCGCTTGCCCTCAAGCTCAAACTTGAAGTACTCGGCGAAGCGCTTGTCCTTGGTCTCCTCGGACATGGCCTTGGCGATGCCCGCGAGAATGGACAGGTCGTCCTTGGATTCAAAGATCGGCTTGATGCCGCCTTTCCATATCTGCAGGAAGGGGTTGGAGCAGGAGGCCGTCATTTCGAGATCCTGAAACTCGACCCAACTGTTGGCCGGCAGCCCGATGTCGGAATACTGCACGGACGCGGTCATGACAATGTCCTGCGCGATGATCATTTCAATCTTCGGGTTGACATTCTTGAACATGTCATAGCAGTGCTTGGCGTTGTTGAAAAGATTGACGTTGGTGAAATGCAGCGCCTTCGTCGGCGTTGGCATGTGCGTCTTGCCGGTGAAGCACTTGTGGCCATACTTGGGCGTCTCCACGAGCAGCGGGCGATCGCCGTGGTTCCAGTAGGCCGGCTCTTCGTCCTTGCAGTAGCCGTGCGCCTTGACGTCCTTGCCGGCGGCCTTTTCATCCAAATTCGGCTCAAAGGGATCTTCGGCGACCCAGCCCTTAAACCCCGGACCGGTGATCTTGCTGCCCTGGAAGAGGGCGGCCTTGTAGTTGCCGGCCCACGTGTGACAGCCGGTGCCGGGTCGGCCAATGTTGCCGGTCAACATGAGCGGCAAGTACGCGGCGCGATTGGCCTCCGTGGCGTGGAACCAATGGTTGATGCCTTCACCCTGATGAATGGCGACCGGACCCTTGTTCTTCGTGGTTTCCCAGATGTCCTTGGCCAGACGCTCGATCATCTCCTTCGGGCAGTGCGTCATTTCCGCCACGGCGTCAAGGCCGTAGTCCTTCAAATGGATCTGATACAGATGCCAGAGCGTCGCCACTTCCACTTCGCTGCCGTCAACCAGCTTGACCTTCCACTTGCCGTCGAGCACCGGGTCATTCGCTTCCGCCTTCTTGCCGACCTCATCGCGCGTGATGGCCATCGGCTTGTTGGATTTCGTGTCCCAGATGACTCGATCGCCCAGCTTGTTCTGCTGCTCCTCGGTCAGTCCCTGCACCTTGTAGCTGACGCCTTCCTTGGACAGGGCGCTCTTGTAGCCGGGGAACACTTCCTCCGCACGGAGGCGCTTCAGATTGTCGAGGCGGACCAGCAGCGGGAAGTCGGTGAAGGTCTTGACGAATGTCTCGTCGTACCACTTGTTGTCGATCATCAGGCGCGTGATGCCCAGCCACAGCGAGGCGTCGGTCGCGGGTCGGATGGGCATCCAATAATCGGCCTTGGTGCTCGGCGCGCCGTATTCAGGGGCGATCACCACAATGCGTCCGCCGCGCTCCATGCACTCAATGAACCAGTGGGAGTCCGTGAGCTTGTTCTCCACCAGGTTCTTGCCGTCCATGATGATGAGTTTGGAGAACCGCAGATCGTTGAAGTCGCAGTCGGAGGCCTGAAGGCCATGCACCCACGGATGCCCCGGCGCCTGGTCGCCGTGCCAGGTGTAGTTGCTCCAGTTGCGTCCGGCCTTCGCTTCCTCCGGCTTGACGCCACGAATGATGGTGTCGAGGATCGCCATCGAGTTGTTCAGGCGATAGATGCCGTACTTGCCCATGACGCCGAGCAGACCCATGCCGCCGCGCATCTTCAGGGTGCGGGTTCCCGCCCCGCCCATGTCGGCGATCATCTCGTCGGGGTAGCCCTGCTTTTTGAGTTTTTCGGCGCCTTCCTTGCCGCTGTAGCGCTTGGCGATGGAGACGTAGGCCTTGGCGATATATTTGAAAATCTCCTCCCAGCCGATGCGGACGTGCACGTCGCTGCCGCGGCTGTCGAACTTGAACTTGGTGCGATTGTTGTCGGCGTCGAGGTCCGGGAAGCCGGCGTCCGCCCAATCCTTCCAGCCCTTGCGCACGATCGGGTATTTCAGGCGATAAGGACCGTACACAATGCGATGGAACGTGTAGCCCTTCGCGCACTGACGCGGGTTCCAGTTGGCCGTCGCCTTGTTGCCGTAGAGGTCGGAATAATCCTGGTAGTTGTACTGGGCGCCCATGCGCGTGATGACGCCGTTGCGCAGATACGCCTGAACGCGGCACGCGTGCGTGTCGTTGGGCGAGCAAACCCAACTGAACTTGCTGTCATAGGCAAACTGGTCGCGATAAATCTTCTCCCAATCCCGCGCGGGATAGCCCGCCAGCGGGTTGCCGACGTCCGGGCGCGACGCCAGCGACTTGAGCGGCCAGCCCAAGGTTCCGGCCGCGCCGACAGCCGCACTGCTCGTCACAAGAAAATCCCGCCGTGTCTGACCCTTCATTTCGCTCATGATTCGGCTCCTGAGGAAAGCGGACGCGGTCGAACTCTGCGACGCATCCCGCCGGCTCCTGGCCCTCTACAAGCAGCTCTCAAGGCCCCGGATGATTTGTGATTGCGATCGGATCGAACGCGGGCCTCTCGATGGAGGCGCCGCCCTACGTCTGTCAATCGATGACCAGTTTCTGCCAAATGCTGATGTTCTTCTTGCCGTCGCGGTCGCCCATGGCGCCATTCCAGATGGCGAAGGAGACCGGGATGTAATCGCCTCGCTTGAACAGGCGCTCGTCCTGCTCGGCATGCTCATGGGGCAGTTCCATCGTGCGCTGCAGTTGAACCGTCCAGACGCCGCGATCGTACACGGCCTGCCCCTGCACAATCTGAAGCTCGGAAGGCTTGCCGGACAAAGTTCCCGGCCCCTTGGCGACCAGACACTCCACCGGAGTCTTAAGGTTCGGGTCGGCGACAAGATTGCCCGCGCCCCACGCGGTGATGAACAGCGGATTGTGCTCCGTCACCGCAGCATTGTTGGGACGATTGACGGCGAGGAGGTCTTTCGTGTCGAACGCCGGCTGGGGGTAAAGGTCCACGGCCCGATCGGGGAATGCGGCGTCCACGTCCTGATATCCACCCGTGATGTTGGTTTGGCGGTCAGCCTTCCACATCCAGATGTTCACGCCGCCATGCTCGCCGGGACTGCCCATGTAAAAGGGCGGGTCGCTGGTCAGCGAGAACTGCAGAGCGACGGCATCGCGAAACTCATCCTGTCGAACCGCGCGATCGTCTTTCGAGGGATCAAGCCATGACATGCGGATGGTCAAGTCTTTCTCATTATGCAAGGCCTGAACGACCACGCCCTCGATGCGATTCTCCTCCCACCACAGCGGCGTCATGCCGACATAGAGCGGTCGGGCCTGCTCCCACGCGGCGTCGGTCGGAGTCGCGGGAAGCGCGCCATAGGTGTTGGCCGCGACGAGGATGCCCTGGCGAAGCTGAGCGCGATCCTGCGCGCCCGCGCGGGCGAGAGACTGCACATAATGCACGAGGTTCCAGATGTCCTCCGGCGGGAAGGCTGTTTCATACGCGGGCATCGGCGTGCCGCGCAGACCCTTGGCGATGCGGCTGTAGAGTTGATGCCCCTCCATGCCGCCCTTGAAGATGCCGTTGACGAACGACCGCGGCGGGACAGGAAAGCCCTCCGCGTCATACTTCACGGCCTCGGGCACCGGGTGACCCTCGACGCCGTGGCAGCTTGCACAACCTTCAAGGTAGATCTTGCGACCGCGGAACCAGCGAAGATCGTCGAAGGCCGGCTCAGCGGCGACTGCAAGCGCCAAGCCGGGCTGGGTGCGCTCAGCGACGAGCGGCTCCAGTTCGGCCTGCTTCATCTTGCCTTCGGCAACGTCCTTGGCGAATTTCTCTCGCACAGCGCCGACGTGGATCTGACGAACAAACTTGACGAGCGACAGCAAGTCCGAGTTGGGAAGGTGTCCCCAAGGCGGCATGGCCGAACCCGGCATTCCACGGCTGATCGTGCGAAGCAGATCTTCGTCCGAGGGGATGAGGTTCGCCGTGGTGGCGAGCTTGAAATCGCCCTGCTTGAAGTTCCTCGGGCGGGGATTCATGAGGTAAGCAAACTTGCCAAGCCCGTCGCCCTGCTCACCGTGACAGATGGTGCAATACTTGGCGAAGAGCTGCGAGCCGCGCGCGAGGACAGGATCGGTCTGAGTCTGCGCCTCCGCGACCGCGGGCTTGACCTCCGCTTTGGCAGCGGGCTTCTTGTCCTGCTGCGCAGAACTTGCGGGCGCCTGGGGTGCGGGAGTTTCATCACGGCTGCGGGCGCGAGCTTCCGCCGCCGGGGCCGCGCAACCGGCGACCATCAGGAAAACGCCCAACATCGCGCATCGTATGATGCCTGGCCGAAAACGCTTCATAATTGCATCCCCTTGTGGATCCCGGCCTCCAGCTCGAGAGGCGCGGAGAATGCGACGTCGAGAATCGACGTGGTCCTGAGGAACTCCTGATAACATTCGCGAACGGCCCGCCATCTCTCGTGACCCGGACAGGGGTCGTAGTCATTGCATTCGGCGTGCCGAAAGGGGCACGGGCGCTGGTGGGAAAGGAAGGGCTCAAAGGGCGTGAGCACCTCGATCAGGGTTGTCATGTCCGGGCTGCGTGTCATGCGGAACCCACCGCCTTTGCCTCGCGTAGCATCGAGCAAGCCAGCACGCACCAAGTCGCCAAGTATCTTGGACAGATACTTGGGCGGAATTCCCGTGCTTTCCGCGACCTGCCGCCCCGGCACAGGCCACTCGTCCGAGTGCTGAGCGAGATAGACGGCAGCCCGCAATGCGTACTGGCCGGTGCGTGTAATCATTCCGGCTCCTTGCCCGATTAAGTGGGGGATATATCTATCCGTATATCGTCTCCTGTCAAGCATCCGATTCTCAGAATCAGCGAAGAAAGCACCAAAATGAGGCAATATACCCACATCCGCCCGTGAAGATGCAAAACATGAAGCAATGGTACACTTCGTACTCCATGTTGGTGCGTCAATACGCGCAGATGGCTGCGCGGCTGGCAGCAACCAGTTGCCGCAGGGGCCGATCAGGGGGCAATCTGGGTGCCGGCGGCGGAGGTTCGGGCGAGGTGTAGCTGGAACGCCGTGATCTGGGGGTCGTCAGGGTTGAGCGCTGCGGCGCGGGCGATCTCGCGTTCGGCTTCCACGAACTTACCGGACATGGCGAGCGCGACGCCGAGGTTGTAATGGGCGTCGGCTGAATCCGGCGCGAGGGCGACGGCGCGTTGCAGGTGCGCGATCCCGTCGATTGAGGCGCCTTGTTCGAGCAGCAGGGATCCAAGCTCCAGGTGGGCATGAGCGTTCGTTGCATCAAGCCGAAGGGCTTCGCGCAGGTGGCGGATCGCCGGGACAGGGCGACGCTTGCCGATCTCGATCGACGCGAGGGCGCAGTGCAGTTTCGCTAAAGGCGGAATCACCGCGGGAGTCGTGAAGAGGCCCCAGCGATCAACGGTTTCCATGTGACGCAACGCGGAGGCAAGCTGCGGCGCGAGCGATTCGAGGTTGACGGTTGCGTCGTTGTCGATGCTTCGGCCAAGGGCCTGCACCTCCCGCATTCCCTGCCACGCGTGATAGCGAATCCATCCGCTGTGCACCGAAACGCCGACGGCAGGGAGGAAGAGCCCAACGAACAGCAGGCCGGCAGGACGCATTCGCCCCTCAACCTTGAGCATCCATCTATTGAAGCGCGCGGTCGGTTGGGTTGCCACGCGCAAGGCGACAACCGTCATGTACCCCAGGATGATCCCGAAGACGATGCTCAGGAAGAAGGGGATCTTCCCGTACAATCCCCGGTACACGAAGACGCCAACCAGCAGCATGGCGACCAGCACCCCTTCTTCCCAAAGCGTGAAGTCATACCGGCGGCGCACGGGGACATCGTCCCGCACCTTCTTCAGCCAACCCGGCCGGCCGAATCCGAACTTGACCGCGTCCTCCGGGCAGACGCTGACGCAATCCAGGTCCTTCAAGCAAGCCGAATCCACGACCATGCCGTATCGTTGAAGCTCCTCGCCCACGCGCACGTGCGAGGTGCAGACGGACGTGCATAAGCCGCAATCTTCGCATGACTTGACCAGTCGGATGCGGCCGGGGCTGAGCTTGTCCGCGATGCGGAACACGGCGCCGTAGGGGCAGCCGTACGTGCAGAAGCTGCGAGAACCAAGCACATAGACGATCAGAAATCCGCAGACGAAGAACGTCAGCAGCGCGATCCACGGTCCCGGCAGGTTGCGCCAGAAGTTCTCGGTCACGAACGAGGCCCAGCCTGCGGCGTCCGTGGTCGTGTGCAGGGTTGGAGGCGCGGTGCCTGTGATCGCCCGGTCGATCGCGGGCCACGCGAACATGTACGCGGCGACGACGAACGGAGCGAGCATCAGCGCACGGCTGCGCACCGCCTTGGGTCGGATGCCCACCTTACCAAGCAGCCACGCGCAGAGATCCTGCAACGCGAGGATGTGGCAGCCCCACGAACAGAAGAACCGCCCGAAAACGCTTGTGGCAACGACGGCCACGAGCATGAACAGGAAACCGGCGGTGACGATGCCCAGCTCGACGGTGTACACGACCTCGTTGAGTTCGAGCGGGGCGAGCGTCCTGCCGGCGATGAGCCAGTGCGTGACGTGTGCGGCCATCAGGACATAGACGAGCGCGAGCGTGGCGGCGCGCCAGCGCGCGAAACGCGACTTGTGCGCCTCGTGTGCGGCGTCGTCATCTTGCAGTTTCTCAGTGACAGACGGTGCCTTGAGGACCGGCAGCGCAGGCTTGCCGGCACCCGACCCGCGGCGGCTGCGGCGCGAGCCGGCGTTCGACGGGCTGGTTTGATCCTGCTTCGTGCGCATGCTCGGCTCTGGTGTACTGCCTCTTTGAACCTGCAACGTCTTCGTAACGGAGGGGGGCGGGCGAGGACGCCCGCCCCCCAAGATTGAACGCTGCGACATCTGCGAGGCGCTACACTACGATTTCAGCGGTCTTGAGGAGCCTCCACGACCCCCGCCCAGGCGGGGGTGACGGAGTACGCCAGACCGTGCCACCCGCCGTCATGGCCAGGCGAGTACGCCAGGCCATGCCACCCACGCGCGAGTTCAATCGTCCATGCACCGCGCGTCGGGTATAGCGTGCCCGTCTGACCGGCTGGAAAGCCGGTCCCCCAAGGGAATAGGAGCCGCCACTTCAACTTCATCGGACGGCTGCGCCCACCACATCCAGCCGCTATGGCCGCCGCATCGCGCGGCGCAGGGCGGCGCGATCGTCGCGGTCCACGTCGTGGTCGCCGTCGAAGTCCATCCGTCCGCAAGCCGCGGGCAGCTCGCGGCCGCTTGCGCCCTGGCAGGCGTCCATGGCGCGGCGATCCAGCCTGTCGAGGTCGCCGTCGCCGTCGGAGTCCCCGCGCAGAAATCCGCCAAGCACGATCTCGCCCCGCGTCATGAGTATCGGCGGGCCTTTGTCCGTGGTGAGCCACAGGTCGTGCAGGGTTTCGCCCCAGTGGTCCGTGTGGTTGCCGTCGCGCAGCGCCTCGATGTAATGTCGCGTCACCGTCTGATAGAAAACGCGGACCTCCGCCCGCACCGCGTCCGGCGGAATCCAGTACGGCGTGTCGTCCCAATGCTGCCCGTCCGCGTACGTGCAGGCCACCGTGGGCGCTCCGGCCTCCTCGTAGGCCGCGTTGTTGAAACCGCGCGGCGGGATGCGGTTGTCCTTGACGATCACATCCGCCAGCGCCATGTGCGTGGTTCTGCCGGGCGGATATCCAGTCGCCTCGGCCATTTCTTCGCTGAGGCCCACGTGCATCTCATACACGTCGGTGGATTCCTCATCCAGCTCCGCCTCCTCCGCGTCGTAATGGCCGTATTCCCGCAGCAATTCGCCGTCCGAGCCGAGCAAACGGACGTTGACCCACACGCGCCGGCCCTCGATGTGCCCGGTCGGAAGCTTGTGCCCCGACTCGTTGATGACCCGCGTCACCAGCGTTCCGCCTTCTTGGCGCAGCTCCAGCGTGGCGGCGCGTTCCAGCATGTCCACGGCCTTGTTGCGACCGGCGCGAAGGGCGGCCTTGTCCACGGAGTCGTCGTCCTTGTAATACTCGGCGATGATGTCGAGCACCCACGCGGACGCGCCGGCGAAGTCGTGCACGGCGAGGTCCGAGCGCGAGGAGCTGTAATACGACGCCTGCCCCGCCGCCCGGGGCATGTGACAGTCCTGGCAGGAGGCGACGACGGACACGCCGTCTCCGCCGAACCGGCCGTTCATGTCCACGCCGTGCGCGGCGAACTCGCTGAGCTTCCATTCTGTGTAGGTGCGCTCCAGCGGGAAGAGGTGCTGCGGATCGGTGTCTTCCGTGGGCCGGTCGATCTCGTTGAACTTGTACGTGCCGTCGGGCATGCGGTTGAGCGTCACGTTGCCGACGTCATGGCACGTTCCGCAAAAGTTGCCGGACCGGAAGAACTTCGACGGCGCGACGGAATGGAACGCTTCGGTGTCGTCGCGCGGTCCGCGGCGCAGGCCCGTCGGATCCAGCACGAACATCGCATTGCCGTAGTACTCCGGAACTTCAACCAGCCCCCCCAGCACGCGCTTGTCCTCGTCGGGGCTGAACCGCGAGTCGTAGATCGGATCGACCATGCTGTGGCAGAAGTGGCAGGCCACGCCCTCACGGTCGAAGTCGTTCAGCGTGCTGCCGTCCGTGTCGTACGCGTGGCCGGTGACGAACGACAGGGGCACGTGGCAGCGCATGCAGAAGTACCCAACCTTGTCCACGTCCTGGTTGGCGGTCGTCATTTGCGCGAAGAAGAGCGGATCGCGCCCGGCCTGCCCCATGAGGCTGCCGGTCCAGGTGGCGTAGGGTTCGGTCTTGGGCTCGAACAAGCCGTGGCACTCGGCGCAGTAGCGGGAGGTCTTGATGGCGTTGGCGGGCACGTCGCCGACCTGCGTGCCGGGCAAGTGGAAGTCCTCGATGGTCGTGGGCACGACCGCCGCCCCCGCCAGTCCGGTAAGGACCAGACCGCAGATCAGGATCCAACGTCGCCGGGAGCGGACCTTCGATGCAACAGCCTTGCTTGATTCGACCATGATGAGTCTCCCCCCTGATTGGCTACACGAACCGACGGGCCCACGCCGCCGCGCAGGAGGCGTCGGTCAATCCCGGCGCCTTCACGCGATATGCGGACCGCTTGGTAGTTTATGGCGATTGCGCGCCGGAATCAAGGTGAGGAGCGGGCGAGGCAGGGTCTTTCAGTTATCATCCATCCGGTCGGACCAGGGCCAGGGCTTCGAGGGGGTGCGCGGCGTGGCGGCGGCGTGGCGGCGGCGTGGCGGCGGAGGGCGGCGGAGGGCGGCGGCGATGTTGGGCACGTGGTTCCAGCGCGG
>CAZGJA010000007.1:0-29873 GCA_964526695.1 uncultured Phycisphaeraceae bacterium
ACAAGCCGCAGAAGGTGCTCCTGAACCGGCTGGGACTATCGCTGCCCCAGCGCCTGCGATGTTTCGACGAGGTCGCTCAAATGTAGTCACGACTTTTCAATCCCAACCGCCTTGGCGCTATCGCTAAGGCCGTTTTGGAAAAAAAAGTGTTCAACTTGGGCTAGCTCCCGTGTTTCCGCGGCTGAAGAGCCGCGGCCCCATTGGAGCCTTTCCGCGTTCAAGGAAGCCGACGAATTCGACTATTATTGCCTCGCGGAATCGCTCGGCCAGCTGTTCCAAGTCAGGGGCGAAGTCTTGAGCGCGCTGCTGGGTTCACCCAAGGCCCAGAGCCACGGACTTTGCTGGAAGCTGGCCAACCAACTCTCCGATGCCTGGCGTCGGCAGGGCATTGCGGCCACCGTCACCCTCGCCGTGCTCGTGCCCGACTGGCGTCCGGATGTCGTGTGGAAAGGCGGCGCGGTCCGGATCACGAAGCACTCGATGTACGCGCGTCCCCTGGCGGCACTGGGCGACTTTCTCGCCACGGGCCAATCCCTCGCATCATCAGGGCGATTCAAGTATGAGCGCGCATTCGGACAGCTCCTCGAAGATCTCCAGGCGGACTGCCGCCTGCGGACTCTTGCCTCTGCGAGAGAGGGGCTGCGCTTCCGCGTGATGACGACCCGGGCGGCGGCCCGCACAGGCGAATTCGAGGTCAACGGATTGGAATGAGGCCGTGAACCGCGGGGCGCATTCGGAGCAGTGCCTCACGCGAGCTCGCACACTCAATCCGGCCTTAATTCCAGCCCGTTTTCGCGTATAATAGCGTGAACAGCATTAGCTGCCGCCGGCCGCTCGGAGTAAGTCCTCTTGCATCGCGCCGTCGTGTTGTTTCTGACTGCGTGGGCTTGCGCGTCTCGGCAGCGTGCTCACGGGTTCGGGCTTGCCCACCCGGCTCCGCCCCAGTACTCCCCCTGTCGCATCGGCGCACGCCCTTCCCCGCGGCCCTCCGACTTTGACGCCTGCTTCCCTCCCTTCCCACCTTCTGGAGATTGTCCATGCGCAACGAGAGTTTTCGAACCGAGCTGGCGGACTACATCCTGTCCGGCCATGCGTTCCTGCACGCTCGCACCACGGAGAAGGCGCGCTTCCTCGGCGAGCTGCGGCAGGTCTGCGAGACGCTGGGCGGCGAAGGCCGGCGCGTCATCGTCTGGTCCCAAGCCGTCGGCTGGCGCGACGCGGACGGCCAGCCGGTCACGCTCACTTCCGGCCCGGCGACATGCTGCCCCGTGCCGCCTGGCCCGGCTACCTCCAGCCCCGCGCTGTCCGGCTCCGCGCCGTCCGGTCCGCCCGATCCCCAGAAGGTCGCGCAGGAGATTCTCGACCTGCCCGAGAAATGCGTGTTCGTGCTGCTGGACTTCGGGTTCTACCTGGAGCACCGCACCTACGCCTGCGCCGACGTGGTCATCGCGTGGCTGTGCGAGATCCGCGACGTGCTGGCGGCCACGGCGCGGACGGTGATCTTCCTCGGCGCCGAGCTTCCCGTCCCGGCCGCGCTGGCCAACGACGTCACCGCGCTGGACTTCCCCCTGCCCGACGACGGCGCCATCGAGCACAGCGTGCGCTTCGTGCTCGAGGACCGGACCCTCGATGAGGCGCACCTGCCCAGCCTCATCTCCGCGTGCCGCGGCATGACCCGGCAGCAGATCGAAGACCGCACGGCGCTGGCCCTGCGGAAGTTCAAGACGCTCGGCGCCGACGCGGCCAAGCTCATCCTGCGCGAGAAAGCGGAGATCCTCCGCCGCACCGGACTCCTGCGCTACCAGGAGCCCCCCGACGGCGGCCTGGGGCTCATCGGCGGGTGCGACGCGGTCAAGGAGCACATCCGCCGCGACCGCGCGTGCTTCACGCAGGAAGCCCGCGCGTTCGGCCTTGATCCCCCGCGCGGCCTGATGCTCACCGGCATCTCCGGGTGCGGCAAGACGGCCATCAGCCTCAGCGCCGCCTCGGAGCTGGGCATCCCCCTCCTGCAGTTCGACGTCGGCTGCCTGATGAGCAAGTGGGTGGGCGAGTCGGAGGCCAACGCGCGTAACGCCTTACAACAGGTGGAGGCCACCTTGCGCGCCAACTGGCAGGCGCTGCACCCGGCGATCCCCCCGGGCTGCTACCCCACGACCGCGGACCTGTCGCAGCGGTTCGGGCTGACGTGGAGCGCGTTCAAGGTCACCGGTCTGCCGGAGCTGACCGGCGTGGCCGACGTGGAGCTGGAGCTGGAGGAGCGGCGGGTGCGCGACGCGCAGGTCCGGCTCATGGAGGACAACCTGCGTCGCGAGTGCCGGCAGTTCGTGGAGGAGTACGTCCTGGGATTCCGCCGCGAAGTGGGACAGTTCTGCGACCAGGTCATCGCCCAGGAGGGCCGCGTCCACGGCCGCACGCTGACCGCCATCCGCCAGCGCATCGACCGCTTCCACGCCATGAACATCTTCGGCGACGACGAGGCCGCGGCCAAACTCAAACGGCTCAAGCAGCAGATCGCCGGCCTGACCGGGCAGGACCTCGTTGAGCAGCCCGACGTGGCCGACCGGCTTAATCAGGCCTGCCAGGCGCTGAAGGCCGCGGTGCTCGATCCGGAAAACGTCAGCCGGCTCACCGGACGGCTGAAGCGCCGGGTGGTGCTGGAGTGAGGGTTATCTTGCAGCTACGGGATCACGGTGCTGGGCGGGCTCGTGGCCGCATCATCGGCATCGTCGTTTGAGAACCTGGGCAGATCCGCTTACCCGCCCTTCGTTTCCCTTCGTTTCGGGGCGTCGTTTCGCCTCCTGCGGAACAGCCGCCCTGCAGCCCCATGAGAGACCCCGCCATGGGCGGGGACTGTCGTTTCAAACACGACCGTCCCCGATCCGGGGACGGTCCCTTCCTCGCGAAAGGAGCGTTCCCATGTCCGCCATTCCCCAGACTGTCACCCCTTCCGTCCGGACCGCTGATCGAGACTCCGCGGTCCATGCGACGTTCCTGAAGCTGCTGCCCGCGGTCCAGAACCACGCCGCGATTCAGTTTCGGCATCTGCCTCCGGGCGAGCGCGAGGAGGCCAGAGTCAGGCGAGGCAGGGTGTACTTGCCGTTGCCGTCCATCGTGAAGCCGCCCCGACGGGACGGGCCATCACGGGAACGGATCGCCACTGTAGGCGCAATTCTGCACCAGCCGGTGAACGTCGAACAGGAAGTTGCGATCGACCTGGAATTCACCGTTGCCCTCGACGGTCATGGTGCCCGACACCGTGAAATGGCGGTTGACCACGAGGGTTCCATAGTTGCCGATCAGGATGTCGCCCGAGCTAGCCGCGTCCACTTCCAGGATGAGCTTGTTCCTGTTCGCATTCCCTTCGCCGCCGGACGCGCCGCCGGTGACGTTCCAGTCGCCGGTGCCGATCTTTCCCGCGCAGCGCAGGTACATGCGCCTTCCGTACGTGGGCGACTCCTGCGCGTTCGGGTCGATCACGCCGTTGTTGATCAGCGCCACGTCGATCACCATGTCGCCGTAGAGCGCGTTGTTCTTGCCGACGACAAGCACGGCCTCCCTCGAAAGCGGCGGACCGAGGATGTAGCCCACGCCGGGATAAAAATAGCTCGAATGGTTGCCTACCTTCCCGACGATGGACCCGCTGCCCGTCAGCATCGTGGCGCCGGGCGGAATGGTGATGTACGCCTTCTCGTTGACGTTCTCGCCGCCGAAGGTGATCTTCCCGTCGAGTTTCACCGTGCCCGGCTCGAGCAAGGTCAGCATCGTCTGCTTCTCCAGAACCAGGTTGCAGTTCGCGCCGATGTCCAGTCCGTTGCGGCCCCCGATGTACAGGATCCGCATCACGTTCTGCACCTTCTTGATGGTCAGCGTCGGGTCGCTCGTGCCGGTCTTCGCCATCTGGAGCGCGCAGATGGTGACATTTGCGGAGGAGATTTCCGGGAACTTCTGCGTCTGCAAATCAACAGAGGGGATGTAGGCGATGTCGTCGGAACCAGGAACCTGAGCGGGACTCCAGTTATCTGGAAATCCCCAACGTTCGTCCTCTCCCAGCCATGTGTAGGTCGTTCCGCCAGGGCATTGGGTTTCCTGCGCTACGGCGCGCAGACCGAGCGCAAGAACAAGGGTTACAATCAGTCGCTTCATGAGTGAGCCTCCTTCTCCAAAACAGCCTCGAATGCACTGGATATCGCAGCGCCGGCTTCACGGGATCACAATTCGCCGCTCAGCGATGAGTCCCTGGCACACGTCGGAGCCATCGGCGGCTCTGACTCTGCGGACGGAACAGGCGTACTCGCCCGGCGCCAGACCTGGGAACTCGATCCTCACGCGACCGTCGGCGTGGATCTTCTTCGACTTCTTGGTTTCCCCACCGTCGAACCGGAGGGCTGCGGTTATTTTCCCCAAAGGTGCTAGGGTGAACACCGTCGAGCGCAGCACATCGTCCTCGTATTCTAGGTCGTGCCGCTCCACGTACTCGCACGTCCCACAATTGAACTTGGTGAGAAAGATATCAGTGCCGCCATGGCTTACCCTTTCACTTACACCCGACGTGGGGTCGAAGTCGGCGACGGGCGAATCGAAATCACCGCCGACATAGACATTGCCTTCGGGATCAGCCGCGATCCCCATAGTTCGATCAAGCCCCTCGCCGCCGAAGACGTCGCCAAGGAGGTACATGCCGTCCAACGTCCAGTAACAGACATAGTTGGATCTCGCTCCAAACGCAGGTCGTTCGTCGATCCCCTCACCCGGATCGAGGTCAACTGTGCCGAAGTAGCCTCCCGTGAGAATGACCCGATCACCACTAATCGCGATGCCCTTGGTATATGTGTCGGTGTCCCCGCCGAACGATCGGGTCCAGCCGTACGAGCCGTCGGAACCATAGCGCGTGACGAAAGCGTGGTAATACGCCGGCGAGCTGTCGTGCACATCTCCACGGCCTTCTGGGTCAAAATCGACGATGCCTGAAAAAGCACCTCCCACATAAAGTACATCGTCTGGGCCTATAATGGCCGTTCGTGGGTTATCCCGCTTGCTGTTTCCTATCGTCCTGAGCCAATCGAGACGACCGTCCACAGTCAGCTTCAAGAGGAAAATGTCTTCCTCTCCATTAGATGAACGGAAGGCGTGTTGGCCTTGCGGATCAAAATCCACGTCCCCTCGGAACCCACCGGCGACAACGACGTTGCCCTGCGAGTCAGCGGCAATTCCATATGGAATATCCCGCTCAGAACCTCCAAAGGCGACAGACCAGAGAAGGGCACCGGCGGATGAGAGCTTGACGACGAACACATCCGCGTCGCCATTTGAGACGATTTCGTGTTTATCCTCACCTTCACCCAAGACCACGCGATCATGGAAATACCCGGCGGCATAGACGGAGCCGTCGGTGCCCACCGTCAGAGCCCAGATAGTCTCAGTGGCCGGGCCGCCCGCCGTCCATGCCCAGTTGTAACTCAAATCCTCACGGAAAGCAGCTACAAACGCATCTGGGCCTCCCTTTGACGCACGAGCATCTCTTTGTGCTCCAGGATCGAAGTCTGTCTTGCCGGAATAGGCCCCACCTACAACGAATCCTCCCGGCGAACGCCTTTCAACAGCATACGCAGAGTTATAGAGGTAATCCGGTCCCTTTGTGGCCCCGAAGGTGTACGTCCCTCCGTACAGCCCATCCGGCCTATACCACGTCACATAAGCATCGCCGAGACCCTTGGGTCGTCGCCTGTCCGTTCCCGGACCCGGATCAAAATCGACTTTCCCATCGAATCCGCCCGCTACGAAGATGTTATTGCGGGTGTCAACAGCAACCCCGGCAGTCACGTAATCCCCCCACTCCCCCCCCACCGTCCGCGTCCACGCGTATTCCCGCCAGGGGCAGTCTTGCCCGAAGGTTGTAAGCGGGGATGCGAACGGCAGGCTCAATAGCAGCAGGACACGTGCGCGCGGCGACCCCGTTCCATTCGTGCATGGCATGTCAAGTTCTCCCGATGAAGAGTGGACTCAATTCGTCGCCAGTTGGCCGCCGTAGTCGGCGGCGAAGGTCACGCTGGTGTCCTGGGCGTTGTAGATCCGCACGATGTTGGAGTTGATGCTCCCGTCCCCCTGGAGCACGACCACCCCCTCCAGTTCCGTATAGGCCTGCACATTGTCAACACCCTCCACGGACAGATTGTGCGACAGCGTCACCGTGTGTCCGTCGCCGATGTACAGGTACAGCAGGACCGGCACGACATCGACATTCTGCACGACGACCGACTGCGGAACCGTGTCATTGATGAACACGCGGTCGTCCTGGTCCTCGTCCGGCCAGCCGGTCCCGGTCCAGTTGCCGTCCTCGTCCCAGTTGGGGATCCAGTTGCCGTTGACGTTGGCCTGACCCGTCCACGTAAAGTCGTCCGGGACCATCCAGGCCGGCGCGCCCGCCAGGAGCAGGAGACACGCCGTCAGGACGGTGAGCGTTAGTTTCGTTCTGAGCATGATGGCCCTCCTTCTGCTTGCCGCTGTCCGTCACTCCACCGCCGTACACACTTGATCAAACTCCAGTTCCCTTCCGGCTTCGAAGTACATGTTCGCCTTTACGTCGAGCTGCCCTCTCGAATGCAGAGCCACCGAGCCCCACGTGATGAAGTGCCGGTTGACCTTCAAGACCCCGTAGTTCTCGACGTTGACGTCCGCCCCCGAAGTGACCGTCGCCGCATCAAGAATCAACGTGCCCAGCTTATTGGCGTGGCCGGTCACGGTTATGTCGCCATAGAGCAGCTTTGGCAGGCACAGCAGGCGAAGGGTGTTGGCCGTGCTCTCGCTCCCGTCATGCAACGTGATCGTCCCCAGCATCGCAAACTCCGGCGCCACCAGGAATGACCCTTCCATGTCGAGCTGAACCACCAGCGTTTCGTCACCATCGGGCGAGTCAATTTCGCCGTGAATCCAGCCGCCGCCGTCCCCCTCCGACACCAGCACGTTGGCGGTAGCCTCCCGCCCCCTGTGGACGTAAAGCGTTGTCCCGTCGCCGAGGATAAGCTCGGGCATTTCCTGTTCGTTGACGTGTGAGGCGTTATTGCTGTTGAAGATGAGGTTGCCCTGCATCGCCAACACGCCGCCTCCGAGAAGCCACAATTCGCTGTGGCGGTTGAGCTTGACGTGTCCTCCGAGATTGCTGCCCTCGGCCGGCCCGCCCGGGCTGAGTCCGTCCGGGTCGCTGATTTTCAGCACGCGACTCGACGTGTGGGCGGCGAGTTCCAACACGGTCACGTTGACGGGCTGATTCAGCACCTTGAAGCTCTTGATCGTGATGGCGGTGGTGGCATCGAAGCGCGGGTAGTTCGATCCGCTGAAGTCGCTTGGGATGATGACCGTGTCCGTAGTGCCGGCGCCCTGACCGGGATACCCTCCATAGGTGGACGACCAATTTGCGGCCGCAACCCACGAGGTGTTGTTGTTCGAATCGGCGCCCGTCCACGTGAATTCGTCCGCCAAGAGATGCAGGGTCGTCCCGGCCACTATCAACACCATCCATTGACCCGATGGTCTCATCGAGATTCGCCCCCTTTCTTGAAGGGACGCACGGTTCGGGCAGGCAAGCTCGCCCGCCCAGCCATGATGTACGTCCCGCCTGCTTCTGTTTTCTTACGCCCCGATTACAATGTTCGCGGTGGATTGCGTGGAGACGATCGTTTCCCGTTCGCGGGAAAGCACCACCATCCAATCGCCAGTCAGCGTCTTGATCCCTTCGGCCGTTCGCTGGATACCCACGTTCCCGTCGAATTCCACTTTGCCATTTCCACTGGAGCCGGACGCCGTCAGGTTGTTGTCCAACTGCACCTTCATGTCGTCGCCGATGAAGGCGGTCGCCACCAACGATGAGCATCGCGGCGTGCAGCTTGAACTCCGTCCCGACCACATCCGGTTCACCGTGGCGACGGAGGACGGATGCGCGGCGCACGCGGAGGCGCCGGCGGTGTTTCACGGCGGCGGCGACCGCAGGATTCTGACGTTGTTCTTCGCGCCGTTCCTCATCGAGGCGGCCAGGTCGCTGCGCGGACCGAAGATCGTGTTCGACGTGGCCCAGAACCGCCTGGACAAGGTCAGTGACGCGGTCCGAAGCTGCCCGGCCCTGATGTACGGCGCCGACGACGCATCCACGCGCTGGGTGGTCATGCCGGTGAGCCTGGGGCTGAAACCGTCGCCGGAGACGCTGGGCAGCAACTATGAGCCGATGCGTCGCGCGGCGGGCGACAATCCCGCGCATCCCGTCGAAGCTGCGTGAAGATCCGTGTGGATGGCGCAGGGAGAGGCGGTGAGCGCCTCCCCGCGCCGCTCGTGGACCGGGTCCGGTCCAGCGCCCCAAACCAAGTCCAGGTCACCGTCCACGCCGACGGCATCGTGCGGGTGTTTGCCGCAGGCCGAGTTGCGCTGCGGCGTTTCCGGAGACTATCAAGAGTGTCGGGGAGAGCCGTGCGCTTGTGCCGGGATTCGCGCGCGGCGTGGCAACGAAAGCAAGAGCCGCAGTGGTTGTTGTGAAAGCTTGGGGTTTGCGCCGCTGTTTCCGCCCGGCTTGCCGTTCGGAATTCTGGGCGAATATCCGCTTCCGGGAACTCGCGTCGGAGGGTATGATGGCATGCAAATGTCCTCCTCCGAAGATCTCTCCGAGTCGCTGGTGCAAGCTGCATGCACCGGCGCAAGCGGCGCACGCGATCGACTGCTTCCGGCGATGCGCTCACGGCTGGTGCTGATGGCGGCGGCGCGTTTAACGGCCGTGCCCAATCGATGGTGTGCCGTTGAAGAGGTTGTGCAGGAGTCGCTCGTGGCGCTACTGCAAGGCCTGGATCGACTGGAAGACCGGACGGTCGCCGGCTTGAAGCGATTTGCGGCGGGCATTGTCGCGCATAAGGCGGCGGACTACTTGAAATCAGACGGCGTGGTCGTGCGTCGCCGCCCGGCGGTTGAAGCGCGCTGGCGCAAGCAGAGCGGCGAGGCGGCGTCCGTGGGTGGGGCATTCGGCATTGCCGCATTGCTGATGGACAGCCGCCCCAGCCCGCGCAGCGCCGCGCGGCGGCACGAAGCCGTGCAACTCGTCCTCACGCTGATCGGCGGGATGAGCCTGGACCAGCAGGAAGTGCTCACCCTGGCGTTCTTCGATCAACTGACGACGGTGCAGATCGGACAACATCTGGGCATCACGCGGGAGGCGGCTTCGATGCGGGTGTGCAGGGCCGTCAAAGCGCTGCGATCCATGCTCAGCGACTCAACCTGCCAGGAGCGGGCCGATGGAGAACGAAAAGAGCACCACGGGGGGCAACCCTGATCTTCCCGGCCGGGTCGATGAAGCGTTGGACGCGCTCTGGCGAGGCCATGGCGAACCGCTCGATCTCCTGATCCGCGAGGATGGCGACGAGAGCCCGCCGGGTTCGAGACTCGGAAACCTCCTGGGCGATGTTTTCCGCGAGTTTCAGGAGACCCTTGTCGATGTCTCGCCCGTTCAGATCAACGGGTACGAGGTCGGCCCGGTCCTGGGTCGTGGAGGGATGGGCACGGTTTTCACCGCGCGGCAGCTTCACCCCAACAGGCTCGTGGCGCTGAAAGTCCTCTCGGCGGCGAGCGAAGACGATCCCTACCGCCGCGCGCTCTTTCAGCGCGAGGTGGAGAGCCTGGCAAGGCTGAAGCACCCGGCCATCGCTTCGATTTTTGAGTCCGGCCTGACGCGCGACGGGCGCCAGTTCTTCGCCATGGAGCTCGTCGAGGGCGTGTCCCTGCGGCAGTGGCTTTCCGCCGGTTCCAGCGCCCGGTCCGGTTCCGCGTTGCGCAGCGCGGCGAGGGACGCCCTGCGCGAACGACTCAAGCTGTTCGGCGGCATTTGCGACGGGGTCCATTACGCGCATCAACGCGGCGTGATTCACCGCGACCTGAAGCCGTCGAACATCATGATCGACCCTGCCGCCCGGCCGCGCATCCTGGACTTTGGACTTGCGCGGGTCATGGACTCGGACGTGACGCTCGTCACCGGCGCGGGCGACTCGAGCAAGCTGCTGGGCACGCTGGCCTACATGAGTCCGGAGCAGGCGACCGCGGACGTGGAGCGCATCGACGTACGCACTGACGTTTATTCGCTGGGCGTGCTGCTGTACGAAATGATCACCGGGCGCCTGCCCTACCACGTCGGCGCCCTGCCGCACCACGCCGCCCGCGTCATCTGCGAGCAACCGCCCTCGCGCCCCTCGGGCTTGGTCAGCGGGATCGATAACGACTTGGAGACGATCGCGCTGAAGGCGCTGGAGAAGGAACCCGCGCGACGTTACCAAAGCGCGCTCGCACTGGCGGAAGACGTGGAGCGATATCTGGCGAACCAGCCGATCCTGGCCAAGCCGCCGAGCGCGTTGTACCAGTTGAGGAAGATTGCAGTGCGGCATTTTGCGACAACGGTTATTAGCGCCGCCTTGGTTCTGCTTGCGATCGCGTTTGGCATAGTAACGACCATTCAATCTGGGCGCATTCAAGGTGAGCGTGATGCAGCCCTGAAAGCAGGCGTACGAGAAACCAAAGCAAGAGACAGGGCTGAGACTGAGGCGAACAACGCCCGGGATGCGGCTCGACGGGCTCGCAAGACCGCGGCATTTCTCGGCGATATGTTGAGGTCCGCCGATCCTCATGTTCAACCGGAGGAGATGACCGTGCTCGCCATGCTGGATGACGCCGCTCAGACTGCCCGCTTGGACCTCTCCGCGGATCCTCAAGTCAAAGTCGAAGTCATGGATGCGATCGGCTCAGCGTACGCTGGTCTAGGCCACTATGTGATCGCCCAACAACACTTAAGTGAAGCGTTGGAAACCGCACGCGCGTCCCTGGGGGAGAAGCATGAACTGACGGCCCGCGTGCTTTCCCACCACGGCGATGTTTCCATGAAAGCGGGTGATTTGGCGACGGCGGAACGCGAGCTGCGGGAGGCTGTCGAGTTCTTGCGTCAAGCTCCCGAGGCAGACCCCCTGGCAACGGCAGAGGCGATCAATTCGCTGGGCCTGCTCCTGAAAGCTCGCACCCGACTAGAGGAAGCACAGGCATATCTCGAGGAGGCCCTGAGTATTGCCGAGCGCGAGGCCGGACCGATCAGCGAGCCAGTCGCGATGTACGTCGGAAATGTGGGTTCCATCTTGCGCGAGCGCGGACTGCCGGCAGCGGCGGAGCCCCTGCTTCGCCGAAGCGTGGACATCCGGCGCGAGCTTCTCGGTTCGGAAAGACCCCACCCCGCCGTCGCAACCGGGCTTAACAACCTTGGCGGACTGCTGCTGGAACAGAAGCGATATGGCGAGGTCGAGCCGCTTTGGCGCGAGGCATTGGACATTCGTCTGACGATCCTGGGCGACGCGCATCCGCAGACCGCGGTTTCTTGCAACAATCTGGCGGAACTCCTGCGAAGAATGGGGTTCCTGGATGAAGCCGAATGCAGGTACGCTCAAGCGGCGGAAATCGCGCGAAGAGCGTGGGGAGCCGAACATCCCACGTATCTGGTCCTGCGGCACAACTTTGCCGTCTTTCTGTTGGAGCGTGGACGATCTGTTGAAGCAGAGAGGATTCTGATCGAGACCCTCGACGCGCGTCGCCGGGTCCTTGGGGAGCGAAGCATCGAAGTTGCCCGAACCCTGGAAGCGATCGGACAGCTCCAATTCAAGGCGGATTCCTGTTCGATGGCGTTGGACTGCTTCGAGCAGGCGCTCGATATCAAGGTGGAGATTCTGGGAGCGACGCCCCCGGCGAGTATTACCACGCGCGGAAACGTTGCGCGGATCTGCTTCGACTGTGGAGACCTGGATGCAGCGGAGCGAGGATACCGCCAAGCCCTGCTCCATGACGAACAACGAAGCGAACCCACTCCCGTCGATCGCGCCCAACTTCTGCTTCCATTGGCGAGAATCCTCTTTCAGCGTCAACAGGATGAAGAGGCCGTCGAGATGCTCTACGAGGCCTCGCTCCTTCTTCAAGAAGCCGCACCCGGCGGTACGCCGTTAAGGGTTGAAGTGCTAACGGAGCTTGGCGCGCATCATCTGCACAAGGGGGCGTTTCACGAGGCGGAACGGACGCTTCTCGAAGCCTACCGCCTTCTCGCTTCACTGCAATCCACCTCCCCGAGTTTACTTTATTCGCGCACCGCGGAAAGCCTGACCAAGCTCTACGAGGCTTGGAACAAACCGGACCTCGCGGCCAAGTACAGAGACTCAGCGGTTCAAGAGAATGAGCATTGATCCTCAGCAGGATCAGTTGGGCCGGGGAATCTTGCGTGCAGAGTTCCCCCTTTTGTGTGCGCACGGCAATAGTCCGGCAGCTCGGTTTGGATCATGCCGCCACTCGGTGCGACTTTGAAGGAACACGTGACATGAAACGTCGAATCATCCGTGGTTGTGTTGTTGAGCTCGCCTGTATATGTGGGATGATGGCCGCAGCGGAGGGGAGTTTGGCGCAGGAGCCCTTTGTCCCAGGCTCTTTCAATGAGGCGATCGTCAAGGCGCAATCCGACAAGAAGCTCCTCTTCATCGACTTCTACACCACCTGGTGCGGCCCGTGCAAAGTCCTGGAACAGACCACCTTCAAGGACGGAAAAGTCATCGCGTGGCTGAAGCAGCACACCGTGGCCATCCGGATCGACGCCGAAAAGGAAGCGGACCTCTCGAACCGCTACCGCGTCGAGGGTTACCCCACGCTGCTCTTCCTCCGCGCCGATGGAACGGAAATGGGGCGCGCGGTCGGAGCCCTCAACACCGACGAGTTCCTGGAGGAAGCCGCGGCCATCCTCTCGGGCAAGGATCCACTTACGCGGGCCAAGGAGAAGCTTGCCGCCGGGGGCGAGAACGACCCGATGGCCCGGCAGACCTATGCCGGCAAACTCGCTGAAATGGGAAAGGACGAAGAGGCGCTCAAGGAGTATTTGTGGTGCTTCGATGAGGGGCTTAAGCACTCGCCGCCCTACGCGGGCGTGCGCGTGTCGTTTCTCCTCGGCGAGATCTCCGACCTCGGGCGGCGATACCCGAAAGCCCTCGACGAGCTGCGCAAGCGCCGCGACGCCGCACGCGACCGTCTCGCCAAACCCGGATCTTCCGGCGGGCTCATGGACGTGATGGACTTCGCCAGCATCAATCGCGAGCTCGAGGAAGGCGCACGGACGCTGGAGCTGTACGACCGTCTTCGCAAGGAGCAGCCGGGTTCTCCGTCGCTCGACATGCTCAAGCGCTACGTATTCGACGAACTGCTCGATGCGCGGCGATACGCGGAGATTGCCCGGGACTTCCCCATCCTCGAATCCGTCGAGGACGAGATTTCCCAACATCGCATGAGCCTGAGTTTCATGCGCGAGGAGCGGCGCAAGGAAATGGAGTCTGTCCTGCGTGAAATGGTGGCCCGCCAGGTCGCGCGCTACTACGAGGTGCTCATCGGCACATCCAATGAAGCCGGCGCGGCCAAGGTCGCCGCCCGCCTGATCGAGCTTGAGCCCGGCGCCATCTCCTATCACGCGCTCGCCGAGGCCGCGCTCCGCACCGGCACGCCTGGCGACGTCAACCTCGTTCAGGCCCGCAAGGCCGTTGAGCTGAGCCAAGGGGAGAACGCCGAGATGGCCGATACGCTCGCTCAGATCCTGAGCGTCAAAGGCCGCAAGGACGAAGCCTGTTCCGTCCTGGACGAAGCGCTTAAGAAGGCACAGGAAGAGCACGACAAGGCCCAACTCATGATGCGGCGAAACCAGATCGGCTGCGGCGCAGGACTTCCGTTCCGACAAGCTGCCCATCCGACCGGCTCCCTATCCGACAGGCTCCATGAACATGTTCAGTCTGTTCTCGGCGTTTGAATCACCCAACCCCCTGTGTTCCTCCGTGGAGGCGTCCGGTTTGTGCGTCGAGACTTTGCGGCCCCTTCGATATTAATCAGGCAGATTGGGTTGCGCCCCGCCTTCCGGGGCGACTAGATCCCAAGCAGGTCAGCCATCGCGCGGGATATCCGCGCGTTAAGTGTGACCGTATTTCCTGGGGGGGGCATCATGGGCTCGATGACGCATTCTTGCAGGTTGGCTTCAACGAACCGTCCACGGAGCCACCGCGTCGAACTGTGGTTGGCGTTGATCTGCTTCGTAACCTGTCTTCCTGACCCGGCCCGGGCCGAGGTGACCTGGGAGGTCTTCCAGTTGACCACCGGAACTCAGGGTCATCGAAGCCCTCACGTCTCCGGCACGACCTACGTCTGGCAGCGGGGGTCAAGCGGAAACTGGCAGATCCTCATGTGGTCCGAGGGCGATGCTGAGCCGGTCGTCATCTCGACGAGCAGCCGCGAATACTACCCGCGAATCAGTGGACGCCGAGTGGTCTGGGAGTCGGACAGTGGCGGCGATTATGAGATTTACCTGTGGGACGACGGGTTCCTCTCCACGCTGACCAGCAACACGACCGACGACCGCTTCCCTTATGTCGGCGGCTACGGAATGGTCTGGCTCTCGCAAGGCGATGACGGCCTGCTCTACAGCGACGGCCAGCAGCAGCAGCTCATCACCGCGGGGGCAAGCGGCCCGGATCTGGACCCCAGCGTGCAGGACAACCTGGTGACCTGGTACGTGAACGCGGACGGGGTTGTCGACGGTGACGAGGTTTTTTTCTGGAACGGCGAGGACGTTCGTCGATTGACGGACAACCTGTTCAACGACGTTCTTCCCGAGACCGACGGCCGAACCATCGTGTGGCAGTCCGACAACGGCCCCTCTCGCACGGGGGAAATCTGGAAGTGGACGCCCGAACGCGGCGTCGTTCGTCTTACCAACAACTCCGCCTGGGATGGTCTACCGGATGTATCCGGCGAGGCCGTGGTCTTTTCTCGCCTCATCGGCGGCGACTTCGAAATCATGATGCTGTTCGATAACGTCGAGTACCAGATCACCGACAACGGCTTCGACGATTTCGCTCCGAAGATCGACGGCAAGCGGATCACGTGGCAAGGCGCGCCGTCGGGGAAGGATCAGGTGTTCTACGCTGCTGTCGAGGGCATCGATGGCGGCGGCGGCGATGACATTGGCGCCTGCTGCATCGACTTGACCTGCATCGAAACCACCGAAGTCGACTGCACCCTTCAGGGCGGCACCTTTAAGGGGGTCGAGGCTTCGTGCGACGAGGACACTTGCGGTCGTCGACCGGCCCTGACGTGGTCCACGCTTCAGCACGACGCTCAGCGAACCGGGCGCACTACGGCGGTCATTGCGGCTGCGCCATCCGCGTCGTGGGCGTTGTTCCTCGGCGTTGGCGCTCCCGACGTCTCGCCGGTGATCCGCCCGGACGGGGGGGTTTACACGAACACCGGGGAATCGCTGGCGGCGGTCACGCCGGACGGCTCGCTGGTCTGGTTGTCCCCCGGGGACGCGCAGGGCCATCCGGCCGTTCGCGAGGACGGGCGGTACTTTGTCGGGCTTTCTGGGCTTTTCGTCAAAGTGCACGCGGACACCGGGGTGCTCGCCTGCGCCTCGCACCGGCTGGTGCGCGCGGCTGCTGCCCTTGATGTGAGCGGCGATGTGTTCGTCAACGAGGAGTTCCAGCTTTCGAGGCTTCGTCCCGACTGCGACGAAATCTGGGCGACCGGTTTTTCGGCTTATATGATAGGCTCCCCGGCCATCGGTCTGGACGGCGCGGTTCACGTCAGCACGGTCGGCGACTTCTCCAAAGTCGCGGCGGATGGCACGGTGCTGTGGACCGTGTTGACACAAACGACGCCGGGCGCGCCCGCCGTGGCGGGAGACGGGACGGTCTTCCGAAACCTGACTCCAAATTCCTTTATTGCGACCTATCCGGACGGCTCGCCGCGCTGGTCGTTGACCGTCGCCGAGCCGAACTTCGAGGCCAGCTTGGATCCCCCGGCGATCGCCCTCGACGGGACCGCGTATTTCACGGGTCGATTCAACGGAACGGACGCGGCGGTTTTTGCGATCGCCCCAGAGGGCGCTGAACGGTGGCGTTTCGTCGCGCCGGGCGGCGCCGGACCCCATCCCGCGATCATCGACGGCAACGGTCTGGTGATTTTCGCAACGCGGCGCGGACAGATCATCGCCCTGTCACCCGCCGACGGATCCGAGCAATGGCGCTTCAGCATCGCGGGCCGCGGAATCGTCGAGCAGCATGAGTACACCCGCAGCGGCCGCGAAGAGCCGATCGACGAAGGATTGCCGCCCGTGGAAAGCCGGATCAGCGTTAATGACGCCGGAACCGCGCGCGACGTGAATGTGCGGCTGCGCCTCGATCATCAGCGAGTCGGCGATCTCGACATCTCGTTGATGCATGAGAACGTCAGGGTGCAGCTTGTCCTTCAGCCCTGCGGGAACTACCGCGACTTCGACTGCACGCGTCTGGACGATGAAGCCCCGTTTCACATGGGGGAGCAATGCCAAAACGGGTTCTGCGCGAGCTACAAGCCCGAGTCGCCGCTGCGGGCCTACGACGGCCTGAAAACGGGCGGGTCGTGGGAGCTGACCATCAGGGATCGGGCGACCGGGAACACCGGCGTGTTCCACGAATGGACACTCGAACTCGAAGTCGAGCTTGGCGACCCTGATGATTATCTCGAGGCTCCGCCGATCATCGGCGACGACGGCACCCTCTACGTCAAGACCGGAAAGGGCTTCCTCAAAGCGTTCGGGGCGGCATCGAGCTGCCCGCCGGCCGACGCGCTGGTGCCGCCCTTTTCGTATCGACGCGTCGTCTCCGAACAGGAACTGATTGAGAACCTGACGGTCTCCAACATCGAGTCGTTCCAGCTTGGCGAGGATGGGCGCGCGTCGTTTCTGGCCCGCGTGGCGGGGGGACATGGCGACTTCGCCGCCTTCGTCGAACAGGCGGACGGGACGTTTCATGTCGTCGAGGAGGGGCGGCGCCTCGACGGCCAACTTCTGGACGACGTCCATGCCCCGCGCCTCGATCATGCGGGCAACCAGATCCTGCCGGCCTTCATTCAGGATGAGGGCGGCGCCGTGTTCGTCAACGACCGGCTCATGCTGGCCAGGAAGCCCGGTCCGGTCGAAATCGCGCCCGTCATTCTCCACGACTTTGCGGATGACTTCTTCGACGTGGACCCCTTCGGTCAGCCGATGCTGAAAGGGCAGGAGACGGACGCGCAGGATCCGCTGTCCATTCTCAGCATCCGTCCGCAGAACGAGTCGGTGGAGCGCCTTCTGTCCGTCGGGGACGTGGTGGACGGCAGCGGCGGTTTCACGCTGGCCCGGGACTTGCGTCATCGTCGTCAGGTCAACTCCGCGGGATCGTATGTGCTTTCGGACCGCGACCGCGGCGTCGTCGTGGACGGCAGCCTCGACATCCGCAACGGCGATGTGATCGATGGCCGAACGGTCTTCAACATCCAGCGCGCCGAGATCAACGATGCCGGCGAGCTGGCCTTGCGGGCGGAGCACGCCGGCGGACACGGCATCTTCTCGCGCACACAGCGCCGCGTCGGCACGGGGGACGTGATCGACGGATTTACGCTGTCCTCGACGAGTTATTTCGAAATGAATCATGCCGGACAGTTGGCGTTCACCGCGCAACTGTCCAATGGCAAGCGGGGCATCTTCCTGAACGACCGCGCCGTGGCGGTGGAGAGCGTCACCGTGCTGGACGGCTCCCCTGTGGAGCAGCTCTACGACCGGTTCTTCGCGTTGAACGAGCCCGGCGACGTCGCATTTGTCGCCCGCGTGGGCGGCGCGCGGGCCGTTTACGTCGCCCAGGACAGCGGGATCGCCAACCCGCCCTTCGTGTATCGCCGTGTCGTCCGGGTGGGCGATGAACTGCCCGGCGTGGGCCCCGTCGGCGACGTCGACTGGCTCGACCTCAGCGACGACGGGCGGATCAGCGCTCGCGGAACCGTGACCAGCGCGCTCGACGTGGCTCCGCTCAAGGTCAATGAAATCTCCAAGTCCTCGCATTTCACCGTGACCGGCGCCGGTCGCTTCGCCGGTTACCTGCGCGACGCCATCACGGACCCCTTTGGCGTCTCGTTCGCCGATAGCGGCGGGCGGACCCTCACCCCCGCCATTCAGATCGGCGACGTCATCGAGGGCATGACCGTCGAGCAGATCTTCAGCGGGCAGTTTGAGGACCGGCTGGCGGACGATGCCGGCCACGCCGTCGTGCACGCGCGCGGGCGCATCGGACAGAGCACCTACGCCGCCATCCTCACCGAGTCGGAAGTCGTTGTGAAAGCGTTCGATTTCGTGGGCGGCAAGATGCTCACGGACGTCAGCCGCCCGGAGATGTCCTCCGGGGGCGACCTCGTGTTCCGCGGCGCCTACGACCTCGGAGGCGGGCAGACGGGAACCAGCCTCTTCTCGCCCACTCAACGCCTGCTGGGCACGAATGACCTGGTGGACGGGCGCACCCTCAGCAAGCTCCATTGCGGCTCGAGGATCGCGGACGGGCGGATCGCGGCCCTGGTGGAGATCGCCGGCGCGAAGGACGCCGTGGTCTTCAACGGGCGGATCGTGTGCATCGAGGAAGAAACTGTCATCGACGGCTGGCTCATTGACACGGTGCGCACCGACGCGCTGCGCGCCAATGATGCCGGACAGGTGGCCTTTGCGGCCGTGTCCAACGCCCACGGCGCCGACGCGCTGTTCGTGGCCACGCCGACCGGCGACACGCAGAATCCGTTCACCTACCGATTCGCCATTCAGAATGGCGAGTCGCATGACGGCGTTACGGTGGGCTTCCTCAGCGACTTCCGTCTGTCGCCTTCGGGACGGGTGTCCGTGTACTCACGGCAGGTGAACCCGGACCCCGCTCGCGTGTTCATCGAGCAATCGCCCCGGGTGTTCCTGGCCTGGACGAAGAACGACTTCATCGGCGGGTGGAAGGTTGTGGACTTCGGCACGGCGCCGCAGTTCGACGCCGATGAATCGACGTACATCCTCGCGGACGCCGTCGGCGTCGGGCCTGTGGTGTTCATGGATGAAACGCCCGTCCTCCAGAGCGAGTTGTTCGCCACGGTGACGGCCTACCTGCTCGAGGCGGCGCCGGGCGACTTTGACGTCTTCCGCACGGGCGATGCTTACGGCGGCTTCACGCTCAACCTCAGCCGCGGACCGCAGGCGCCTCCCCGGTTCGACGCCGCGGGCAACGTCACCATCCTGACGGGCACCGACGAAGTCGGCGAGACGATTTTCCGCAACGGGCAACCGCTCGTACAGAACAAGGTCAACGGCGCGACTGCCCCGATTCGCCTGCCTCGCTGGGTTGCGGATGCGATGTTCGACGTCTCCGACGCGGGTCACCTCGTGCTTTACGGGCGCGTCGAAGGTCAGGAGCTTGACGGCTTGCTCCGCGTGGATGCGGCCGATGAAACCGTGGAGCAGGTGTTCCTGGACGGCGCGGACTTCCCGGGCTGGAGGATCGAGGCCATCGACACCGATTCCGCGGATGAGCGTCATTCCGACGGCCAGACGAAGACGTTCGTGGCCCGGGGCGAGGGTCGGGTCGCGGTGATGAACGACCGCACGGCGACCGTGCGCAACGGCAAAGTCATCGGCGGGAAGACGCTGACAGACTTCGCTTCGCCGCAGATCGACGGATCCAACCTGGTGTTCATGGCGACCTTCGCCTCGGGCAACGGGCTGTTCACGCCCTCCAGCAAAATCATCGCCACGGGCGACGCGCTCGGCGGCTCCACCGTGCAGACCCTTCATGCCCATTCGATGACCGCAGGCGTGAGCGCCTTCACCGCGACGCTGACCGATGGACGCGTCGGCGTTTTTCGTGGAACTGCTCCCGTCGCCATCGAGCAGACGACGCTCATTGACGGACGCCGGGTGGAGGACATTCGCACGGACGGCGTTCGCAAGATCGCGTCCGGCGCCGTCGCGTTCGTCGCCACGCTCAAGAACGACGCGCCGGCGATTTTTGTGGCTTCCGGCGCCGACGGTCAGTTCACCTATCGCCGCGTCGCCGGCGTCGGCGACACGGTGGATGACCATGTCTTCGATTTTGATTCGGGATTCGTGCATTGTCCGCGCGAAACCGCCGACGGCACGGCTTATCAGTTCGTCGCCCTCACGCAGGGCGGTCAGACCGTGCTGGCGGAGGGTCGCCCCGTGCTCCAGCAGGAAGGTCCGGAAGCGACCGCGGACCTGACCGTGGCTGAGCTGCACGATCAGGTTTTCGACGCCGCCGACGGCGATTACCTCGCGGCGATGGGACGCTTGGAAGCCGCCGGCCCGGTCACGTTCTTCGTGGCCAATCCACGGTTGCGAACGCTCAGCGCCGCCGCGAAGCTCGGCGATCCGATGGGCAACGGTCACCGGGTGGGTTCCTTCCGCACCAGCCCCGCCGAGGGCGGATTCGTCAACAACGACGGCGACTCCGTGGTCGTCGCCGTGTCCGAGGATGGAACGGCTGAATCCGTCCAGGGCAGCTTCGGACCCTACGTCAAGTCGGGCGACCGCGTCGACGTCTTCACCGTGCTGACGTTCGATCACCCGCAAATCAGCGACGGCAACAAGATCACCTACGTGGCCTCGTACGTGGACGACGAAGGCCGGTCCGGCAACGGCGTCTTCCGCGTGCCCAACGCGCGCCTGGCACACACAGGTCAGACGCTGCCGGCCGTCCGCCCCGTGGATTTTCAGGTGACCGGCCTCGAAGAGCGCGGGCTTGATGCCTCCGGCTCGGTCGTCGCCGCCGTGCGCGACGGCGAGATCCTGCGGATCGTCACCCAGGAGCGTCGCGTTGCAGAGGATGGACAGATCATCGACGGATGGAAGATCCACACGCCCATCTCTCCGCAGATTCTCGACAATGGGCTGATCATGTTTCATGCCGAAATCGAAGGCGGCGGCGATGGCTTGTTCACGCCGACGCAGCGCCTTCTCGGCGCCGGCGACGTCGTCGCGGAGGGCGTCGTGTCCGCGGTCGAATTCGGTTCGATGAACCAGACGCAGAATCTGGCGGCGGGGCTTCGCCTGGAGGATGGACGAGCGGGCGTTTACATCGATGGCGGCGTGGCCGTCCTGGAGCAGGAAACGGTTCTGGATGGTTCAGTGGTGGTGCAGTGCGACACGAACGTCGTCCGACTGGGTGACGACGGGACGCTGGCCCTGATCGCTCGACCGGCCGCGGGCTCGCGCTCGATCTATGTCGCGGACGTTTCCGGCGGGCCGCCCTTCGCGTTCCGGCGGGTGGTGGCGGAAGGCGACACCATCGGCGGGGCGATGATCAACTCGCTGGGCGATTTCCGCATCGGCGGCGATGGGAGCATTGCGTTTCGCGCGGGCACTTCGTCCGGCGTCGGCGTGTTCATTGAAACCGCGCCGGGCGTGTTCGCGTCCCTGCTGCCGGGGCGGTCGTATGGGGGGCAGACCCTGACGGATCTTCAGACGCCGCCACGCGTGGACGCATCAGGCCGCGTGTTCCTGCTGGCCGGCACCGCCGAACATGGAGACTGCGCTTTTGTGGACGCCGTCCTGCTGATGCAGGAAGACACGGGCGGCGCTGTGGCGCCGATCGTCGTCACGGACTTAAGCGCGCTGCACTCCTTCACCGTCCGCAACGATGGAACCTTCACGGCCTATCTCCGGCAGGGCGCTGACGACTCGCACGCGCTCGCGCTGATCGACGCCGGCTCGCACACGGTCACTTCCGTTCTGAGCACGGGCGACGCCGATGCCGGCTATGAGCTGCAATCCGTGGACACGTTCTGGCAGCAGCAGGATCGCAGCGTCGCCTACCTCGGCAGGCTGGCGCTCGACGAGCAAAGCACCGCCCGCGCCGTGGTCGCCGAGGGGGCGCCGGTGCTGATCGAAGGCGTCGACGTCGTGGATGGGGAGCGTCTTTCGGCCATTTCGCCCGTGGCCTTAAGGTACAACAAGGCCGATCAGTTGCTTCTGCTGGCCGAGCTGGAAGCCTCTGGAACCAGCCTGATTCTGGGGGAACCGACAGGTCATTCGAACCACCCTTATGTCTTCCATAAAGTCGCCTCGGTGGGGGAGTCCATCGGAGGCGTCGCCGTCGGATCCATCGATGATTGGCGCCTTGCCGAATCGGGTCGAGTTCGTTTCGTCTCGCGGACGGGAGCGCCGGCGCAGTTCATTGAACAGGAGGACGGCAACTTCGTCGTCATTCAGGACGGCGAGGTGCTGCCCGGTCGGCCGATCCTCTCCATCGGCGATGTGCGGATGGACGGCGCCGGGCGGGTCAGCTTCACCGCCAATGACACACCGGACGAACAGCTTGTGGTCCGGGAAATGGGAGAGGGCGCCTTTCGCGTTCTTGCCCAGGGATCCCGCGTGGGCGAACTGGTGATCGATTTCTCGACGGGGACCGCTTTTGCTCCGCGAGTGACGCCCGGTGGAACCGAACTGATGTGGCTGCCGGTGCGAGGGGTCGGTCCCATCGTTTTCCATGACGGGCGACCGCTGGTGCAGAAGAAGGCCGAGGGACAGAGCGAAGCGCCCGCCGTCATCCATGCCTTTGAACGCACCGACTACGTCGACGTGGACCACGCGGGGAACTTCCTCGTCCACGGACGCATTACGGAAGCCGACCGCGCGGCGCTGCTGCACGTCGATTCCCAGACCGCCGAGCTGACGAGGGTCATCGGCGAGGGCGATCGTGTGGAGGGGTTTGCCATTGAGCGCATTTCGCCAACGCCCTGGGGCGCCTACGGTCCCGATGGCGTACCTGTGTTCATGGCCTCCGACCGCAACGGCCTTGATGCCATTCTCACCCCCCACGGCGTGATTGCCCGCGTCGGTGACGTGATCGATGGTCGCACGTTGGACGATATCCAGCCGCCGCGGCGGAATTCAGGGGGCGCCGTTGCATTTCTGTCGGACGGCAACCTGTTTCTTTCCGACGTTGAGGGCGCACCGCCGGCCTTTGTGCGAGGCGTCGGCGACACGATCGCCGGCTTGCCGATCCTCGGATTGACGTCGCAGATGCCCAACGACCGGGACGACATCGCTTTCACGGCGCTGATCACAGGCGATGAAGAAGGCGTCTTCCTCAACGAGGAACCCGTGGCCGTTAGCGGCTTGTCGCGCATCCGCGGGAAAGAAGTTCTTGCGGTTCGTGATGGGAGTGATGTGGATGTCGCAGTGAACGGCAAGGGCCAGGTGTTGTTTGTCGCTCGGCTGGCGGACCAGTCGGTTTCACTTTTTGTCGCCACCCGAAAATCGCCGCAGGACGGCAATGGCGATTGCCGCCTGGACCTTGAGGACTGGGCGTCGCTGAGCGCATGCATGGCCGGCCCCGCGGCGGGCCGGCAGGCCGAATGCGCGATCTTCGATTTCAACGGCGATTGTCGAGTGGACTTGCAGGACGTGAATGCGTTCATGCAGCGGTTCACGGGCGAAGGCGATACGCTCCCGGACTGCCCATGACACGCGTATGCGGGGATATCCTCCCTGCGCGGATGCGGCGACCCGAAATCCGCGGATGTGGCAAGCCAAGAGCAACGACATGGGGTGGGGCGGCATAGGTCCGCGGAGACGCACCCGTGGATTGGAATGGAGGCGTTTCGATGCAAGCGAACAAGATTGCGATTCTGGTCATCGTCGCATGGGGGGCTTTCTCCAGGGCCGATGAGCCGCGCACCTTTGTCAGGCCTGTGCTGCTGACTGGAGAATCGCCTTTGTTCTTGGAGTCCATTCAGCCCAACCTCGATCTTTCGGAGGTCGGCCTGGTGTTTCTCGGTTCGCGATCGAGCGAGCCGAACGTGACTGCGATGTTCCTGTGGGACGGTCTCTCCTTCCATGAAGTGGCACGGGCAGGCGACGGCGAGTTCTTAGAGAGCATCACGGCGGTTGCGGTCAATGATTTCGGGAAGCTCGCCGCAACCGTGTATTTGCCGGGAAGGCTGCGCCCCTCAGTGATGATGTACGACGATCAGGGCTGGACCGAGGTCTTTGACGGAGATGCTATGGGCCTCGCCCCTGCCGCGCCCTCCGTCAACGCCGTCGGCGACATTGCATTTACGGCGCGCGGCGACGCCTCGGTCGCCGTTTACATGGTTCACAATGGTGAAGCCGAAGTCTTCGTGGATCGCGATGCTGCCGGGCTGGCGGATCTGGCGGACTCCGTCACGGTCAACGACCTGGGTCATGTCTATTTCCATGCTTTGGAGCAGAATGGCACCAGCGCGGCCTATCGCGCCGACGCGCCCGGCAACGTCGAGCTTGTTCGCACATTGGAGTGCGCCTACGACGTCTGCGAACCGGCGGCCAACGTTCTCGATGATTATGTCGTGATGCACTTCGATGCCGCGGATCCGTTCGCCGCAAATGGAGTGTTCAGAGTTCGCGCCGACGGAGAGCAGGAGCGACTGGCCAGCGGCTTTGACGGGCTGACGGCCCTCGACACACGGGTTGAAACCAATAATCGACGTGAGGCGGTGTTCCTGGGAACGGCCGCGGTCGGCTCGGTTTATCGCGCTGACGAGGCGACGCTTCGGAAACTCGTCGAGATCGGCGACGCATTCGAGCAAACGGTCTTCACATCGCTTCTCTCGCCTCAGACGGACGGGCGCTCCCGCGTGTGCTTTCATGCGGAGTTGGCGGATGGCCGCAGCGGGCTGTTTCTTGTGGGATCGGTCGGAGACGGCGAAGCGGACGGCGATTTCGATCTGGCGGATTTTCGAGGTTTCTCCAACTGTTTTTCAGGCGACTTGGGCGAACCGGAATACGAGGCCCCGTCAGACTCATGCCGGCTCGCCTTTGACGCCGACGACGACGGTGACGTGGACCTGGCGGATCACGCGGCGTCGTATGCGACGCTGCCCGGACCTTGCACCGGGGAACCGCTGATTCGCGCGCATCCGGCCAGCCTGGCGATTGCGGAGGGCGGACAGGCCGCGTTCAGTGTCGTGGCCGAATCCTCGCGGCAACTTGTTTATCAATGGCGATTTAACGGCGCCGACCTGCCGGGTGAGACGGGGGCGATTCTCACAATTGTCAACGCCACGCAAGATCAGCGCGGGCGCTACAGTGTCGTCGTGAATGACGGATGCGCAAGTGTGATCACTGGCGCAAACTTGAGAGTTGGACCCGGCGACGACTATCGCTGGGCCGATGATCTGAATGACTGGGGGAATGCCGCCAGTTGGGATCCCCCCGGCGTGCCCATGTTGCCGCAGGACCGCGTCCGCATCGATAACGGCGGGCGTGTCGTCGTGGACAACGATTACGATGTGGATCGCGTAAACGGCTCGCGCGGGTCACTGGGTTTCAACTACCGGTTTCACGAGTTGTTGGCCGCGGATATAACATTGGGATTGGAGGGCGAACCCTTCACGCTCGAAACGCAGTTCGGCGGCGACTTGACCGGTCCTGTCTCCGTCGGGGCGACCAGCGAGATTCGCATTACCGGCGAGACACTGCAGCACTTGGAAGGTCCGCTCACGCTGCATGACGGCGCCACACTGACCGCGACGGGCGCCGGTGCCGCTTTTGTCTCCTCGCCGGATGGCCTGCGCGTACTGGATGAAGGCGCCGCTTCCGGGCGGCTTGATGCTTTGGCAGGCGGATCGCTCACGCTGGATGGCTGGGTGTACGTCGATGGCACAATGCTCATCAGCGACGGCACGCTTATCACGACCGGCGCCGGTCCTTTCTTCCTTGGACAGAACACATCGGCGATGCTGACGGTTGAAGGACCGACCACGCTTTTCGACGCCGGCCATCACCTCTGGATGGGCGGTCCCAACTCTGGGCTGTCCAGGTTCGAGTTGCGCGATGGCGCGCATCTGCGGCAATCGTCGGGGATGGCCATCGGCGATCAGAACGGCGGTCCGGGCGAGTTCATCGTGGACGCGGCCTCTATGGACGTGCTCCAGAGCGACCTGATTACGCTCGGTTCCGTGTACGGTTTGAGCACGTGGACGGTGCGCAACGCGGCCACGGTCAATATTCGTCAACAGGCCGTTCGACTGGGCGGCAACGAGGGGGCGGACCTCAGCATCCAGAACGCGGGCACCCGCTTCGAAGTTCATGGTTCCGCCGAGTTCTACGTCGGCGACCAGCCGTGGCACAGCGCGGTCGTCGAGGTGTCCGACGGCGCCGCCTTCGACGCGGATGACACCATCGACATCCGCGTGGGCGTCTACGGCAGAGGAAGCATGGAGATCATGGGCGAGGGCAGTTCGATGAGCGTCGGCCAGGATCTGCTCATCGGTCGCTACGAAGCCAGCTACGGCGCCGTGCGAACAACCGCGGGGGCGGAGCATTCGACGGCGCACGATGTTTTTGTGGGTTTCCTGGGTTACGGCGCGTTCATGCTGGAGGGTGAAGGCACGCGGGCGAACATCGGCAATGCGCTGTATGTCGGATACGGGCTGACCTCCTCCGGCGAGGCCCTTGTTTCCGATGGAGCGTCGCTCGACAGCAACCTCGTCGAGATTCGCGCGGCGGGGGCGCTGACCATGGCCGACGCCTCTTTGACCGTCAACACGGACCTGATCAACGCGGGCATGGTGGGAATAGAACGATCCACCGTCACCCTGGGCCGGCGCCTGCTGGGCAACGGCGGACAAATCTGGACGGACGGCGCTGCAGTCGATTTGCGGGAATTGCACCTTGAAGCCGCCGCGAGCATGGACGATCGCGGGACGGCGTCCACATGGCACATCACGCGCCTGTTCAAGAACGCCTCCACGCAGCGAACCTCATGGAAAACGCTGGAAACGACGCTTCAATTCGACGGCGGCAACGGGCGAACCGAACCCTTCGAGGCGGCCGGCGAAGACCGGGGCGCCTTCAGTCGCGGGTACGTTGACAACTTCGCCTTCGGCGCCGTCCGGGTGGGACCAACGCGGATTCTGCTGCGGCTCGAGGATCTGCACGACTCCAGCCCCGGCGCGGAGGCGGTCTATGTCAACACGCTGGTCCTCGATGCCGGAACCACTCTCAATCTCAACGGCTTGAACCTCTACTACCGCACGCTCATCGACAACGGCGCCACCATCGTTCCGAACGGTGGTCGCATGGAACAAGTTCCGGAATGCAACGGCGATCCGGAGCTGGACTGCAATCACAACGGGGTGCCCGATGAGTGCGACATCAACGAAGGAACCAGCTCTGACTCGAACGGCGACGGCATTCCCGACGAGTGCGGCGACTGCAACAACAACGGAGTTCCGGATGCGGAAGACATTGCCAATGGAACCAGCCGTGATTGCAATGGCAACGGGCTGCCGGACGAATGCGACCTGGCCGAGGGCCGCAGCGACGACTGCAATGCAAACGCCGTTCCGGACGAATGCGACGTGGCGACGTATCGGCCGACGCAGCTTTACTGGGTCTCAACAGGCACGTCCGTGGTGCAGCGCGCCAACTTGGACGGCACGAAACTTGAAGACGCGGTGACGGGATACAGTCAGCTCTACTATACTCTGGCGGACGTGGACGGCGGCTGGATTTATTTCACCCGCGGCCATCCGGATACGGCGATTTACCGCACCGACTTGGGAGGATTCGCCGACGAGACGGTCATTGTCAACGCAGGCCGACCTCGTGGAATGGCCGTCGATGGACTGGGGCATTTGTACTGGTGTGACGAAGCCGGCCGCATCTGGCGAGCCGACCTCGCAACGCGCGAGCCCGAGATGCTGATATCCGGCCTCGGCACGCCCGCGGGTCTCGCGTTGGACGTTTCCGGCGGGAAAATGTACTTCACCGATCTTAGCGCGCCGCGCGTGCGGCGGGCCAATCTCGACGGAACGGGACTGGAGAATCTGGGCGACTCGCAATCCAATCTGCATGCGCCGATCAGCCTCGATCTGATCGCCCGCAAGGTCTATTGGATTAACGACAACGGCTCCCTGGGGGCCATTCGTCGCATGAACCTCGACGGCACGGGAGAGGAACGGGTCGCCGACGTCGGGAAAACGGCGCAAGGACTGGTTGTCTTGCCCGAGGAGGGGAAGATCTATTGGTGTGATCGCTCGGATAACAACCTCCAGCGCTGCAATCTGGACGGAAGCGGTGCGGAAGTGGTCCTCGCCGATGGACTGTCGCAGCCCATCAACCTCGTGCCCGGCGCCGCCGTCGGCGCGCCGGATTGCAACGACAACCAGATACCGGATGAGTGCGATATTCTGGAGGGGACCAGCACGGACCTGAACGGGAGTGGATTGCCCGATGAATGCGAGGACTGCAATCACAATGGGATTCCTGATGACCTGGACGTCTCCAACGGCACGAGTCCGGACTGCAACGGAAACGGCGTCCCCGACGAGTGCGACGTACTCGACGGCACGTCGCGGGACTGCAATGGGAATCTCATTCCTGACGAATGCGAAACGGACTGCAACGACAACGGCGTGCCCGACGACTGCGACGTCAACGGCGGCGGATCAACGGACTGCAATGGCAATGGCGTTCCGGACGAGTGCGACGCCGACTGCAACTTCAACGGCGTTCCCGATCGTTGCGACGTCGAAAATGCCACGTCGCCTGACTGCAACGGCAACGCCTATCCCGACGAATGCGAGGCCGATTGCAATTTCAACGCGGTGGCCGACGAGTGCGACATCCGTGACGGCGCCAGCGAGGACGGCAACGGGAACGGCGTGCCGGATGAATGCGAAAGTCCCTTGCCGCAGGATTTGGTCTTTGCGATCACGCTGGTGGAGCCTGACGCGCGCGAACTGCCCTTTATCAACGACGCGGGGCACATTGTGGTCCAGACCGAGGAGACCATCGACTTGCGGGCGCATGGGCGATCCATCCAGCGGGTCAACAGAGGAGATTTCGTCAATTCCAGTTGGGATCCCACGAGCGTTCGATTAGGCGCGGCTGGGGAAGTATTCGTTCTCGGGCGCAGAGACGGCAACCGATCCTGGGAGCTCCTCCGCGCGGCGCCGAATCAGAATGCGGAAGATCTTCAGGAGTTCACCGCGATTGCGGACATGTCGGGGCAGCCGTTCGAGTTCATCAATATCACAGGGACTCCCGGTGCGGGCGGCCGGGTGATCTTCACGGCGGAAGGCCCAAATCTGGAGGGAGCGTTTGTGGGCGACGGATCGGGCGACATTCACACGTTGGACGGTTTTCGCGAACCGTTTCCGGCGTCGCTGTTCAGTTCCTCGATCCCGACGGGCCCGGTGTTGACCCTATCCGATCTCAGTGTACACACGCGATCGCTCTCGAATGGCACGCAGGTCGTCGTGGGAATTGTCGGCGACCCCCCGCCGGATCCGGACTACGGCGACTATATCTTCTTCAATATTCAGCAAGTGACGAACTACTACACACGGCGGCTTGCCGCCAACGATCGACACCACGTGGCCTTTGTTTCCGTTTTCGATCCGAAGGACCTCGTGTTTTCAGACGGCGTGAGCCAGCGCGTGTTGGGCACGGAAGCATACGACTGCGACGTGACCCTCAATAACAACGACGAGGCGCTATACCTGCGCCAGCAGGGCGGGGCGGGCGGCTGGGGAAAGGAGCTTCGCCTGACGGACGGCGCGTCCCAGATCACCCTTGTGAAGCAGTCGGACGTGCTCGACGGTCTCACCGTTCTGGGCGTGCGCATCAGTTCGCAGGCGATGAACAACGCGAGGGAAGCGGTTTTCGCGGTCCTTGCCGAAAATGGCCAGGGGCAGCGATCGACGCGGGTGTACCGGGCGCGACCGGTGTATCCGTGAGCATGACCGCCTGGGGCGGCTTACCGTGTCCGCCTAACCCAAGTTACGGAGTTGCGAGTCAAGAGCCGCTCTGGCGCTTGCGCCGGGGCCGTTTCCGTTAACAGCCCGTGGCAAAAGTCCTCTTGACACATGAAGTATAATGATCGGAGAAGGGCGTGTCGAAGGCGGGTCATGGAGGACGGCGATGGCGATGGGGCGTCGAGAGTTGGAAGCGCAGGGCGATTTGTGGATTGTGGCGTCCG
>CAZGJA010000008.1:0-19935 GCA_964526695.1 uncultured Phycisphaeraceae bacterium
ATAGATGGGGCTGTCCACATCGTGCTCGAAACACCCACTTGGGCCAGCCGCGCAAGCGGTGATGCTCGGATAGAAGAATGAGCCGGCTCTCCGACGAGAACGCATTGACAGGCGAGGGACGCTCATAGAAGCCGTGGGTGAAACCCAGGGTCGCCGTGGCTTAAGGTCATTCGACCCCGGCGGAGTCGTACCATCGGCTCCCGTCTGCACACGGCCACGCGGCCCGACGTACAACCCCTCGCGGGGTTGAATTCAATCGTGCGTCGCATCGCGTGGGCTGCGCCCACGGCTACGCATGTGGATCCCCTGCGGGGATCAAACCAACGCCCGGCATGCACGTTCATTCGGCCAAGCCGGCCATTCGCTGCGGCGGGTCGGCACGACCGAGGCGCCGAACCCCGATGGGGCCCCTGCAAACCCGGTCGGCCCAAGGAGGTAAGTGCTGTGCCCGAATTTCTGGGCACACCCCTCCTTGGGAGGGAGGGCGGCAGAGCTTGCGTTCTAGAGCAAACTCAGTATTCGGGTAGCGAGCCGCGGACTTCCGTCTGCGCGGATTCGCCGCCAGGAAGGCGCCCTCAGCTTCAGAATCGAGGCCACACGAAATCGAAGACTGCTCTAACCGGGCAGGCTCCCAATTCGAGGCCTTGGCCGCGCGATATGTGTCAAATCCCGCCTCGCCGATTTCCTTCACGAGTTTCAAGGCCGATCGGCTTCGGCATCGCGTTCAGGCAGGTCGACGCCATCCGGCTCGCCGAGCCGGTAGCTCGTGCTGCGGCCGCCGCCGGGGTTCTGAACCAGGATGCCGCGCTCCAGCAGTTCCCGGATGTCGCGCAGGGCCGTATCCGTCGAGCACTTGGCCAGCTTCGCGTATTTCGAGGTTGAGAGGAACCCATTGAATCCGTTCAGAATCCGGTTGATGACCAGACGCTGCCGCTCGTTGACCGGACGCCGGTTGATGTGCTGCCACAGCCGGGCCTTATTCAGCACGGTGCCGAGCGTCCCGTCCGCGCCGCCGATGGCCCGGTCGAGGCAGCCGAGGAACCACTCCAGCCAGCCCGTGATGTTCAAGCCCCCGCGCTGCGCCGCCTCCAGCCGCAGGTAGTAGTCTTTCCGCTCCGCCTCAATCTGCGACGACATGCTGTAGAAACGGTCCTTCGTGCCGTCGGCGCGCGCCAGCGCCATGTCCGCGATGGCGCGAGCGATGCGCCCGTTGCCGTCCTGGAACGGGTGGATCGTCACGAACCAGAAGTGCGAGATCCCGGCTTTCAGAACCGGGTCAACCGATGCCGGTGCATTGAACCACTTGATAAAACGGGACATTTCCGCTTCGAGACGGTCCGACGCCGGCGCCTCGAAATGCACCTTTTCCTGGCCCATCGGTCCTGAGACGACCTGCATCGGACCCGCTTCCTTTGTACGCCAGGTTCCGACCGTGATCCGGCTCATCCCGCCCCGGCCCGTCGAAAACAACGTCGCGTGCCAGTCGAAGAGACGCTTCTTCGTGAGAGGTTTCTCGAAATTCCGCGTGCCGTCCAGCATCATCTCCACGACGCCCTCAACATCCCGGCCCGCCTTCGGCAGGCCCGCCACGTCGAGTCCCAGCCGCCGCGCGATCGAGGAGCGGACTTCGTCCGGGTTCAGCTTCTCGCCTTCAATGGCGGAAGACTTAACCACGTCGCTGGTCAAAACGGCAAGTCTGGCCTCGGCCCGCAGGTCGAACCCGAGCGCCTCCATTCTCCCCAGCAGCCGGCCCTGCTTGTGCCGCACGGCCGCCAGTGGTCCGGCGAGCGCTTCGCCGTCCCAGGTGAACTCCGGCCAGCCGGTCTTTTTGTGGATGAATGCCATGTTTCTCCGCATATATTGCGGTGATTGTACCGCGCATTCGCCGCAACGGCAAGTTTTTCGCCGCATGATGTGCGGCGAATAAAAGCCCCTTCGCCGCACGACGGGCGCTCTCTCAGCGCTGGGATGAAGCGGGTGACGCGGCCCCTCTGCCGCTTCTCACCCTGCCCGCTACCCCGCACATGCTGGTTTCCTTCCTGGCAACAGCCTGATTCCAAAGCTCCCAAGTCCGGATTCCATGCACAAAAAGCGCAACCGGCATGCGTGTCACTCCATCCTGCCTCCCGCCAATATCGGCCCTGTTCTCTCGGTCTGGGTCGCGCCTATGATGTGACATCAGGGGAGGCGCCGGAGGGGCTTCACGGTTGATCGGCCTGTTGGGCGAGTCCGCGCCGCGCGTGGACCTTTGGCCGGTCGCGTGGTTCCGGTTCCAGATTCAGGGTGTGGCGCAGGTTTCGAGCCTGTGCCGGTCTTGGCACTTGCGGGCAGGAGGGGTTTCATGTTGAAGCGCATCACGTCGGTCGCGGCCTTGCTGATGTTTGCGTCTGCGTCCACCGCGCTGTGGGCATCGCCAAGGCCTTCCGGCAACGGCGACGCGCGCATCCTCCGCGGCGCGCAGGCTCAAACCCGTGCGTTCCAGCCGATTCCCGGCGAAGTGCTCGTCCGCCTCGGCACCGCGCCCACGCCCGCGGGTCTGGCGTCGATCGCCGCATCCGTGCCGGAAATCCAGGAGTGGGTCGAGTATCCGATGCACGCTGCCGCCGCAGGAAGGAATGCGAAGATCCGCGCCGGCGCGCATCCGCTGGCGCTTCGTCGCAAGGTCTTCGTCGATCCCGCTGCGGACGTGGTTGAAGTGGCAAAGCGAATCGCGCAACTCCCCGGCGTCGTCTGGGCCGAGCCGAACGGCATCACCGAAATGGCGCTTTCGCCCAGCGACACGCGCTACGGCTCGCAGTACGGTCCCGCGAAGATCGGCTGCGAAACCGTCTGGAACCTCACCGCGGGCGGGAGCAACCACGTGGTCCTCGCCGTCGCCGACACGGGCCTCAACTTCGTGCATGAAGACCTTCAGGAAAACCTCGTCTGGCACAACCCCGACGAGATCCCCAACAACGACATCGACGACGACGGCAACGGCTTCGTGGACGACACGACCGGCTGGGACTTCTACTACAGCGACAAGCTGCCCTTCGACGGCCAGGGGCACGGCACGCACGTCACCGGCATCGCCGCCGCCCGCCTGTCCAACGGGCTGGGCATCGCGGGCGTCGCCGGCAACGTGTCTGTCATGCCGCTTAAGGTCTTCAGTGACGCCGGCAACGGAACGTGGGAGGCGATCGAGCTGGCCGTGTACTACGCCGTGGACAACGGCGCGGACGTCATCAACTACTCCGGCGGCGGATACGGCGGCACGGACGGCATGGGCGAGGCGGCTCAATACGCGTACGACAACGACGTGACGTTCGTCGCGGCCTGCGGCAACGGCAGCTCAGAGGAGCTCTACTACCCTGCGGCCTACGATTCCGTCATCGCCGTCATGGGCACGAACCGCAACGACAACCGCTACTCCAGCTCCAACCGCGGCGACTATCTCGACGTCGGCGCGCCGGGCGTGGACATCCTCTCCACTTACATCCCTGGCGCGGACCAGTATGCGACCATCACCGGAACGTCGATGGCCTCGCCGCACGTCGCCGGCGCCGTGGCGATCTTGTATTCGCTCAACCCGGCCCTGTCCGTGGACCAGATGACGGACGTCTTGCGCCGCACGGCCGTCGATCTGGGCGATCCGGGGTTTGACCGCATCTACGGCTACGGGCGCATCGACCTCGCCGCGGCCGCGGTCGATCCCGAGGTGAGCGGCGCGCCAATCCCCTGCGAGCAGATCAGCAAGTTCAAGGCCTCCTGCTCCGGCGGCGAACTGAAGATCATCCTCAAGATGGTGGACGGCACGTACTCCGGTGACGCGGTCGTCTTCGGCGTCAACGGCGTCAGCTTCCGCGCCCCGCTGGAGCGCGGCGCGCTGGGCCACAAAGCCAAGCTCGTTCGCACCGGCCTGACCGGCGCGCAGACCGTCACCCTCGACGTGCCCGCCGGCTGCAAGGACGCCCTCGTGGTGGACTGCCCGTAGGGAAGCGACGCGGGCAGCTTCTGGAATGCCTTGACGGCCTGTTGAGAACAGGCGGCACGGGTGCGCGGCAGCGGTCCCGCAAGGGGCACGACCGCGCCCGGGTTGCCCACTTGCCACCGCCTGGCGAGTGCGCCGAACCGCGCCACCCGGATATGAAACCCGAATGCAGTCGCCCCACGCCGGCGCCTCGAGTCGTCATGGAGCTGTTTGCCGACGGCGTGCTCACCGCTTAGTGTACGGCCTCTTTGAAACTGCAACGTATTCGAAACGGAGGGGGCGGGCCTCTGGCCCGCCGGCGGGCGAGGACGCCCGCCCCCCAAGCCCGCCCCCCAAGATTGAACGCTGCGAAATTTTCGGGGGCCTGCATTAGCTTGTTCAACGCGTTCCGCTTGGCACATGTTCCGGTTTCCTGGTGCTGAATTGAGGTGTGACGTGACCTTGCATGACGGATCCGCGGTCGCAGACTCCTTCGTCGTTTCGCGCCGGCGCGCCCGGACCGGCGCCTGGGTCGGCCGGACGGCTGGCCTCGTTGCCGTGGTCTGCCTTGCAGCCACGCACGCCGCATCCGCCCGCGCCCGCAAGGAGCCATTCGAAAACGTGTACCAAACCTACATCGGCCGCTACCAGCCTCTGCTTGTCGCCGCCAACCGCGCTTGGTGGGAGGCGAGCACCACCGGATCGGATGCCGCGTTCGAGGAGAAGAAAAAGTGCGACCTCGCGCTGGTCGAGCTGCACAGCGACCGCGAACTGTTCAAACGCATCAAGGCGCTGCGCGACGCCGGGACCGTGACGGATCCCGCCGAGCGCCGCATGATCGACATCATGTTCCGCAACTTCCTGCCCGGTCAGGCCGACCCCGAGCTGCAAAAGCAAATCGTCGAAATCCAGACCGCCGTCGAGCAGACGTTCAACACCCACCGCGGACGCATCGGCGACAAGGACGTCAGCGAGAACGACATCCGCGAAATCCTCGGCTCGACGACGGACTCCAAGCAGGCCGAGGCCGCGTGGAAGGCGTACATGGACGTGGGCGCGAAGGCGTCGCCGGGGCTTAAGCAACTGGTGACGCTGCGCAACCGCGTCGCGCGCGAGCTGGGCTTCCGCGATTTTTTCGCCATGAAGCTCAGCCTTCAGGAGATCGACGAGACGGAGTTCCTCAAGCTTTTCGATGAACTGGACCAGCTCACCGCCGCGCCCTTCGCGGAAGTGAAAAAGCAGATCGACGCCGCCCGTGCCGCGAAGTTCGAGATCGCGCCGGCGGAGCTTCGCCCGTGGCACTTCGGCGATCTCTTCTTCCAGGAAGCGCCGGAGATGGAAGGGGCCGACCTCGACGCCTTATACCAGGACGTGGACATCGTCGCGCTCACGCGGCACTACTACCAGAGCTTCGGCTTCGAGTGCGAGGACATCTTCGCCCGCAGCGACCTGCTGGAAAAGAAAGGCAAAAGCCCGCACGCCTTCTGCACCGACATCGACCGCGAAGGCGACATCCGCGTGCTCTGCAACATCCAGCCCAACCTCTACTGGGCCGACACCACGCTGCACGAGATCGGCCACGCCGTGTACGACAAGTACATCAACCGCGACATGCCCTTCCTCCTGCGCGAGGCGTCGCACAGCATCACCACCGAGGGGATCGCCATGATGTTCGGCGCGATGGTCAAGAACGCCGACTTCCTGACCCGCGTGCGCAAGCTCGATCCGAAGGAGGCGGAAGCGGCCGGGAAGGCGGCGGCGCGGACGCTGCGAACGGAGAAGCTGATGTTCGCGCGCTGGACGCAGGTGATGGTGCGCTTCGAGCAGGGGCTGTACGGAAATCCCGATCAGGATCTGGGCAAGCTCTGGTGGGATCTGAAGGCGAAGTATCAACTCTTGCCCCCGCCGGAAACCATAAACCGCCCCGACTACGCCGCCAAGGTCCACATCCTCACCGAGCCGGTGTATTACCACAGTTACCTGATGGGCGACCTCTTCGCGGCGCAGGTGCGCCACACGATTGCAACAAAAGTCCTGGGACCGTCGTCGCCCGCGCAGTCTGCTCGCGGGAATTCCTGCTTCTTCAGCGAACCCAAGGCCGGCGATTATCTCAAGAAGGAAGTCTTCGGCCCGGGGAATCTGTACTCTTGGAACGAACTCACAAAACGCGCCACGGGAGAGCCGCTGACCGCCCGGTATTTCGCGGAGCAGTTTGTCGAATCCGGACGCTAGTGCAGCGGCTTATGGGAATTGCTTCTTCTCAGAGCCGCGACCGTAACAAGGAATTGCATGATAAGGCCTTTCACCCCGGTGAAATCGACGTTTTCGTCCCGGAGGGACGGACGAAAATAGCCCAGCGATTCATCGCTGGGGTTGTGACGGCCCTGATTTCCCACGTCCCGGAGGGACGGCTGACACTTGCCCACGGGATTTCAGTCGTCCCTCCGGGACTCCAACTCAACGCTGGCGGTTCACCCAGCCATGAATGGCTGGGCTACTCTCGGATGTCCCTCCGGGACACGCGCATCCGCCCGCAATCGGATTCAAGTGGTACGAAGGTTGTCGTTTTCGATTCATGCAATTCGTTGGTAAGGAAGCGCACGGGCATTTGAGTGGCAAGACCGCTTCCTTACGGGCGCTGCTCTGACATGGATACGATGCAGTATGTGTGAGGCACTGCACTGGGTGATGCCGCAGCCATTGACATTTTCACCGGCCGAAGAGGAATTCGGGGAATATCTGCAACGGGGTTACAAGTGCGCGCTCCAGTTCGCGGCTCGATTCTGCGACAAGACGGATCACCTCCCTCGCAGCGCCTTCGCCCGGTCGCGGTAAAGGCGCTCCTGCGGAGAACCCGGCGGAGATTGGGCGGCGAGCGTGTCGAACAGGTCGGCGGCTTCGGCTTCCTGTCCGCAGTGGGCGAGGACTTCCGCCAGGTTGACGCGCAAATCCCAGTGCGTGGGATTCAGTTCCACCGCGCGGCGCGCGTGCGTGATGGCCGTCGGCGGGTCGAAGAGCGCCGCGTCCGTGCGGTCGATGAGCAGGACGGAGAGATTCGTGTGCGCTTCCCAGTCGTCCGGCGACAGCGCGAGAGCCTGTCGATACGCGCTGGCCGCGTCGTGCTTGCGATTCAGCGCCACGCGAACGTAAGCCAGCGCCTTCCACGCGGAAACGTCCGTCGCATCCAGCGTCAGCAGCCGCTGATACGCCTCCTCCGCGATCTTCGGGTCCGCGGACTCGTTCAGTTCCGCCCAGCGCCGCAGCGCCTGCGGATCGTCGGGGGCGGCCTCCGCCAGACGCCGCGCCGCTTCGCGCTCTTCCTCGGGATTCACGCCCGCCGCAAGCCGCTGCGCATCGCTGAGCCGGCCGGGAAAATCCAGATTGTTCGGGGCGAGAACCATCGCGCTCCGCCAGCACTCCACCGCCTCGCCATAACGACCCTGCCGCTCGCGCACCTCGCCCATCATCGCGTGAACGCCGGGCGAATCGGGGTAGATCGCCATCGCCTCGCGCACCAGCGCCTCGGCCGCGGGCAGGTCGCCATCCTTGATGCGATCCTTGGCCACGGCGACGCAGACGTGACAACTCCGCCGCCCGGGCGACATCTCGGCAAGGTCGCTCGCCATCAGCGTCCGCGTGTCCGACCAGACCGGATTGCGCAGCCACGTGCGACCCGCCAGCACCACGCACGCCACGATAAAGGCCGCGTGAAAGACCTTGGCCGCCGGCAGCGCGGCGGTTGCGGCAGGAGGCGCGGCGGCCTCTGCTCGCGGCGCGGCCGCCGCATCGCGCGTCAGGTACGGCGCCAGCAGCATCCCCGCGAGGATGCACAACCATAGCGACGGCGTGTAGAACAGCCGCTCGGCCATGATGACGTCGATGTACACGACGACGTTGCCGGGAATCGCGTAGGAGGCGGCGAAGCCGAGGATGACCAGCGCGGCCGCGCCGCGCCGCCGCAGCGAGCGCGCCAGCGCCGTCGCCATCGCGGCTGCCGTGCCCAGACCCAGCAGCGCGAACGGCTCGAAGGGCGAGCGGACCGGAATGATGACGTTGAGCGAGTAGTCGCACAGGAGGCGCGCGGGGTAGGCCATCAGCGCGACGTAGTGCCCGAGCACGGCAAACGGGGACCAGAGCCTTGCCCATGCATCGGTTTCTCGCAGGAAGTTGCCCGCGCCGGCGCGCTGCCCGCCGACGACGAGGCGCCCGGCGCAGACGTTGTATCGAATGAGGATGTACAGTCCGAGGACAGCCAGTGCCGGCAGAAGTGTGCCGAGCAACACTGAGCGATGTGCCTTCGTGTGGCACCGGTTTCCAACCGGTTTCTGCACAGGTTGGAAACCTGTGCTACACTTCACCGGTTGGAAACCGGTGCCACACGGTTGGGCATCCTTGCTGCCATCCGACTTTCCCGACCAGATCCGCCAAGCCGCCACCACGATGACGGCCGCCGCGCCGGTCTCTTTGCTGAACACGGCCACGCCGACGAGCAGCAGCATCAGCACGGTCGATGCGACGTAGCGAGGCGTCCGCGCAGCGCCCGCGCGCTCCAGCCGGATGCGCGCGTCCTCCGCCAGCACGGCCCCCAGCACGCCCAGCGCGGAGAGGATCTCCGCCCGCCCGACGATGTTGGCGACCGCCTCGACGTGGATGGGGTGAACGGCAAACAGCATGGCGGCGGCGAGCGCCGCGCCGTCGCCCAAACCCAGCCGCAGCGACACGCGCCAGAGCATCAGGCTGACGACCGCGTGCAGCAGGATGTTCACCGCGTGAAAGGAAAGCGGGTCCAATCCCAGTACTCGCCGCTGCAAGCCATACGTCTGAACCGTCAGCGGGCGATACAACAGGTCGATCACGTCGCCTTCGTTGCTGCCGGGCCAATACGGCTCGACCCACGGCCGCCACCACGGGGCCGACTCGGCGATGTGCTCGTTGCGCACCACCATCGGCACGTCGTCGTAGGTGAAGCCGTTGCCCAGCGAGTTGGCGTACACCGCGCACGCGGCCAGCGCGATGAACGCGCCGTGCCGGAGGGTCTTGCGACGCGGGCTTGAAACGGGCGAGAGACTGGCGGAAGGGTGAGTCGCGCGGTGATCCGGGGCGGACACGGCGAACTTACGTTCCTTCGACTTCATCAAAGTTCTGCGAGAATTCCTGCGTCGAATCGAATTCGCCCGGCCAGGCGGCGACCTCTTCCGGCGAATCCTGCGGAGCGGCCAGCGCATCCGGCGGCGGCGCGGCCGTATCTTCCGGGATGGCCGGCGCCGCGACCGGCGCTTCCACCCCGAGGATCTCCGCGAGGACGCCCACGAGATCCGCCGCGATCGCTTCCGCCTCGCCGCCCGTCGTCAGAGGCACAAGCACATCCCAGGCACCCTGCGGATCCTCGATTGTGAAGAGAACATAACCCAGCAGGAACCGCGCGTCACGATCCTCGGGATGACGCGCCACGTGCGCGAACAGCGCCGCGAGTTGCGCATCGAGTGTGCGCCGATCGGGATACAAAGGTCGCACGTCGAGCGGTCGATCGAGGATGTGCGGAAACTCCTTCAGCGCCATGCGAATGGACGCCGACGCCAGCAACAAGTCGCCCTCAGCGAGCCACGTCCATCCATACAGGATGCGCGCGTAAGGGTCATTTGGATCGCGCGCCACGGACGCGGCGAAAGCCCGCCGCGCGGCGGACGAGTCTCCCGCGGCGAACGCAGAGACGCCCTCATCCACCAGCGCGTCCACGCCCTCGATCAACGTCGTGATCGACGCGCCCTCGGTGCTGGAGGCGCCCTCGGCGAGCGGCGCGCTCAGGTCGTCGCCCGCGATCGAGGAGCCTTGCGAGTCAGGCATCCAAGGGGTGTCGAAAAAGGGCGGAGGAGGCGATGCATACCCATCGGTCCAGCTTGGATCGTACGGCGGGATCCACGATGAATCACCGTACCAGCGATGCGGGGTCGTCGGGAACCAGACGAAAGGCCAGTAGGAGTACCGGGTGAAACGGAAGTTCATCCACGGGGCGCAGGTCCTCGGCACGCAGGCATACGCTGCACTGCCGCGGGATGGCGGTCTGGGCACGCAGGACACGGAGCGGTCCACGGGGATGGGCGGCGAGGTCGAATCGCACGCGGCCCGTTGGGCGCGCAGGCTCTCCAGGAACGGATTGTCGCACCCGCTCGCCCGGTCGAACAGCGTGCCCGACGAGTTCGATCTTGTCTGCGAATATCCGCGCTCGTCACCACAGATCCGGTTCTGGTCTTGCGGCGGTCGGTTGTTTGTTCCCGTCAATGGCTGGCGCCTCGGCAAAGACCATGAAGGAGGCGTTGAAGGCGCGGGGCGCGGTCCGGCCGTCGCGCCGTTGCCGTCCACGTCCGTTTCCACAACGGGCCGCGCGATCAGCGAGGAGCCCTCCGCGGCGCGCGGCGTGAGGCTGCGTGGAACCACGGTGTGCGTGGTGGGCGGTCGAACCGTCGTGCCGCCCGGTTTCGACGGCGGGCGCGTCGGCGCCAGCATCGGGTTTCCGGTCGATCGAGTCGCGGGGCGAACGAACAGGGAAGAAGACCGTGACGAGTCGTTGCCGTGCGTCGGCGACGCCGAGGGCTGCGCCGGACGGGACGACGGGCCGACCGGGGGACGCGATGCCGTCGCAGCGGAAACCGGGGGACGCGGGGCCGTTCCCGAGGACGCCGCAGGACGCTTGACCGTCGAGGCGCCCGTGGCGCGGCTCGCGCTGGAGGAGTTTGTGCTCGACGGTCTGGGAGATTTTGACGTGGTCGCCGCAGGTCTGGCCGGACTGCTGGAGACCGCCGGCTTCTGAGCCGATCGAGACGTGGTTGCCGAGACCGCGCCGGGTGGGCGGGTGGAGGAACTTGAAGAGGATGCGGAGGTCTTAGGCCGTGAACTTGAAGCGGCGCCTGCGGAGGAGTCAGTGGAGGCCTTCGCCTTGCCCGGCTTCGGGGGGTCTGCCAAGCCCGCTCCCGCAAGCATGAGAACGACCGCGAGCAAGAAGGGGAACCTCGACGGCAAAGTTGGACGGCTGCGAACCATGATCGCGTCCTCCTTGGAAGAGACACGGCATGTACTTGCAATTGTGCAATAGTTGCACAGCGATAAATAATAACAAGGGGCGTGTTTCCAAGCAAGCCCGCATTCTCGGCGACAGCACCCCCAAGCAGGGCAACCGCGTCTTGGCTTCAAATGAGGGCGGCGCAATCCGGCGTACCCCCCAGCCCCTCCGGGGGAGGGACGGGGGTGATGGGTCAACGTCCGCTGCGGACCGCCCGCTCCGGATGTCTCGGCGCTTCGAGATTGTGGGATTCGGGATTGCGAGCTTCCAAGGTCTTCGCAAAATGCCCCTCACTCGCCCGAGGGATCCTGGTTTCGGCATTTCGGCATTTCGGCGTTTCGGCGTTTCGACGTTTCAACGTTTCCCGCGTCTCGTCGCGTGTTCATGCTCTCCGCTCGTAGGCCACGCGGTAGATCGCCCGGCCCTCCTGCTCGTACTTGACCTCGAAGTTCGTGCCCGCCCAGTCTTCGCCGGGGCCGAAGGTGGGATCCTCGAAAGGCCGCTCGATCAGCTCCGCGCGCGCGTCAAGGCGTTCCCGGATCCACGCGAAGTATTCCGCATGGTCCGTCTGAATCAGCCATCGCGCGGCCGGCTTGGTGCAGCGAATGGCCGCGTCGATGAACGGCGTCTGGAACAGGCGGCGCTTGTGATGTCGCTTCTTGGGCCAGGGGTCCGGGTGATACACGTGGAGCGCGGAGAGGCACTGCGGCGGAAGGTTTCGCATGACGAAGACACCCGCGTCCGTGCGCATCACGCGCACGTTCGTCACGCCCCATCGCGCCATCCGGTCGGCCGCGTAGGTGTAGAACTTGTTGGCCCACTCGATGCCCAGCAGCCGCACGTCGGGCCGGCTCCGCGCCCGGTGCAGCAGAAACCGCCCCTTGCCGCAGCCGATCTCCAGCTCGAACGGGCCCGGCGAGTCGAACCATGCGAGCGGATCGACGACGACGTCCGGCGCGGGCGCGGGCACGATCACGACCTCCATCGTCAGGCGCGGCGTCGAGCCGACTTGCGCCGCGATGGCCTTCGCCGCTGCAAAAGGTGCGCTTCGCGCGTCTGGGTTGGACAGCGCAAGATCGGCGGCGGACGTGTTCGGATGCTCGCTCACGGTGAATCCACGTCGAGGTTGAAGAGAATCACGTCGCGGTCGATGCGATCAAATCGAAGCAGTTCACGGAACCCTTGAGATTCCACGTAGTTCGGCATGCCCGGCTTGTCGCCCACGAGTTCCGTTTCGCGCATGATGAAGAACGGCGTGGGCGAGGACGTCGTCGGTCTGACCTGCGCGGGAGCGTCAATCCAGTAAAACGACCGGTTGCTGTAGAACGCGGTATCGGGAAATTCCTGTCGCCCCAGGACGAACACCGGTTCGCCGTCCGGAACGATCGCATCGATCCGCGCGGCCGCGGCGCGCTGCGAGTCGGACTTCACCCGCGCCGGCCACCAGACTTCGGAGATGATCGGCGCGCAGCCGATCGAAAGGAGCAGGAGCGCCGCGCCTCTGCGGAGTGCCGCGCCGCTGGCACGAGCCGCCCCCCCCGGACCGGTTGCTCGGGGGATGCTCCCAAGACCGACGGCCCACGCCAGCAATCCACCCAGACCCAGCGCCAACCACGCCCACGCCGGTCCGATCGAAACCTTCGCCATCCATGCGGCGGGCGCCACAGCAACGATCAGCGCCGCAACACACGCGGCAAGCCCAAGCCACTTCAGCGCGTTGAACACGCCGCGACCCGCGCGATGCAAGGGCGACCTCCTCGCGCAGGCCTCGTCGCCGCGTCCGTCCGTCGCCCCCCCCCCGGCCAGCCAGCCGCACAGCAGAAGCAGGAGCGGAAACATCGGCAGCGCGTACCGTGCCGACTTCGCGGGCGCAATCGCCAGGAAGACCAGATTCGGCAGCACCATCAGCAACAGGAACTCGGCGAACGGATCGCGCGCCGCCCATGCCCACCACGAGGCCAGTCTCGCTCGCGCTTGCGCCCACGGCGTCCCCGCGCCCGCGTCGCGTGTCGCCCCGCACTCCCAGAAGCTCGCCACAAGAAACACCGACGCCGGCAGCGTCACGACGCCGAGGATCAGCGGAAACAGCGGGATCGACACCAGGTCGCCCAGGCTCGGCGCGAGCCGATTCACCACCTCGCTGCCCGCGGCCGTGCCCACGCGCTTCCCGCCGGCGTATCCCAGCACCTTCGTCAGCCACGCGCCCAACACGACGAGCGCCAGCGTCGCGCCGATCAGGTTCCCCGGCGCCATCATCCATCGCCAGCGCCGCTTCACGCGCGCATACGTCAGCAGCCCCAGACCCATGAAGATCAGCGAATGCGGTGCCTTCCACATCGCCGCCGTCGTCGCCAGAACATATGCCCCGATCCAGCACGCCAACGCCGAAGCGCCCGGCTTGTTCAGCGCAGGCCACAGCAGCAAGAGCGCCCCCGTCAGCAGGAACGTGAACGGCATGTCCAGCTCGGCGCGGAAGCCGTAGTCGAGCACGGTGAGATTCGTCAGCGCCAGCGCCGCGGCCGCCAGCCCCGTCGCCCCTCCCGCCCACCGCCGGCCCACCGCGTACAAAAGCAGCACGAGCAGCGTGGCGCTGATCGACGACGGCAGCCGCGCGACCTGCTCGTCAAACCGACCCATCGCCTGCGCGAGGAGCGCCGTCGTCCACGCATACAGCGGCGGCTTGTTCACGTAAGGGCGATGGTGGACCGTGGGCATGGAAGGCCCGCCGCGCTCCAGCATCTCGTACGGCACGATCGCGCGCAGCCCTTCGGTTTCGATGAAGTCGAACCGACCCTGATAGAGAAAGAAATGCAACATGCAGACGGCAAGAAGCACGGCGACGTGCGCCCAGCCGCTTGCCCAACCCACTCCGTTCGAACTCGTAGCGCCAGCGAGGGGCCGTGGGTGCAAGCCCCCGGCAGGCCGAAGCGAGTCAAAGTCACCCTGTCTAGCCTCCTCCATCTGCGCCCTCTGCGGATAGCCATCATTCGCACGTTCGTTCGGCGGGTGGCACGGTCAACGGGACTCCGCTCGCCGTGGTCCCGCCTCGCTCGCCACGGCCTGGCGAGTACGCCAGACCGTGCCACCCGGTTTTCCTTCAACGAGCATCTATCCAGCCTCCCCCATCTGCGCCCTCTGCGTCCTCTGCGGATAACCCTCATTCGCACGTTCGGTCGGACAGCCATCGAATCCCCGCCGCCCGATGGACGAGGGTCCGAAATTGTACACACGCGCGTCACCGCGCCCACCTCCGTTGCAGGCGCGGCTCGCACGACGCTACAATGACGATCGCACACCTTGGGGGGAGAACTCGGCCATGAAGCGTACATACCCTGCGGTTTTCGCGCTCGTTGCGGCGATGGCGCCCATCTGCAAAGCCACCTGGTCCATCATCATCGTGGACACGCGCACGAAGGAGGTCGCCATCGGCTCGGCCACGTGCCTGACGGGGTACGACCTGCTGGCGCTGACGCCGGTGATGCGCGTGGGCGTCGGCGGCGCGGCGGTGCAGTCCGCGGGCGACTTCGGCGGCACGCGGCGACCGATCATCCGCCGCGAGTTCCTCAACGAATCCACGCCCAGGGAGATTCTCGAAATCCTGTCGCAGATCGGCGGGCACGATCAGCGCCAATACGGAATCGCCGACACCGCCGGCCGCGCGGTCACGTTCTCCGGAGCGTCCAACGGCGCGCACGCCTCGGGCATCACGGGTCAGCGCGGCACCCTCGTCTGGGCGGTTCAAGGCAACGTCCTCACCGGCCGGCCCGTCGTCCGTCAGGCGCAGCGCGCCATCATCCGCACCAAGGGCGACATTGCCGAGAAGCTCATGGCCGCGATGGAGTCGGCGCGGGCGATGGGCGGCGACGGGCGATGCTCCTGCCGCAACAACGATCCCGACGGCTGCGGCTCGCCGCCGCCTGATTTCAAGAAATCGGCGCACATCGGCTACATGATCCTCGCGCGTCTCGGCGACACCGACAGCGACGTGTGCGACCGAACCGGCTGCGCCCGCGGCGACTACCTGATGAAGTTCAACGTGCCCTTCCAGAGCAACGACGCGCCGGACCCGGTCTTTCAGTTGCAGGACATGTTCAACGACTGGCGCGCCGAGCTGCTCGATCAGCCCGACGGCGTGCAGTCCAAAACGATGATCGCCCCCGAGGGCGACCACTTCGTGCTCACGATCGAGCTGCGCAACTGGCAGGGCACGCCGATCACCAGCGGCGTGCTCGGCGTGTCTGTCACGCACGCTTCGGACAGCGCCGAGGCTTCAGACATCGGCGAAGTCGTTGACCTGGGCGAGGGTCGATACTCCGTCGCACTGACGCCCAACGAGCGCACGGGCGTCGATCGCTTCGTCGTGACCGTCGATGCCGGGCAGCGACCCGTCACCCTGTCGCCGTATCCGGAGCTGCGCGACTCCTGCGGCCTGCTCGTGGACGCCACGCGCGCGAAGGTGAACGACAACTTCAAGCTCAAGATCGCCGCCCGCGTGGTCAACGAATACGGCGCGCCCGTGCCCGGGCAGAACGTCCTCGCCAAAGTCACGCAGATCAACGCCGATCCGCTCGAGGTCAGCCTAGGTCTCACCGACGAGCAGGGCCGGGCACGGCGAAAGTTCAACTTCACCGCGGGCACCTACCACGGCGTGGTCAAAGCCCTCCTGCCGCCGGACCCGGGCGGCCAGTGCCTCGACCCCACGTTGCCGGATCAGCGCCTCCGCAGCCGCCGCGTGCGAGTCCAGTAGCTCGCACTCAACGCCTTCGCTTCCACTCGACGCCAGCGCGGAGGGCATTTCGCGTTCTTCCCCCCTCCCCGTGGGAGGGGTCGGGGGAGGGCTTTCGGATGACACCGCGACTGGCACCGTCTCGGGCGTACGGGTGGCACGGTCTGGCGTAATCGCCAGGCCGTGGCGAGGGAGGGTGGCACCGTTCCTTGCGGCCGGGTGGCACAGTCTGGTGTACTCGCCAGGCCGTGGCGACATGGGTACGAACGCTCCCGTCGCACACTCCACGGGTCCGCTGCTGCGGACCCATGCCACTCGATGTCTTGGTTACGATCAAGGCGCGAGTGTCCCGGCGAGAATATCCGCCGCGCCCGTTTTGACCCTCCCCCCCGAACATGCGATAATCCCCAGTGATTCGTGGTCTTTGGGACAAGGAGAACAACGATGATCAGATGGGTCGGGAGAGGGATGCTCCTGATGCTGGCGGGCTGCACCGCGCTGGCGGCGCAGGAGACGCCATCGAGGGAGCCGCCCGCGCCTGCGCCCGCGTCGCCGTACGACGCGCTGGAGCTGGCGTTCAATGAGGCGCAACAGAAGTTCTGGGAGGGCTTCAAGGAGGACAAGGAGCCGGACTGGTCGAAGAACCCCGCCAGGGAGTTCATGCCCAAGTTCCGCAAGCTGGCCGAGGACAACGTCGGCAAACCCGAAGCGCTCAAGGCGCTCGTGTGGATCCTCGGTAACGCCCGCATGTTGGAAATGGGGCAGCCCGGCGAAGGGGAAGCGGTCGCGGCCGTGCCCGCCACCACCAACGAGGCCGGCAAGTCCGACACGGGCGATGCCAAGCCGGACAAGGGTGACGCCAAACCCGACAAGGGCGAGGCCAAGTCTGACAAGGCGCCGGTGCCGGCGACTCCGCTGATCGTCAAGGTCAACTCCGCTGACGAGGCGAAGAACTGGGCGCTGGAGCGCATCAAGCGCGACCATCTCGCCGATCCGGCCATGAAGGACATCATGCCCAACCTTCGCTACCTCGCTTACGACCTGGGCAGCAAGCCGGTCGTCGAGCTGGCCGAAGCGATCCTCGCCAAGAACAAGGACCGCGACGTGCAGGCGCACGCCACGTTCAACATGGCCTGGGCGATGTACAACCCGTTCGTGGACGCGAGCGAGACGGACGAGAAGGCGCGCGAGGCGAACAAGACGCGGGCGGTCGAGCTGTTTAGAAAAGTCGTCAAGGACTTCGCGGACACCGACGCCGCCAGGGAGGCCGGGCCGTTCATCTTCGAGATCGAGCACCTGCAAGTCGGCATGAAGGCGCCGGACATCGCGGGCAAGGACATCGACGAAAAGGACGTCAAGCTGTCGGGCTTCGCCGGGAAGGTCGTCGTGCTCGACTTCTGGGGGTTCTGGTGAGGCGGGTGCGTCACGATGATCCCGTCTCAGGTGGAGATGGTTGCCAAGTTCTCCGGCAAGCCGTTCGCCCTGATCGGGATCAACAGTGACTCCGAGAGCCGGTCGGCTCTCAAAGAGCGTTTCGCCAAGGAAAAAGTCTCCTGGTCGCAGTTCATCGAAGGCCAGGACCGCGCCATCAGCAAAAGCTGGAACGTGATGGCCTATCCGACGTTGTACATCCTCGACCACGAAGGCGTCATCCGCCACCGCGACCTGCACGGTCCGGAGGAGGTGACGAAAGCCGTCGAAGAACTTCTCGCCAAGGTTCCTGCGGGGAAGTCGTAGGCGGACGCTGACTCACGAACAAGCGGCACGGTTCGCGCCGAAAGCAGCGCGGACCGTGCCGCTGATGTTTATCCTGCCACTCTGCGGACGATCGAAGGGCTGCGCTGCCTCGCGTGAGTCCGCCTGCTCCTCCGGCGGAAGCGCCGACCCACCGATCGCTTTCACGAATTGCGGCGTTGCCCGTCTATGTGGATGTCAGCCGAAAGGCGATTGTGGATTGGAACCCGGATCACGTTCTCGCACGGGTGATGCCCGTCGTTGCTCGCCTCGTTCGTTGTCCTCAGGAGCGTGAGGACATCGCGCAGGAGAGCCTTGCACGGTTGCTGCGCGCGCAACGGAACGGCAGCGACGTGAAGAACCCGGAAGCGTTCGCGCGGCAAACGGCGGTCAGGCTGGCCATCGACGCGCTGCGAAGCAGGCAAAGGGAACGGGCACATGTAAAGGACGGACTCGCGCTTGGGCCGGGGCTCGCGCGATCCGTCGGCGACGGGATCCCTGCTGCCACGACGAACCCTAAGGAAGCGCCGTCTCCGGAAGACGTGCGGCGGCTTTACGATGCGATCGCGGCGCTTCCTGAAATGCAGAGCGCCGTCATTACGCTGCGGAAACTGCTTGAGCTGGATTACACGGACGTTGCGGAAGTCCTCGGACTCTCCGTGGAGAACTGCCGCAGCCACTGCCGGCACGGGCTGGCCCGACTGCGCGCAGTGTTGACTGAACCGCGATAGCTTTGAAAGGGAGGTTACATGGATCCTCTCGACGGAGTGACTGGCGACGAGTGCCCGGTGGATGAGCCGCAAGATCTCGAGCTTCTCTTCTCGCGGGCGCGAGGCGTGTCCCCCTCGCCGCGACAATGGGCCGTCATGTTGCGCGGAGTGTCGCCGTTGAATGCGGCGTCGCGCCACTCGCATCGCCGGCTGATCGGTGTTCTCGGAGCGGCGGCGGCGGTTGGAGGAATGATCTTCTGGCTGGCGTACTCCGGGATGACGGGTGAATCCGCTTTGGCCGCCGCGATCGGGCAATTGCGCGACGCGCCCGTCGTGCTCCGACGGTTTGAGAATGGCACGGAGATATGGAACTGCGGGAAGAGGATATGGGCGATGCGGAAAGAGAACGGCGCTGAAGTGTCGTTCTGTGATGCCCAGCGAATGGAAGCCGCCACCTACAAGGCGGCGCGAGATGCGGTGATTCTCTGCACCTTCGAGCCTGAGCATCCCCTTGTCGGAATGGAACCGGCCTGCACGCTCGACGACCTGATTCACGATCTTGATTTGGCCGGGCGTCGCCTTGAGGACGTCTGGCGACGAGCGGACCCGGTTCTGGACGGCCGGCGGGTCGTCGAGCTGACGGCGGTCGATCCGAACGCCTATCAGCAGCGGATTATCATCGACGAAGAAGCGCGGCGCATCCGGATCGTCGAGACGCGCGAAGGACGGCAGGTTGTGGAATACCCGGACGCCGCGCCGCGCAGCATCTTCGATCTCGGCGTTCCCCCCGGCGCCCGCGTGGTGGATGGTCGCGCCTCGGCGGAGCTGATGGACCTGCGGCATCGCGTTCTTGAGAGTGCCCGCGGGGGTTTCAGTCCGCACCGCATGATCCGCATCGACACGACTCCGGGGTTGGGAATCTGTCACGTCATCAGCGATGGTCGGCGCTATCGTGTGGACATAATCGGCGAAGCGGATGCCAACTGGACGGCGGACGATCTGGCCCGCATCGCGGAAACGCTCATGGACTTCGATCCACTCATGGATTGCGCGCGAGTGTCAGCGATCTGCGACGGTGCGCGTGTCGCAAGTGTTTGGTTTGGCGAGTCCGGCATCATTCAAATCCGGAAAACAGGTCGTGCCGAGCAGGACGTGATGTGGACTCGAACGCTCGAATGTGCGACTTGGAGGCGCAGTGAGTTCTTCGACGCCTGGGCCGATCGACAGGATTTTTTCGTCGGACCGGACGCTCAGGGTCGCGTCGGATGTCGCACGCTCGGTCAGGCGAGCGGGCCTTCTCGCCCGTGGAGTTCGCAGCGATGGTATGATCCGGTGCACGGCTATCGCCTGGCCTTGAGCCGCCACTTCGAGCTTCCGGACGCTGAATGGCAACTAACCCAAGACTGGCAGGAGGAGCTTCTGGAACATCTCGGCTCCGTTGTCGAGGATCCGCCCGACGCCGAACCGAGCGGAGGGGAGATGGAGGTGTTGCAGTGGAGCGAGTTGCGGCCCGGTGAATGGTATCCACGGCTGACCTGTGGCAGACCCCTGGAACGGGATGAGCAAGGCAATTGGGTTCCGCGCCAGCCTCGCCGCCACGAGCGGAATCTCATCGGGGGGCAGATCTTCGAACGCGAGCTTTCAGAGGCGGAAGCCAACGACCGCGTGCGGCCAAGCTACACGACCATCCTCGCCGAACCACTGGATACCGTGGACGATCGGTGGTTTGAGATTCCCGAAAAATGGCTGCCGATTCCGC
>CAZGJA010000009.1:0-51457 GCA_964526695.1 uncultured Phycisphaeraceae bacterium
CCCCCCCCCCCCCCCCGCGGGGGGGGCGGTCGGGGGCGGGGCCCCCCCCCCCCCCCCCCACCCCCCGCCGCCCCGTTGGGGCTAAGACCCTGAGCACTTCTTGGATCCGCACTCGCGGGCGCGCTCTTGAACCGCGCGCGAGATCAATGTCGTGCGCGAGGGGACAGCCCGCGCGAGGCCAAACCGCGCGCGCCAAAGCGCAGGCGCAGGGCGCGGTGGAATGCTGCCGGGCAGGCTGTGCATCGCGCGCCGCTTCGACCACCGTTGACGGCGTCTTGGCAAATCCCCGACACGACGCGTCTGTAGTACGACGGCGCCTCGGCGAGTCCGTCCGTCAAACGCTGACAATCGTCTTGAAACCGCCGTAGAGCATGCGCTTGCAGTCGAAGGGCATGCCGGCAGGCTCCATCATGCTGTTCAGCCGCGGATCCTTCATGACTGCTGCGTTGACCTTGTCGCGGTGCGCCCGCGACTTGAACACGATCCACGAGAAGACGACCGTTTCGCCGGGCTTCACCTTGAGCTGCCGGGGAAACGGGATCCCGAAGGCCACGTCAAGGTCGTCCCCGGCGCACTCGCGATACTCCAGCGCGCCGTGGTCGCGCCAGACCTTGCCGGCCTTTCTGGACATACGGCGGTAGGCCGCCAGATTCTTGACGGGCACGGGCAGCACGAATCCATCGACATACGCCATGTGAAAGCTCCCTTCGCCGCAAAGGTCTTCCAGCCGATCGCCAGCCGACCCAAGTCCAGCCCGGCGAGGTTGAGCGAGAGGATAACAGGCCGTGGCGGAACCCGAAACCGGGCGTCGGGTCCGGCACGCCCGCGCAGGAGGAGGGGGGCGTCGCGCCGCGCGAAACCAGTGGATGCCGCCCGTGTCGATGGCGTTCAGGAGGACGCCGGCGGCAAGCGCCGCGGCGTGCGGCCAACCTGCCCAACGTCGCGGTCATCCGGAGCGGCGGACTATCCCGCCGTCAACCCTGAAGTGCAGGATGCGACCCAGGTGGAGTCGAACTAGCGGGGACAACGCAACGTTTCGTCAAAGGCGCGGCTCGGCCGTGAAACTGAGACACTACGCGCGGATGGCATCGCGTTGACCCTGACGAGCCGCTGGATTAGAAAGGCGTTCCAGTCCACAGCAGTCTTCCCCGCGCGGGGGCGGGACCGCTGACCCACGGAGTCAACATCTCATGTGTTCATCATCACGACGCCGTCGTTCGATCCTGCTTGTCGCCGCCTGCGTGCTTTGCTGCAGCGCAGCGCTCCGGGCGAAGGCTCTCGCGCCGCAGGAGGCTCAGCGTTCGCCTTCCGCCACCCCGGCGCAGCCGGGGATCAGGCTGTTGCAGCTCGACGATGAAGAGATTCCGGGTTCCGGGAATGACGTGCAGGAGGATCTCATCGCCGGGACGATCGATCCCCAAACCGACGTCCCCGGCGCGGCGACCGCCGACACGCTCGCGCGCGACGACCGCTACGGCTACGGCCTGTGGGTTCTCGCTCCCGCCCTCGTCGTGCTCCTCTTCTCCCTGCTTTTCCGACAAGTCGTGCCCGCGCTGTTTCTCGGCATTCTCACCGGCGCGTACATGCTCACGATCGGCGAAATCCGACACGCCGGACCGGACTCCGCCGCTCAAGCGGCCGGCGCCGTCGCGAATGAGATGAAGACGCATCCGGCGCTCGGCGGCGTGGCGGACTACGCGCGGATGCACCCGGCCGTGGGCGGATTTCGCTACGGCGTGGAGCAAGCCCTGGTCTCGACGATCAGCTCGGACGACCGCGGACACGAGCGCCTCAAGCTCGTGTTGTTCCTGTTGATCATCGGCTTCGCGGTGGGCGTCACCGGGCGCAACGGCGGCATGGCGGGCCTCTCCAATCTCTTCTGCGGCAGGACCGGCTCGCAGCGGCGCGGGCTGATGGCCACGTGGCTTGCCGGCGTCGTCGTCTGCTTCGAGCCGACGGCGGGGCGCATGACCGTCGGGCCGATGATGCAGCTCGCCTACGATCGCACGCGCATGTCGCGCGCCAAGCTCGCGTACCTCGTGGACGCAACGGCCGCCTCCATCGGCTCGCTGGTGATGATCGGCGCCTGGGTTGTCGCCGAGATCACGCTGCTTTCGGGCGGACTGGGGCAGCTTGATCGCGGCTCGCTTCCGCCGTTCCTTGCGGCCTCGGACGGGACGTCGCTGTTCCTGGGCAGCATCGGCTACCGCTTCTACGCGGTCTTCGCGCTGGCGCTGGCGCTGTGGATCGCGCTGCTGGACCGCGACTTCGGGCCGATGTGGTGGGCGGAGTCGCGCGCCCTGTCCGGTCAGACCGGCAACCCGCGCAACGAGGCGCAGGTCATTTACGAGCACAAGAGCATCATCCCTCGCGCGTGGATCGGGCTGCTGCCCGTGCTGACGTTCGTGGGCATGTCGGCGGGGCTGATGCTCAAGTCGGGGTGGAACGGCGAGATCTGGGCGAATGCCGAGGTCTCGCTGACGGACAAGATCACGCAGTTCATTCGTCAGGGCGACGCGGCGGACGCGCTCTTCTACGGCGCGTGGGGATACGCACTGCTCGCGTTTCTGCTCACGTTCGTGTCGCGCGCCGGCTCGATCCGCGAGGCGTCGGAGGCGGGGCTGAACGGCATGGCCCGCATGGTTCCGGGCATCGTCGCGCTGCTGCTGTCGATGGGGCTTGCCCGCGTCTGCGGAGAGCTGCACATGACCGACGCGTTGCTCGGCGTGCTGAACAACATCAGCGTGCCGAACGAGTGGATGCCGCTGGTGATCTTCGCCGCGTCCGCCGTCGTCGCGCTGCTGACCGGGTCGGCGTGGACCACGGCCGCGGTGCTGACGCCGGTGACGGTCGCGCTGATGGCGGGGCTGGTGCAGGCGATGCCGGCGGAGGGACTGCTCCGCGCCGAGCCGCTGTTTTACTCGGGCATCGGCGCGGTTCTCGGCGGCGCGCTCTTCGGGGCGCACTGCTCGCCGATGGCCGACACGACGATCATCGCCTCCGCCGCGGCCGGCTGCCGGCATGAAGATCACGTCATCACCCAGTTGCCCTACGCCGTCGCCGCCGCGGTCATCGCCGCCGTCTGCGGTTACATCGTCACCGACGTGTACGGCCAGCCGTGGCACTACGCCCTGCCCGCCGGCTGCCTCGCGGGTCTGATGATCGTCCTCGCGCTGGGACGCCGACCGCGCGTGCTCAAAGACGTCGCCGCGACGGTTGCCGCAACGACCGGCAGCGCAACAGCGGGCGCAGCCGCCTCAGGTGCTTCAGCGCCGCAGGCTCGAAGACCTTCCGGACTGTGACACCGGTTTCCCAACCGGTGCGGGGTGACATGGGGTTGCTTGAAGCCACGAAGCAGGTCAGAGACCTGCTCCACCCGTGCGGCACCGGTGTCCCACCGTGTGGCACCGGTTTCTCAACCGGTGCGCCGCATCATGGAAGACGCCGCAGCAGAAGCAGTTGACCGCCCCGCCCGCTTCGTCCAACATGCACGTTGCTGACGGAACCGCACCCCATGAACACTCCGGGCCTCAGTCCTCTGCTGATCATGCTCCTCGCCGCTCTCTTCCTGGCCGGACTCATCCTCCTTATCCGCGGTCTCCGCGGCCGCCGCATCGGCACGGACCCGCACTGCCGCAAGTGCCGTTACAACCTGACCGGGCTGACCTCGCAGCAATGCCCGGAATGCGGGACGACCCTGGTGCCAAAGAACGTGCTGGCGGGCAGGCCGGCGCGGCGGAGGGGAGCGCTCATCGGCGGATGCGTGCTCATGCTCCTCGCGCTTCCCGTTCCCGCGTATCGGGGCTACCAGCGCCTCCGCGCCATGAATGCGTACCCCTATTATCCCACGAGCTGGGTGATCGACGCCGCCGCCCGCGACGTCAAACCGGCGCTCAAGGAGCTGGTGGCGCGGGTGAAGGCCGAGCGCGTTCCCGATGCCGTGCTCCATCAGCTCGTCGCCACGGCGCTCGACAAGCAATCAAGAACCACCGACTCCTATGCCGTGAGTAGTTGGCTCAACATCCTGGCGCTGACCTTCGCTCAGGGCCGGCTCAGCCCCGAGCTGCAGGACCGGTACTTCGATCAAATGGGAATCGTCTCGCTGGAGGCCCGGCCCATCGTTCGTGAAGGCGACCCGATTATCTGTGCCGTCCGGAGAACCGGCGTGGGCACCGACGTGCTTAAGCGTGCGGGTGGTTGCGAGATGACGATTCGGGATGCGTATCTGGGACTGGATGGCGGAACGGCGGATTTGAGTTGGGCGGGTCCGGACCTTCCATTCGCCAACGACTGGGGTCTTACGAGCACTCATTACCTTCACCGACCGGACCTCCAACCCGGACGGCATCTGCTTGAGTGGTATGGGTGCATTGAAGTCACGAAGCCCGCGGCTGGCCCGGACCCAGGTGAGGTCGTCAGGTCGGAGCTTGTGGAGATCACGAAGGAATTCGAAATCTGGCCGCTTGAGGAGGTTGATCCGATCCAATGGACTGTCGACCCTTCCCTGGCGCCGGTGCTCAAGAGCCATTTTCAGATCGCCAAAGTCGTGGCCTCGCGCATGACGTTCGAGGGCGGCTACACCGAATTGAGGATGGATGCTGAGTTGAAAGTGGCGCAGCCGCTCCCGGTGGACATTGCATTCTCGACATGGTTTGCCGCCCCCGGGCGCGAACTGAGTCGATGCCGTGATTTCGGCGTCTTCATATCGACCCAGGGGAGAATCCGGATGTCCACCCGCGCGTGGGGCGACGTGCGGCCATTCAACCCTGAGGAGCGCATCGAGCTTGTGCTCACTGCGGACCGAGCGGCGCTGGAGCATTCCCTTGAATCCTACACCGCATGGTGGGGGGAACTTCGCTTCGGGCCTCTGGAGATCAACGAGTTCCGTGAGATCAAGCCCAACGGCGACTGGGAGAAGATCACACGGGAGGGTTTCTTCGATCGCATGCGCGAAGACGTGCGGCTCCAGCGGATCATCGAATAGAGCGCACGAACTGCATCCCTCGGCACGCGGAGCATCAGCCCGGCTCGCTGGCGCTCTCCGCGATCCGCACGACGGCCGCGGCGAAGGCGTCGATCTCCGCCTCCGTGGTGCAGCGGGCGAGGGAGGCGCGGAGCGTGCCGGCCGGGTGGGTTCCGAGGGCGCGGTGCATGTCGGGAGCGCAGTGCAAGCCCGGGCGCGTGGCGATGTCGAACGAGTCGTCGAGGATCGCGGCCGCGTCCTGCGGGTCCATCCCTTGGATGCTCATCGAGAGCACGCCGACCTGCCGGCGCATGTCGAGCGGCCCGTGGAGGCGGATGCGATCGTGCGCGGCGAGCTTTTCGATCAGCCGGCGCAGGAGCCGCTGCTCGTGCGCGAGCGCCGCGGACGCGTCGTGCAGGTCCAGCGCTGCCGGTGGATCGTGCATGTCGCGCGACGCGGGCGAATCAAGGAGACCCGGCGCTGTCGGCGGATGATGCTGGGCCGGCGTCGCGGGCTGATCGAGCAGGTCCACCGCCGCCGACAGGCCCGCCAGCCCGACGGTGTTCGGCGTGCCCGCCTCCAGGCGCGTGGGCAGATCCTCTGGCTGAAGCGGGTTTTCGGAATCCGTGCCCGTGCCGCCTTCGCGAAACGGGTGAAGTTCCGCGCGAGGCCCGACCAGCAGCACGCCCGTGCCCGGCGGACCGAAGATCGCCTTGTGCCCGGGAAACGCGACGAGATCCGCCTTGAGCGCGGCGGGCGAAACATCGAGCAGGCCGGCGGACTGCGCCGCGTCCGCCAGCAGCAGCGCGTCGCCGTGCTCGCGGACGATCGCGCCGATTTCCCTGATCGGCTGCACCGTGCCGGTGACGTTGCTGACGTGCAGGCACGCCACGAGCCGCGTCTTCGGCGTCAGCGCCCGGCGCACGTCGTCCGGATCGATGAAGCCCGCGCCATCCACGCGCACCGTTGTCAGCGTGATGACGCCGCGCTGCGCCAGCCCGTGCAAAGGCCTCCGCACGCTGTTGTGCTCCGCCTGCGTCGTGACGACGTGGTCGCCGGGCCGCAGCGCCCCTTTGATGGCGATGTTCAGCGCGTCCGTGCCGTTGAGCGCAAAGACGACGCGCTGCGGCTCGACGCCGCCGATCTTGCGCGCCAGCTTGATCCGCAGCGTTTCAATCACGCCCTGCGACGCCAGCGCCCGTCGATGCCCCGCGCGGCCGGGGTTGCCGCCCGCGTCGTCGAAGAATGCGCGCATGGCCTCCAGCACCGCCGCCGGCTTGGGCCAACTCGTTGCCGCATGGTCGAGGTAGATCATGAAACGCCGAAACGTCAAAACGCCAAAACGCCGAGAAAGCCGAGATCAGAACCCCTCACGCAAGTGAGGGGCCTTGCTTCAAGCCGCCCGGGGCGCATCCGCTCTGCCCAGCGCGGGCTTGATCCGTCCGGTCGCCCCGCATTCGGTCAGGTGCAGTTCTCTTGTGGCGCATCTTAGGTTGCTTGGACCGGGTTTCCAAAGTGGCCCAACGGGTCGTAACATGGCTCTGGAAACGCGGGTCCGCGTCCGCGGAGACAAGCAGACCGGGCGCACGACATGGCCCAAGGCGGTCAGTCGTTACACCGACGGATGATTCCTACCGGAGACTCACATGAACAGAGGCCTGCATCACATGCGCAAGAGCCTGCATCACTGGACCCTACGCGCTTTGATCCTCCTGCCGGCGCTCGTCGGGCTGGGATGTCGAAGCACGGGAGTGGCCGAAGCGCCGCGCGAGACGAGCGTCAAGCCCGGCATCAACGAAGCGTACCGGACCGAGCCGGTGGACGTGTGGATCGAGCGCTTCGAGACGGAAAGCCGCGAGATCTACAGCCAGCGAGAAAAGATCGCGGACTGGCTCAAACTCAAACAGGGGCAGTCCATGGCCGACATCGGCGCGGGGACCGGCTTTTTCGAGCCGCTGTTCGCCAAAGGCGTCGGCGCGAAGGGGACCGTGTACGCCGTGGACCTCACGCCCGCGTTCGTCGAGCGCATTGCGCGGCTGGCGAAGGAGCAGGGACTTGGGCAGGTGCGCGCCGTGCTGTGCAAAGAGGACTCGGTCGAGCTGCCGCCCGGCTGCATCGACGCCGCGTTTATCTGCGACACGTACCATCACTTCGAATACCCGCGCTCGACGATGACCTCGCTGCATCGCGCGTTGCGCCCGGGCGGGCAGGTGGTGGTCGTGGATTTCATCCGCGTGCCAGGCGTCAGCCGCGACTGGGTGCTCGATCACGTTCGCATCGGCAAGGAAGCGGTCATCCGCGAAGTCGAGTCCTTCGGCTTCAAGCTCGTCGAGCAGGTCGAGCCGGATTTCCTGAAGGAGAATTACATGCTGCGATTCGTGCGGCGGGATTAGGCGTGTCAGGCGCTGGGTGGCCCGCGGCTCCGCGGCGGGATTGGCGACTGCGGCGGGACTTAAGGCTGAGCATGCGCATCGTCACCCCCGCGCAGGCGGGGGTCCGGGTCGCGCATGCACGGCGCTGGATTCCCGCCTGCGCGGGAATGACGGAGATCGACTTCCGCCTGCGCGGGAATGACGAAGTTGACAGGGCGTGCATAGGAGACACCACCGCATCTTGGCGGGTGCAATTCGCTTCCTGACGGGCGCGGCTCGGATGGGCCGCTTCCTCCCGGGCGCGGCGTTGGCGGACCGCTTCCTGACGGGCGCGGCTCTGATGCGCGCGGTTTTGATTGCGAGGCTACCGGATGAGCTTGACCGTTTATCGCCGGCCGGACGTGGATCGGTCCCTTCTTTCCGGCGTGACTGTCGCGGTGATCGGCTACGGCAATCAGGGGCATGCGCACGCGCTGAACCTGCGTGACGGCGGCGTGCGCGTCGTCGTCGGCCAGCGACCGGGGCGCAGCTTCGATCGCGCCGCGGCGGACGGTTTTAAGCCGCTTCCCGTGGGCGAAGCGACCGCCGGCGCCGACTGGGTGATCCTGACTCTGCCGGATGAAAAAGCGGCGGACGTGTTCGCCGTTGACATCGCCCCCGCGCTGAAGCCCGCGACCACGCTGGGATTCGTTCACGGGTTCAACATCCGCTTCGGCTTCATCGCGCCGCCGCCGGGAAGCGACGTCATCATGGTGGCGCCGAAGGGGCCCGGCGCGCTGCTGCGGTCGTTGTATGCCGCGGGCAAGGGGCTGCCCGCGCTGGCGGCCGTGGCGCAGGACGCGAGCGGTCGCGCGTTCGAGAAGGCGCTGGCGTGGGCGGACGCGATCGGTTCGACGCGGGCCGGCGTGCTGCGGACCACGTTCGCCGAGGAGACGGAGACCGACCTCTTCGGCGAGCAGGTCGTCCTCTGCGGCGGCGTCTCCGCGCTGACCCAGGCGGCGTTCGAGACGCTTGTCGAGGCGGGCTACACGCCGGAATTCGCGTACCTTGAATGCGTGCACGAGCTGAAGCAGATCGTCGATTTGCTGTATGAGCGCGGCCTGACGGCCATGCGCGACCGCATCTCCAACACGGCGGAGTACGGCGACCTGACGCGGGGTCCGCGCGTCATCGGCAACGAGGCGCGGGAGCAAATGAAGCAGATCCTCGAAGACATCCGCAGCGGGCGCTTCGCGGCGGAGTGGCTGGCGGAAGCTCGCGGCGGCGGCGCGAGGTTCAAGGCGATGCACGAGGCCGGCCGCGGAACGGAGTACGAACGCGCCGGGCAGTTCGTGCGCTCGCTGATGCCGTGGCTTGCGGACAAGCCCGCATGAGCCGCGCCCGCGCGACACGCTGGGCGGCCTTGTGGGATCGGGTGCCCCGACCGGCGGCGCGCTGGAGCCGCATGTTCGCCCTGGCGACGCTGGTCGGCGTGTGCTGCGGCGCGGCCGCGGCGGGACTGGAAGCGGCGCTGCACTACGGCATCGGCCTGCTCGTCGGGCGGTTCACGCACCTGGGGCAGGCGACCGCGTGGCAGTTCCACTGGGGCGTGCTGCTCCTGCCGGCGCTGGGCGGGTTGGTGTCGGGGTTGATGGTCCGCTACCTCGCGCCCGAGAGCCGCCTCCACGGCACCAACGCCCTCATCCGCGCCTTTCATCATCAGATGGGCGATCTGCCCCTGCGCGGCCCCGGCATCAAGTCCCTCGCCAACGTCGCCGTCATCTCCAGCGGCGGATCGGCCGGACCGGAAGGCCCGACAGCGGCGCTGGGCGCGGCCATCGGTTCCACGCTGGGGCGGGTGTTTCTGACGACGGCGCATGAGCGACGGGTGCTGCTGGTGGCGGGGTGTGCCGCGGGCGTCGGCTCGATCTTCCGCTGCCCGCTGGGCGGCGCGCTGTTCGCCACCAGCATCCTCTACAGCGAGCCGGAATACGAGACCGATGCGATGGTCCCCTCGGTCATCTCTTCGGTCATGGGCTACTCGACGTTCATCTCGCTCATGCCCGTCTTCGGGCTTGCGGCGCATCAATACCTCCTCCAGGGCGCTGAGCAGCTTGGCTTCAACTCCGCCACCTCGCTGGGCGTTTATGCCCTGCTGGGGCCGCTGTGCGCGCTCGGCGCGATCCTGCTGAGCATCAGCCTTCGCGTCGTGGAGCAGGGCGTCATGCCGCGCGTGCGGCTGCCGCGGTGGCTGACGCCGGCGCTGGGCGGACTGGCGACCGGGGCGCTGGCGTGCATGTTGCCGCAGGTGATGGACGGGCGCTATGCGTTCATCCAGAACGCGCTGAGCGACTCGCTCTTCAGCAACGACATGGGCGACACGCTGGCGCGGCAGGCGCTTTTCCTCGCGCTGATCGTCGTCTTCAAGTGCGTGGCCACCGCGTTCACCGTGGGCAGCGGCGGATCGGGCGGCGTGCTGGGACCGAGCGTGTTTCTCGGCGGCGTGGCGGGCATTCTGCTCGGGACGCTGGGCGAGTGGCTGCTGCCCGGCGCCATCCCGCTCGACGTGCGGCGTTCGCTGATCCCCGTGGGCATGGGCGGCGTGCTGGCCGCGACGATGCGCACCCCGCTCGCCGCGGTCGTCATGGTGACCGAGATGACCGGCAGCTACCGGCTCATCGTGCCGCTGATGCTGGTGTGCGTCAGCGCGTACATGCTCGGGCGGCGCTGGGGGCTGAACCGCGAGCAGCTTCGCACGGCCGCGGACTCGCCGGCGCACGCCGCGGATGCGATGGTGCATCTTCTGGAATCCTGGACCGTCGATCGCGTCATGGAGCGTGGCTGGAAGGCGCTCGCTGCGCCCGACACCGGTCTGGACGAGATCATCCGTCGCATCGAGCCGGGCACGCGCCCGGTGTTCGCCGTGCTGGACGGCGAGCGCCTCGTCGGTGTCATCTCCGTGCCGGACCTGCGCCGCATCATCGACGAGCCGGGCATGGCGCAGATGTTCATCGCCGCTGACCTCATGACCGAGCGGCTCGCCGTCGTGCATCCCGACGAGGACGTGTACCACGCGCTGGCCGTGTTTCAGCGGGAGAATCACGACATGCTGCCCGTCGTTTCGCGTGACCGGCATCGCCGCTTTCTGGGCATGCTCACGCGCCGGGGCGTGTTCGAGTCGCTGCGCAGCCACGTTGCCGACATGCAGCGTCATGTCTTCGCGGAGCATGCGGGGCTGGCCGCCATCGACCGCGAAGGGCAGCTCGATCAGCTTCTCATGGCCGTGGCGCCGCGGCACACGGACCGGGTGCAGCGCCTGCTCGTGCCGCTCGACGCGCTGGGTCGGTCGCTGCGCCAGGCGGATTTCCGAAAGACCTTTGGCGCGCAGGTCATCGCCATCGAGCAGCCGGACGGGTCGATGCAGTGCCCCCCGGACATCGACGCGCCCCTGCACACCGGCCAGCGGCTCCTGGCGGTGGTGGATGAAGCCGTGTGAGCTCGGTTCCCGACGAGGCGGGCGGGCGGTCACCCCCTTAGAAAAGGACAATGATCGTCAGCAACGGGGTAGCCATCAACATCCCGGGATGCGCCGACCGGTCCGTTCCCCTGCGGGGATTGAGCCGACTTCCCGCGAAATCAAGCCGATCCCCCGGGGATCAAACCGAGCCTCACAAGGCAAAATCGAAAGCCAAGCGTCGCTGAAGATTTAAATGCCAGACTCCCCGACCAGATCCGAGACAGCCTTGTGCGACCTTTCGGCATTGACAATCCGCCACGTTGCACGACGATCGGTTTGTCAGCATCTTTCGGCGGGCGCGGGAGCGGACGGGTCTTCATGTCTGATCGGTATTGGACAATCTCCATCCGGCCGCGGGACGCGCGGTTTGACGGGACCGGCGGCTCGGTGCTGGCGGACGTGCATCAGTTAAGCCTGCCGCACGTGGAGGGCGTTCGATTCGAGCGGCTGTACTTTCTGAAAGGCGCGCTCGACGGACAGCGCCTCGGAGAGCCGGCCGCGACGCTGCTCGCCGATCCCGTGACGGAATCCTTCGACGTCATCGAGGGCTTGGACCGCCGCCATGATTCAAGCCCCAGCGTCGAAGTCCATTATCAGCCCGGCGTGATGGACCCGGTCGCCCTGACGACGCTTCGGACGCTGCGCCGCGCGCTCGCCGCCCAGGGCGCGGACGCCAACGGCATCGAGGATGTTCGCACGGGCCGGCGCTTCGCCATCACCGGAGCGCGAAGCCGCGATGAACTCGTGCTCATCGCCCGGCGGCTGCTTGCCAACGAGTGCATCGAGCGCGCGTACGTCCGCGGCATGGGCCAGGACGACCGCCTGCCCGACCGCTTCCCGCAGCCGCCGCAGTACACGTTCGAGCTGCGCCACGTCCGCCTGCGCGACCTCGACGACGCGGGGCTGACCAAGCTCTCGCGCGAGGGACACTTGTTCCTCTCGCTCGACGAGATGCGCGCTATCCAATCGCATTACTCCGCGCTGAAGCGCGAGCCGACCGACCTCGAGCTTGAAACCCTCGCTCAAACATGGTCGGAGCATTGCGTGCACAAGACGCTCAAGAGCGCCATCGACTACGAAGGCGACGACTTCGGCAAGCCCGGGCGCGTCCGCGTGCGCTTCGAGAACCTGCTCAAGGACACCATCGTCCGCGCCACGCGCGAGACGGCCCGCGACTGGTGCCTGTCCGTCTTCGTGGACAACGCGGGCGTCATCGCCTTTGACGACGAGTACGGCGTGGCCTTCAAGGTCGAGACGCACAACCACCCGTCGGCGATCGAGCCTTACGGCGGGGCGGCCACCGGCGTGGGCGGGTGCATCCGCGACATCATGGGGTGCGGGCTGGGCGCCAAGCCGATCGCCTCGACGGACGTGTTCTGCCTCGCGCCGCCGGATTATCCCGCGGATCGCCTGCCCACCGGCGTCCTGCACCCGCGCCGCGTGCTCAAGGGCGTGGTCGCGGGCGTGCGCGATTACGGCAATCGCATGGGCATCCCCACGGTCAACGGCGCGATTCACTTCGATCCGCGCTACCTCGCCAATCCGCTGGTTTTCTGCGGTTGCGTCGGGCTGATCCCGCGAAACCGCATCGAGAAAAGCGCCCGGCCGGGAGACCTCGTCGTCGTCGCCGGCGGGCGCACGGGGCGCGACGGCATTCACGGGGCCACGTTCTCCTCCGCCGAGCTGGAGACCACGCACGTCGATGAGTTCTCGCACGCCGTGCAGATCGGCAACGCCGTCGAGGAAAAGAAAGTGCTCGACGCGCTGCTGCGGGCGCGCGACGCGGAGGGCGGGTGCCTGTACTCCGCGGTGACCGACTGCGGCGCGGGGGGCTTGAGCAGCGCCGTCGGCGAGATGGGCGCGGAACTCGGCGCGGAAGTGGACCTGGAGAAGGTTCCGCTGAAGTACACCGGGCTGCGCTACGACGAAATCTGGATATCCGAAGCCCAGGAACGCATGGTCTTCGCCGTGCCTCCGCGGCAGATCGAGCGCTTCCTCTCGATCTTCGCGGAGGAGGAAGTCGAGGCCGCGGTGATCGGCCGCTTCACCGGCGATGGGCGGCTTCGCGTGCGATACGACGGACACGCCGTCGGCGATCTGGACGTTCATTTCCTGCACGAGGGTCTGCCGCGCATGCAGCGCCGGGCCACATGGTCCTCCTCAAAGACCGGCGATCCATCCGCGACGACGGGTTCAGGGAACACGCGGGAAGACGCTGATCCGCAGAGGACGCAGAGAACGCAGAGAGAGCAGCCGGGTTTTGGCGTAGGGCGGGCTTTGCCCGCCGACGACGCAGGTTCGGTTCCTTTGACCGCCGAGGGCACGCGGGACCGACTGCCGGCGGAGTTGGGGTCGCTGAACGTGGCCTCGAAGGAGTGGGTGATCCGGCAGTATGACCACGAGGTGCAGGGGCGCAGCGTGGTCAAGCCGCTGTGCGGTCCGGCGTTCGGACCCTCCGACGCGGCCGTGCTTCGCCCGCGGCTCGACAGCCTGCGCGCCGTGGCGCTGGGGTGCGGATTGTGCCCGCAGGTGTCCGACCGCGACCCGTACTGGATGGCCGTGCTGGCGGTGGATGAGGCGCTGCGCAACGTCATTTGCGTCGGCGCGGACCCGGAGCACACGGCGATTCTGGACAACTTCTGCTGGCCCAAGTGTGACAACGAGTTGGCACTCGGGACGCTTGTGCGGGCGTGCCGCGGCGCGGCGGATGCGGCGATCGCGTTCGGCGTGCCGTTCATCTCCGGCAAGGACTCGCTCAGCAACGAGTTCTTGATGGACCCGGAGGAGGCGCGGAGGCTGGGTCTCCCGCAGCGACTGGCGATCCCGCCGACGCTGCTCATCAGCGCCATCAGCGTCATCGCCGACGCGCGGACGTGCGTGACGATGGATCTGAAATCGCCTGGGAACGTGATCGCGCTCGCCTCCGCGCCGGTGGATTCGGACGGATTCGAGGCCGCCATCTCGCTGCATCGACGCGTGGCTTCGATGATCGCTGCCGGAAGAATCCGCGCCGCGCACGACGTGAGCGACGGCGGCTTGCTCGTGGCGCTGGCGGAGATGTGCATCGCCTCGGGGCTGGGCTTGGACGTCAACATCGGCGAGGCGACTTGGAATGCGTCGCCGCTGAAGCCCGTGGCAACCACGTACCTGCTGGAGATGGCCCCTGCGGACGCGAAGGCGGCTGGGTTTTCCCTGCTGGGTCCTGTCATCGAAGCGCCTCAACTGAGGCTGAACCGCGGGAACCGTGATGCAATCGTGTGGTCCGTTTCGGAATTGGCGGAGGCGTGGCGTTCTCCCTTGAGGAGAATGGGGTAGCGAACCGCGGGAATGGTCTATGGCGACGGTGAAAGTCCTGGTCGTTCGAGCGCCGGGCACCAACTGTGATGAGGAGACGATGCACGGCTGGCGGCAGGCCGGCGCGGCGCCGACGCTGGTGCACATCGAGCGTTGGATTGAGCGCCCGTCGCTGCTGCGCGACTACGCGATCCTCACGTTTCCCGGCGGCTTCAGCTATGGCGACGACATCGCCGCGGGGAAGGTCTTCGCCGCGGGGCTGGGCGGATCGGTACTCGACGAAGTCCGAACGATGATCGAGCGTGGCGGCGGCGTGCTGGGCATCTGCAACGGGCTGCAAGTTCTGGTCAAAGCGGGACTCCTCCCGGGAGGCTCGATCCCCGACAACACCGTCACCGTCACGTACAACGCCTCCGGCAAGTTCGAGGCCCGCTGGGTCCGCATGAAAGTCTGCCGCGCCGACTGCCCGTACCTTGCCGGCGATGCGTTCACCGAAATGCCCGTCGAGCACGGCGAGGGCCGCGTCGTGGCCGACAGTGACGCGACCCTGGCACAACTCGAATCCGCGGGCCACGTCGCACTGCGTTACGTCGCCTCCGACGGCGAATCCGTCGCTTATCCCGCCAACCCCAACGGCAGCTTCAACGACATCGCGGGACTGTGCGATCCCACCGGTCGCGTGCTGGGCCTCATGCCCCACCCCGACCGCCACCTTGATCCCACCAATCACCCCCTCTGGACCCGCCGCCCGCCGCCCGCCGTGGCCGACGGACTGCGGTTTTTCAGGAACGCGGTGCAATACTGGAAGTGACCCGCCGTGCGGCGGAGCGGCTCCCGCAAGCGACACGGGATTCAGGCCCAAGCGGGAGTGGCCGTCCTCTTTGGCAAGCAGACGCCTACACGCACGAAAACAGTTGTCGAGTAGAGCACAATGTCAGAATGCGCGACTCGGTGGCCACACCCAAACGACGGCTCTCTAACGGCTACACCCGAAGGACGGCGGTTTCAACCGCGAAGAGATCGTGTCCCGGCGCCATCAACCCCAACGGGGTCGCGCCCTCCAGCCCAGACGTTCTCTCTCCTTGCAAGCGCTGCCCTCCGCTTTTCATTCTTTTCCTCCAAAGCGTAAATCACAGCCGTTCCACAGGCTGTGAGGGGTTCTGCGACCCCGGGGCGCTCGGGTTCGCCGCGGGCACGAGCGCGAGGACCCAGCTTCCGTGCCGGAGCGGGTTGCGCTGGGGCTGCTCGGCATCGTACGCCGTTCGCGTCTGCCACATTTTCCAGAGGATTTTCAGCCAGCGCTGACCCAGGCAGCGCAGGGCGCAGGCGTGGCTTTTGCCTTGTTCGCGTTTTTGGCGGTCATAGGCCTGCGCCCACGGGCAGGAGCGCCGGCTGAGGTCCGACCCCAGAGGCACCGTGCCCCGCAGCGCCTTCTGGCACGCCCGGCGGATCCGCGACTTGCGGACCGGTCCGCTCTGGTCGTTCACCGGCGCCGTGCCCGCGTAACATGGCAGTCCCTCGGCCGAGTCGAAGCGTCCGCGATCGTCACCCAGCTCCGCCAGCAGGCGCGGGGCGAGTTTCTCACCCGCGCCGGGCAGGGAACCGAACAGGTCGTGGTCCGGATGCCGGTCGAAAAGCTCAGTGATCTTGCGCCGATACGCGTCGAGATGTTTCTGGAGCGTGCGCCACTGAACCGAGAGCGTCACCGCCAGCAGGCTTTTGGCATTCGTCACCGCGGCACTGCCGCAGAAGGATTCCGCCGCGGCGAACACGGCCAGCCGCTTCTCATGCAGCGCCTCGGAAGGGTACCGCTTGTGGACGTGCAGGAACTTTTCCCGGCGACGCTTGCCGGCCGCGACGAGGTGTTGCGACGTGGGAAAACGCTCGATGAACGTCCATGACGACGGCGTCGTCCAGTCGTCGAAGGCCGACAGCGCCGCGGGATAATATTCGTGCAGCGCCGCGCGCAGCTGACAGACCCGCGCCGTGCGCTGCCCGATCAGGGGGATCTCATCCCGGCAGAGCCGTCGCAGTTCCACGGTCAGAGGATCGTCGGGCAGCAGCCGTCGCCATGTGTGGCCGTCCAGGCGCAGCGCGTCGGCCAGGCTCCAGGCGTCGACGCGATTCGTCTTCGTTCCGCGGGGCGCCTTGCGCTCCCGGTAACGCTGCGCGGACTTGGGGTTCACCGGGAAGACGGCGCAGCCGGTCTCCAGCAGCCGCTCCACGCCCATGCCGCTGCGGGTCTCGACGGCGACCGCCGCCTCGGGATAGACGGAGAACTTCTCCCTCAGACGCTGCCAGCCTTCGGCGCTCTCCTCGATGCGGAACTCCTCCACCACGACGCCTTGAGCGCTTACGACTACGATGTCGTGATGCTCGCGGGCCCAATCGAAGCCCGCGAAAGCGCTGCGCGCGCTCCATGACGTAACCCCGGTGTTCATGAATGTCGCCCTCCTGATGGAACCGGGGGACGCCGAACGCCCGCCCTTCGTCGACCTGATACGAGAACTCCTACGAGTTGAGGTTCACTCAGACGTTGCGGCGGGCGCCGACGGTGCGACCGGTGATCTGGGCTTGCTTCTCTTGGAAGCAGGGTGGGTTGACCGTGTCGAGACCGCGGCGTTCCGGTTGGAGCGGCATTCTACCCTGCGAGGGACGGACGAAGAATTCACAGGCTCTGCCGAGTGACTCACAGGCGGGAGGCAGAAGCGGCCCCCTCGCCGCCCCTCCCGCCTATGACTAACGTCGGGGGGGGTATCAGGGTGGGCCGCCGCAGGCGACCTACCCTGGGTGACCGTGCGGCGACCCCCCTGCAACCCTGAAAGGGTTGCGGCGAATGTGCGACGGTCCTCGATCCGCATGGCACGTGGAATGAGGTGCATGGCCGCAACGCCATGGGAACCGTGACGAGATCGGAAGATCGCGCCACAACCCCGTTGGGGTTGGATGCCAAAACGCACCGGCTTCCGTGGGCTGCGCCCACGGCTATTCACGTAGATCCCCTGCGGGGATCAAGCCGAGCCTCCCAGGACGAAATCAAAAGTCGGGAGTCGATGAGGTTGTCATGCCGGAATTCCCAGCCAGACCCGCCGCGCTGGCACTTCGCGTAAGGGCTTGACGTCAATGGGCGGCTCGTCCCGGTATGTTTCATTCCGGCCCACTCCACGTCGCGAGCATGATCGCGTAGTCGCCGAGGTCCACGTCTCCGTCCGCGTCAAGATCGGCGGATCCGCACCCGCAGCGAGACTCCCCCCCCCCGCTCCCTGTCCAGCATTCCTGCATCCGGGAATAATCGACGAGATCCACGTCGCCGTCGCGGTCCAGGTCGCCCGATGGCGCCGGCGCCGGCGCCACGTCGGCCAGCCCGTCCACCTCGCCGCCCTCGCTCGTCAGGTAGACGAATCGAACAGACTCAAACCCGCTTTCCGCCAGGTCGAAGCCCGTCCCGCCACCGCTGGTTCCGTACAGCCCGATCGCCTCGGCCGCGCTGCCCCCGACGAAGTCGCCGTTGCCCAACGCCGGATCGACGGGTTGAGTGTAATCCGTCGCCGCCGCCCACTCGCCCGCGCACTCGTCCCACAGAAACGCGTTCGTCGGGAACAACCCGTCGGCGTACGGACCCGCGTCAAAGACGTGCCACTCCTCCGGGTTGGAGATGGGATCGCCGATGCCCGACGCGCTGACGGCCACCGTCACCGGTTCGCTGAATGCCCCCGCGATGATCGAAATCGCGCCCATGTCGGTGTCCGGCTCGATGAGGCCGTCCGCCGGGAAGAACGCGTTGCCGAACACGATGAAGTCCACGCCGAACGCGTTTCGCGCGTCGTCCTCGACCGGCTCGTCGAAACGCACCTTGATGAACTCGCCGCGCCGCAGCGTCACCACCGTCTTACGACCCTGCTCGTCGCGGTTGACGGCGGCGGCCACCACCGACGCGCGGAAGACATCGCCGGAGAAAGGATCCAGAAACGTGCGCGTCGGCTCGCCCAGCAACGACGCGGGATCGTTGTACAGGCCGGACCCGTCCAGCGAAGCCGACGCGTCCACCACGGCGTCCGCCCACGGATCGGACGCGCCGGCAAGCGGAATGAAGCACGCGAATGCGAAGGTGAGGAGTCTCATGGCGTCGCCTCCTTTCATGTCAAGGACAGGTCACCACAAGGGAGTCCGCACAACCGGCCGGGTCGGTCAGCGCGACGACGTGCTCGCCCGCCGCCGCTTGAATCGCGAGCCATCTCGCAACGCGACCTTCGACCGACGCGCGATAGGGCGTGTCGTCCACCGCGATGTAGAGCGCGGCGCCGTGATGCGACTCATTCGTCAACCGCGCCCGAACCCGCAGCCTTCCGCCCGCTCCGCATCGCGCGCGGAATCCGACGAGTTCCTCGCATGAAATGCCTGCCGGCTGAGTGTACACAAACGCCGTGGAGGTCCATGCGTCGCGCACGAGCCACTCGCGCGTCGCGGCGTTGTAGGTCGCATCGTACCAGTTGAAGTCGTTGCCGGCGTCGGGATCGACGGCGCGAACCTCCCGCGCGTCGCCGCCATCGGCCGGCCCCTCTCCCGCCCACGCGCCTTCGACCGCCGCCGCGGACACGATGCCTGCGTAGTCGAAGTCGCCGGTATCAAAGTCTCCGCCGCCCACGTGGAGGTTGTCCGCCTCATCGAACCCCAGTGAAGCGGCGGAGAGCAAGTCGCAAATCAGCGTCCCCTCGGTCTCGTAGTCGATCGGCGGATCACCCGAGAGCACGCCCTGCCAGCGCGTCCGTGAAAAGCCTTTGACCCAGCCGGTTTCGCTCGGTCCGCCGCCGGTCAGGCCCGTCCCCGTGTACAGGTTGCCCGCGCGGTCGAACGTCAGCCCGGCGGAGACCGGACCGCCCGTGACGACCCAGGGGTTTATCGGGTTCTGCGGGTCGCTGCTCGTGTCCAGGAGCGTCAGGTCGCCGCCCGCGCGGATCGCCAGTTGAATGTCGTCAAACCACTCCGCCTCGTAGTGCGGCACGTTGAACCAGGCGCCGCGGCCGTCGCTGACCTTGAAAACGCCCACCGCGTCGAAGTTGTTGCCGGCGGCGAAGCGCGTTCCATCCGGCGAGACGCGGATGAACGCGGGGTACACGATCGGGGCCCCGTCGCCCGTCAGCGTGCCCCAGAGGATAAACCGCCGCGCGCCGGTCTCGACCTCGATGTGTACGTCATTCGCCGCCAATACCACGAGCCGCCCATCCGGCAGGGCGTCGAACATGTCCTGAAACGCTCCGGCGGTGGGCAGCGCCACGCGACCGCGCAGCTCATATGCCGCGATGTCCGAAGCGCGCAACGACGCCTGCCCCGCCAATCCCAATGCGACCGTCAGCAAACCGACAAGAAGTGCCCGACTCGAAACCTGAACCATGACGTCCTCCTTCGTGCAAGGGCGCAGCTCCCGTGCGCCCGGACCCAAAAAAGAAATCCCGGCGCCTCAGACTTGAAGCGCCGGGACCGTTGCACGTGAAGGAAAACCCGCCCGCGTCGTCGCGGCATTCACCGCATTCGCGGCATGCGCCGCACCTGCGGCAGGCGGAAAAACTCCGTGTCGGTCGCGGCATCCATCCCCGAGGCGCCACTCCCGCACGCGATCACAGGCAGGTTTTCTGGTTTACGGATCGTCCTACCGGCCAAGCCTTCTCCGCGCGACGGGCTAGATGCCCGTGTTGTGCGAATGGCATGTTTTGGCTTTCGTCCCCGATTACAGCGGCGGGTCCACGGTGGATTCGCACCACCTTCCCTCTTCATCCGCCCCAAGGCGGACACCCGCGATCGCGGAAGATTCACTTGTCAACGACGCACGCCGGCCGCGAGAACCGCAGCATACATGCGACGCGTCGAGCCTAACGAGCCGGCGCTCCGCGTCAAGCGCCAAGCCGCGGTACCGCCGCGTCCGGGCAGGGCAACCGCATTCTGCGCTTTGCCGAACGCCCGGGTGGCCCGCGTCCGCAGCAGCGGACGCATGTGGGGTCACACCGCAGGCGGGTTGCTCACCCGCCACGGCCTGGCGAGTACGCCAGACCGTGCCACCCGGCGGCTCGTTCCCTCCCTGCCACCCGGCGGCTCGTTCCCTCCCTGTCACCCGGCGGCTCGTTCCCACCCTGCAGCTCGATCCCAGGATGTGGTTGCCCTGCCGTCAACCCCGTGCCCCGCCTCCGCCCGTTGCTCCCATCCCCCGCCTCCGATACCCTCCCGCCCAGAAGAATGAAGTGCCGATCCGGGCCTCGCGCCAGGGGTAGGACGCCCCCCGTCCATCCGCCTTGCCGACCCATCGCCATCAGGAGTTTGATTGAGATGCCAGAGGATCTGTTGCAGGAACCGCAGGCCGCGACCGGGGAGACCCCCGACGCCAAGCCGGAGGAGGAGCTGTCCGAGCAGGACAAGATGATGGCGAAGCTCAAGGAGGCTCTTGCCGTCACCAAGGAACTGGTCGGTCCGCTGCGCTACCGCATGAACATCTCCGTCCCGCGGACGCTGCTTGACGAGCGCATGTTGGAGCAGCTCAAGGAGTTCCAGCGCGAGGCCGCCGTGCCGGGCTTTCGCCGTGGTCGCGCGCCGATGGTGCTGGTGGAGAAGCGCTTCGCGCCCGAGCTGAGCGAGCAGATCGTCAACCAGTTCCTCGGCTCGTCGTTCATGGCCGCCCTCGAGCGCGAGAAGCTCGACGCCCTCGGCGATCCGCTGATTCTGCTCAACATCGAGGAGGATCGCCTCGACGACAGCGGCGTCACGCGGCGCGCCAAGGTGGACCGGCTGGTGAAAGTCGAGGAAGCGCTGGAGCGGATGAAGCTCCCCAAGGAAGGCCCGCTGGAATACACCTGCGAGGTGGAGGTTCGACCCGACTTTGAGCTGCCCGAACTGGAGAACATCCCCATCAAGCTGCCCAAAATGGCCGTCAAGGATGAGGATGTCGAGGCCGAGCTGAAACGATGGCTCATGCGCTATGGCACGTTCGAGCCGGTGGAAAGCGGCGGCATCGAGCTGGACGACCTGCTCTACGCCGACGTGCGCATCCGCGTGGGCGATGAGGTGCTCGAAACGCTGGACAATTTCGACCTCCCCGCGCGCGGCACGGTGGTCAAGGGGCTGCCGCTTCCGACGCTGGGCGAGGTGATCAAGGGCAAGACGCGCGGCGACGCGGTTACTGTCGAGACCGCCATCCCCGACGATCACGATCGCACCGAGCTGCGCGGCAAGACCGCCACGTTCGACATCACCGTACGCGAGATCAAGCGGCTCAGCGTCCCCGAGCTGGACGACGAGCGGGCGAAGGAGTGGGGCTTCGAGACGGCGGCGGAAGCGCGCCCGTTCATCCGGTCGAAAATGGAGGCCGAGATCGAAGAGGCCCGCGCGCATAGCCGCCGCAAGCAGGTCGAGGATTACCTGCTCGATAAGGTGCCGATGGATCTGCCCGAGGCGCTGTCGCAGCGACAGACCGATCGCGTCCTCGCACGCCGCATGATTGAGCTGTACCGCATGGGCTTCCCGGAAACTGAGATCAACCGGCGCCTCGATCAGCTCCGCCTTAAGGCGCACGATCAGGCCATCCGCGACCTGAAGGTCAGCTTCGTCATGGAGAAGATCGGCGAGCAGTGGAAAGTCGAAGTCAGCGAGGAGGAGATCAACGGCGCGATCGCGGACATGGCCGCACGGCAGAATCGGCGCTTCGACCGCGTCCGCGACGACCTCAGCCGCGATGACGGCATCTACACGCTCTGGCTGCATCTGCGCGATCTGAAGATCGCCAACCAGCTTCTGGAAAAGGCCCAGATCGCGGAAGAGTCCGAATAAGGGCGGCAGACCGGGATCAACGCCTCAAAACGTGGCGCGCGTCGGGCACAACCGGGGTTGTGCCCCGCGAACGCCGAAGAATCACCCGGCGAAGCGTGGTGCGAATCCCGCGCCGAGCCGGTTACGACAGCGAGCGCCAAACTTGAAGACCGGCGAGACGCCGCGAGCCTCAAATCTCGCCGCACGCCGATCCTGAGGAAATCATCATGGGTGAAATCTGGCATCCGCCGATCGAAACGCTGCTTCAGTATCCGCCCTATCAGCGGACCCGGGAGATGTCCATCGAGGACATGCTCCTGGAAAACCGCATCATCTTCCTCGCCGGTCCGATTTCGGAGCGCATGGCCGGCGTCGTCATCATGCGCCTCCTGTACCTTCAGTCGATCAAGAAGGACCAGGACGTCAACATCTACATCAACTCGCCCGGCGGGTTGGTCACGCAGACGCTCGCCATCTACGACACCATCCAGTTCATGGGCTGCAGCGTCGCCACCTATTGCATCGGCGAGGCCGCCAGCGGCGCGGCGATCATTCTCATGGCCGGGACGAAGGGCAAACGCTTCATCCTCCCCAACGCCAAGGTGATGCTGCATCAGCCGTACGGCGGGATCGGCGGTCAGGCGGAGGACATCCGCATCCAGGCGGAGGAAATCCTGCGCGACAAGCGCCGCCTCAACGAGCTGGTCGCGCGCCACACCGGGCAGCCGATCGAGAAAGTCACCGACGAGACCGAGCGCGACCGCTACATGTCCGCGGAGGAAGCGCTCAAGTACGGCATCGTAGATGAAATCCTCGCGAACCCGGCCGACGCGAAGAAAAAGTAGAAACGCCGGAATCAGAACCCCTCACGCAAGTGAGGGGCGTTCCGTCGAAACGTCGAAACGCCAGAACGCCGAAACGCCAAAATCGGAGCCGCGCCCGTAAGGTCGAAGACTCGCCGTGGCGAGAAGCGGTGGGCGAAACCGAAACGTCGGAACGTCGGAAAACAGAAACGCGAAAACGGCAGGAATTCAACCGCCGGATGGCTTGACCGCAGGTGATTACCATGAGCGTGATGAATCAACGCGTGCCTTTTGTCATCGAGTCTTCCGGCCGCGGCGACCGGGAGATGGACATCTTCTCCCGCCTGCTGAAGGACCGCATCGTCTTTCTGACCGGCGGCGTGGACGACGAGGTCGCCAACCTCATCATCGCCCAGCTCCTCTTTCTCTCGAACGAGGATCCCAAGGCCGACGTCCACCTCTACGTCAACAGTCCCGGCGGGTCCGTCTCCGCGGGGCTGGCGATCTACGACACCATGCAATACCTGCGCTGCGACGTGGCCACTTATTGCATCGGCATGGCCGCGAGCATGGGCGCCGTGATCCTCTGCGGCGGCACGAAGAGCAAGCGATTCCTCCTGCCCAACTCGCGCGTGCTGCTGCATCAGCCGCTGCTGGGCGGCATCATGGAGGGCAGCGCCACCGACCTCGCCATCGAGTCCGAGGAAATCATCCGCCTGCGCAAGCTCCTCTACGACATCATCGCCATCCGCTCCGGGCAGTCCTATGAGAAAGTCCAAAAGGACTGCGACCGCAACAAGTGGCTCTCAGCCAAGGAGGCCACCGAGTATGGTCTCGCGGATTCGATTCTGGAGCGAATGCCGAAGTAGAGGCTGGGTGGTCAGCGTGGTCAGGGTTGCCCCCGTCTCGACGTCGAAGATCGTGACGCTGCCGGACCAGTCGCCGACGACAAGCCTGCGGGCGTCGAGGGAGAAAGCCACCCGATACGCCCAATCCGCGCGCGATTCCAACGAGCGGATTTCCCCGCCGTCGCTGCGCCACAGACGCACGCGCCCGTCCGCGCCGCAGGTCGCCAGCCTGCCGTCCGGCGCAAAGGAGACGTCCAGCGCGCCGCTGAGCTTCGCGCCGCCGCCGTGCGCGGCGATCTGCCGGATCGCGTTGCCGCCGTCCACGCCCCAGAAACGCACGGTGCCGTCGCGGCCGGCGCTGGCGAGGACTGCGCTGTCCGCTTGAAACGCCAGCGCGTGCACCGCGCCCAAGTGACCGCGGAGTTCGTGGACCTTTCGACCCGTGTCCGATTCCCACAGGAACATCGCGCCGCCCCGGTCAGCCGTGGCGAGGTAGAGTCCGTCCGGGCTGAAGCGCACGGCCTCGATCCAGTCGTTGTGCTCGCCGATTTCGTGCATCATGCCGCCGGCGAAAGCGTCAAACACGCGGACTTTGCGGTTGGCGCCGCCGACGGCGACGAGCGTGCCGTCGGCGCTTAAGTCCGCGGTGAGCACGGCGTCGTACTGCTTCCCAAACTCTGCGACCGGACGTCCCGTCTCCACCTCGAAGAGCACGGCGCTGCCGCGCTTGCCGGCCAGACCCCCGGCTGCGAGGAGTTGCCTGCCGTCGTGGCTGAACCGCAAATCCTGCACGCGGGCATCTCCGAACTCGCACGCGCCCAGCAGCCGCCCGTCATCGAGGTGGAAGAGCAGCACCTGCCCGTTGGCGCCCACGGCCAAAAGCGGCGCCACGGGGCTGACGGCAATCGCGCTGGCGGGTGGAGGCTGCTCCGCCGGTTTCACGGCAGCTTGCGAGAGCGGCGCCGGCATGGGCGCGGCATCCGGATCCGCATCCGCGCCCGGTTCCCCTGCGGCAAGGGCGGGCGCCGGTGGCGAGGCTGGAGCGGCGCTGGCTGGCGATGCCATGGCGGCGCGCGCATCCGCCGCAGCGCCGGCGGCGATCCAGCGGCGAATCACGTCGATCTTCTCCTCCGCCACCTTGCTGCGCATCGGCGGCATGGTTGGCGTTTCGAGATGCGCGATCAGGCGATACAGACGGCTTTGGTCCGGATTGCCCGGCTGAATCACCGCGCCCGACCCGCCGCCCTGCATGACCGCTTGAAACGAATCCAGCACCAGTCCGCCCTTGGCCTTGTCAGGGTTGTGACAGCCGAGGCAGTTGTCCGCGAAGATCGGATAGACGTGGGTCTGATAGTCGGGCGCGGATTGCCCCGGGGTCACGGACGGCGATGGCATCGCGGACTGTGCTGGCGCGGCGGGCGGCGGTTGCGAAGCCGGCGGCGCGGCGATCATGGGCAGCGCGGCGGAGGCCGGCGGCGAGGCCGATGCCTCCGGCGTGGACGGATGCGTGGGTGGCGCGGGAGGGGCGGGACTGGCGGCGGCCGGCGGGGTGGGCGTGGCTGCCGGCGCGGGCGAATTCGTCGCCGCGGGCACGGCGCCGCGCACCTTTACGAGGGCGTCCAGCAGCAACACATGAAGGCTGAGCCGCGCGACATCAGCTTCGTTTGCGCTGATCTTCGCCTTCAGAGACTCGTTCTCCTCTTTGAGCTTCTGTATCTGCGCGTGGGACTGCGCCAAACGCTCCGCCAGCAGAGCCGGATCCACTTGGGCGAGATCCTCCAGAATCTTGTCGAGGCTGGGCACGGCCGGCGCAGCGGGCGGCTCGGGCGGTGGTTGCGTGGCGGCGGGTGCCGCCGGAGCGGGCACAACGGGCGCGGCTGCTGCTGGTGCGACAGGCGCGGCTGCTGCCGCTGCGACGGGCGCGGCTGGCGCCGGTTCGACGGGGGGAGGCTGCGGCGTCGCTCCTTCCTGGCCCGGCGCGAACGCGACAACGGTGAAGCAGCCGATGCAGAATCCCGACCAGCGAAGCAGGCGGTGTCTCGAGTTCATGATGGCCCCCTTCCAGTGCATCGCGCCTCACCGAATCTGCGCGCGGTGCGCATTATACTGAACCTGAGTCAGATGGAGACTCAGGTTTGCAGAATCACGGACCCGTCGGGTCCGTGACAGTTTTGGCGAGCTGGTTTTCGCCCCGGCAGGGGCGGCGGAATGTAGCCACGGGTGCAGGTCGCCATAGCGACCGAAACCCGTGGCGCCAGGGAGTTGTGCGCGATGCCGCCCCGCGAGGGGCGGAGGAAACGAGTCGTTGCACAAGACTCTCGCGGCGATGTCCTCGACCCCTCGCGGGGTCGCATTCAGATGCGCACCATCCCCACGGGTTGCGCTGCGACCTGACGGTCGTCGCTCCACCCGTGGCTACAACCCTCGGCCCCTTCAGGGCCGCCAATCTTGTCACGCACCCTCCCACGGCGTGCTTGACAGCGCGCCCATGCCGTCACGGTGGGAACGGGTACAATGGCCGCCCCATGAACCCGCCGACGCGTGCCGTCTCCATCATCGTTCCCACGTTTCACGAATGCGAGAATCTGCGCCCGCTGGTGGAGCGGATTTTCGCGGCCACGGCGGCGGCAAGCATCGACGCGGAGGTCATCATCGTCGATGACGACTCGCGCGACGGGACCGAGGAAGCGGCGGCGGAGCTGGCGCGGGCGCATCCGCTGAAATGCGTGGTGCGGCGCGGGGCGCGCGGGCTTTCCGGGGCCGTGCTGGAAGGGCTGCGGCATGCGCGGCACGACCTCTTCGTCGTCATGGACGGCGACCTTCAGCATCCGCCGGAACGGATTCCCGACCTCGTCGGTCGCTTCAACGATCCCGGCACCGAGTTCGTCATCGCCTCGCGCTACATGCCCGGCGGGCAGATCGCGGAGGCGTGGTCGGCGGGGCGTCGATGGGCAAGCCGGATCGCATGCCTGCTCGCGCGACCGCTCGCGCCGCTGACCGATCCGATGTCCGGGTTCTTCGCGCTGCGGCGCAGCGTGTGGCATCGGGCGGCACGGCTCAATCCGGTCGGGTACAAGATCGCGCTGGAGCTGTTCGTCAAAGGGCGGTGCCGAGCCGTTGCCGAGGTGCCGTTCCAGTTTTCTACCCGGCAGCACGGCCAAAGCAAGTTCTCGCTCCGCGAGCAAATCGCGTACCTGCGGCATCTGGTCCGGCTGTACGCCTTCCGCTTTCCCGCAGGCCTCGCCATCGCAGCGGGCGGCATCGTGCTGGGAGCCGGCGCGTTGCTCTTGCGCTTACTCGGCCGGCCCTGAATAACTCCCCGCTGGAGGGAAATTGTGTCCACGTCGCCGTCGCGGTCGAAGTCGCCCGGGCTGTAATCCCAGATCTCCATCTTGCCGTACCCGTCGTACACATCGGCCTCCGCCAAGGCGCCGTTCTTCTCGATCAGGCCGGTGACGGTGTCAAGCTTTTGCAGCAGGTAGTAGAACGTCTCGGCATCGACCGGCGCGCCGTTGTCCCCGGCCTCGCCCTCGATGAGCACCGCTCGCTCGTCAATGTACTGCGAGCCGTTGGCGAAGCGGCGCGAGAGCGCTCCGTTGGCGTCGTAGTCGGACAACACCGGTTGCCCAGCATGGTCACTCTTGCCGTTCAGATCGCCCAGCGTGTTCGAGCGAACGCGTCTGCTCGCCCGATCCTACGCTACTTGCTGGCGGGATGGCCACACCGCATTCCGGACAGCGCCCGGAAGTGTTCCCAGTCAGACAATACCCACACTTGGAGCACGCTCCTTCACCGTGGCTTCGTCGAGCCCTGTGAGCAATAGAGTGCACCGACTTCGATACAATGGCGACGCAGGCATACCCAACAGCATTAAAGACGGCGCGTTCGAACGGATTCTCTGGTACCGGACCATAATGAACCGTATCCTGTATCCACGGCGAAAAAGGCAGGCTGACCAGCAACCCGGGGACGTACACCAACATGATCCAGCAAGGATAATAGGAAAAGGAAGCAAGAATGCCACCGACCAAGGCAACAGACAAGACTTCCAACCCATGGCGCGGGAGGGTCTTCTTCGCATGCACCGAGGGCAACATGACGTGGTTAACCTTGGTAGAATTCTCCCTCAAGGTCTCGGGAACTCCAAGGGGTCGCCGTATATTGGTCTCTTCGAACTGCAGCAGGCATAAGTATGAGGAGCGTAGCCTTTGAACGCCTGGTTGTTCCGCACCGTTTGAGTCCATGCCAATTCAAAGGCATTGTTGAACCCCGTGCGCCACCCGTAGCGCTTGGCTCCCGACGGAGTCGAGGGGTCGTCCTCTTCTCCGTGCTTCGGCCGTCCCTCCGGGACTTTCGGTCCCTCGCCGCCAGATCCCCAGCGATAAATCGCTGGGCTACTTTCGGCTTCCCCTCCGGGGCACAGAACCGCCCGACGATTTCCCCGCACGATCGTATGTTCTTGCCATCGCAAAGACCGGCGACCGGAGCCAACTGGAGACGCAGTAGGACGCGATCTTCCTGAGACGGTGCACTGGAGCAAACTCCGTGTTCGTGCGGCGAGCACAGAGTCTGAGCTAGACGTCGAGGTTCTTCACGTTGCCCGCGTTTTCCTCGATGAAGCGGCGGCGGGCTTCGACGTTATCGCCCATCAGCAGGCTGAATGTCCGGTCGGCCTCGCGGGCGTCGATGTCCGCCTGCTCGAGGTCGTCCATGTCGTCGGAGATTTTCACGCGCAGGAGCGTGCGCACGCCGGGGTCCATGGTCGTGCTCCAGAGCTGCTCGGCCGACATTTCGCCCAGCCCCTTGAAGCGCTTGATCGCCAGCCCTTTGCGCCCCAGCTCGCGAACGCCCTCGGCCACGCGCGCGAGGTTGTCGATCTCCAGCCGGGCGTCCTCCTCGGTTTCGAGGACGAACCGCGCGGGGGGAAGCTCGCCGGTGATCAACTCCTCCCGCTTGAGGTAAATGTCCTCCATGTGGAAGCCGAGCGCTTCCAGCTCGGAGAGCAGCGTCTCGATCGTCTCGCACGCCGCAAGCTCCTGATAGTGGATGCGCGTGCTGGGAGCGGCGTCCGGCGCGGCCGCGGCGTCGTCCTTGCCGTTGCTCGACAGCGCCAGCCGCCGCGCTTCAACCAGCTCGACGGTCTGTCCGCCGGCCGCCTCCCGCGACTTGAGTTCCGCCAGCGCGGCGGCGCTGCCCAGGAACTGCTTCGGACCGGGCGCCTCGCCGGGGCGCTCCACCTGGGCAACGAACCGCGGCAGCGCGCCGTCCGCGCCGCGATGGCGCAGGATCAGCGTCTCCGGATCGACGCCTCGACGCCGCAGAGCGGTGCATTGCTGCTCCAGCGCGTCGAGCCGGGTCACCAGCTTCGCCAGCTCGTCGGCATGGAAGGCGCGGGGGTGCTCGCGGTCCTCGTAAAACAGAAGCGTCGTGCCGCGCAGCCCCATGTCGCCGATCTTGCCGTTGAACGCGCGGTCGTTGATGACGTATTCGAGGTGCTTGCCCTTCTTGATTTCGTAGAGCGGCGGCTGGGCGATGTACACGCGGCCGGTCTCGATCAGCGGGCGCATGTGCCGAAACAGGAACGTCAGCAGCAGCGTGCGAATGTGCGAGCCATCCACGTCCGCGTCGGTCATGATGATGATTTTGTCGTAGCGGCGCTTCTCGACGTCGAATTCCTCGCGCCCCACGCCGCAGCCGACGGCGTGAATCAGGTTGGTGATTTCCTCGTGTGAGAGCATCTTGTCGATGCGCGCCTTCTCGACGTTGAGGATCTTGCCCTTGAGCGGCAGGATCGCCTGGAGGCGCGAGTCGCGCCCCTGCTTGGCGCTGCCGCCGGCGGAGTCGCCCTCCACGAGGTACAGCTCCGTCTCGTCGCGGTCCTTGCTGATGCAGTCCCACAGCTTGCCCGGAAGCCCCCCGCCGCTCAGCGCGCTCTTGCGCGCCAGCTCGCGCGCCTTGCGCGCCGCCTCCCGCGCCTGCGCCGCCTGAATGCCCTTGACGATGACGCCCTTGGCGTCGGCGGGGTTCTGATCGAAATACGCGGTGAGCTTGTCGTACAGCGTCTGCTGAATGAACGACTCGACTTCCGGGTTGAGGAGCTTGACCTTCGTCTGCCCCTCGAACTGCGGATTCGGCACCTTGGCGGAGACGATCGCCGTCAGCCCTTCACGCCAGTCGTCGCCGGTAACGTTGGTGTTGCCCTTGATGAGGTTGTTCTGCTTGGCGTAGTTCCCGGCCGCGCGGCTGAGCGACGCTTTCAGCGCCGTGAGGTGCACGCCGCCGTGGACGTTGTGAATGTTGTTCGCGTAACACAGGAGGTTCTCCGTGTACGTGTCGGTCCATTGCAGCGCGGCCTCGTAGGACAATCCGCTTTCCGGCTGCTCGGCGCGGATGTGAATCACCTTCGCGTGCAGCGGCTCGCCTCCCGCGGCTAAATGACGACAAAACTCACGCAGCCCGTCGCGGTAGAAAAACTCCGATTCCTTGCCGTCGCGCTCGTCGATGAGCCGGATGCGCAGCCCGTCGTTGAGATACGCCAGCTCGCGCAGCCGGTTCTGCAGCGTTTCGTAGCGGAACTCGCAGTCCGGGAAGATCTGCGGATCCGCCTTGAAGGTGATGCGCGTGCCGCGAAGACCGCCGTCCGGCGTGGACTTCAGCCCCTCGACGACCTCGCCGCGGCGAAAGAGCATCGTGTGCCAGGCGCCGTCGCGCCAGACGTCGGCCTTGCAGGATTCCGACAGGGCGTTGACCACGCTGACGCCCACGCCGTGCAGTCCGCCGGAGACTTTGTAGCTGCCTTTCTCGAACTTTCCGCCGGCGTGGAGAATGGTAAGCACGATCTCCAGCGCGCTCTTGCCGTCGAGGCGCGGATTGTCGTCCTTCATCGGTCCGACGGGGATGCCGCGACCGTTGTCGGTCACGCTGCACGAGCCGTCCACGCCCAGGCGCACGCTGATCTCGTTGCAGTAACCCGCCAGCGCCTCGTCCACCGCGTTGTCCACGACCTCGTAAACAAGGTGGTGCAGGCCGCTTAAGCCCGTGCCGCCGATGTACATCGCGGGGCGGAGGCGCACGGCCTCAAGCCCCTCAAGAATGGTGATGCTCGTTTCGTCGTAGCGCTGCTCGCCGATCTGCGACGCGGGCATGCTCTCGGAGGGTTGAGGTCCGCCGGGTAAGGCTCCAGGCTCTTCGGTCATGGTCGTATTCACGGCGCGGTGGTGTCCCTTGAACAGAAGAACTCGATTCGCTGAACGCGCGCCCGCCGCGCATGCGCGGCAAAGAGCGCCCGCAGCTCCATGTGCCAGCGCAGGCGCATGGCCGCCAGCAGCTCCGGTCGGCGAACCGCGATCTGCAGCGCGCCCTTCTCAATGCCCCGCACGTCACACTCCTGAAAAAACTCGACGTCTTGAATATGCGACAGCGTCTGTCGAATGTCCGCGTCCTCGCCGGCGGTCTCGGCGAATCGCTGACGGCACCACGATCCGGCGACGTCGCCCGCCCGCAAAGGCGTCCACGTCCGCGACCGATTCTGGTGAACCCACTGAAGTTGCCGGGCGTAATCCATGTCGATGACCCGCCGAACGCCACCCTCGATCGTTTACAGATTCACGGGCATGACGACGTAAACGTAGTTCTCGTCTGATTGCAGCAGACCCGGTTTCTGCGGATCTTTCATGTTGAACGACACGCGCTCCGTGCGCGTGGCCTTGAGGGCGTCGATGATGAAGGCCGGGTTGAAGCCGATGTTAAGGGCAGCGGAGGTATACCGCGCCGGGATGACGATCATCGCCTCTCCCTGCTCCGGCGCCCGGCTGGACAGCGTGAGCTTGTTCTTCTCGAACGCCAGCCGCACGCCGCGCGACTCTTCGTTGGTCAGCAGCGCCGCGCGCCGCAGCCCGCTGAGAAACTCCGCCGTGCCGATCTCCGCGACCTTGTCGCAGTCCTGCGGAATGACGCTGTTGTAGTCGGGGAAATTGCCTTCCACCAGGATGCTGTTCACCGTCGCGCGCGCGGTCTGGAGGAACAACTGGTTCTTGGTGATCTTGACGTTGATCAGTTCCTCACCATGGCCGTCGAGCCGGGCGAAAACCGAGAGCGCCTTGACCGGAACGATCGCGCGGCTGTCCGCCTTCGGCGATCCGTCCACCGGATGCGTGCCGCGCGCCAGCCGCCGCCCGTCGGTCGCTACAAGCGAGAGCACGCCGTCCTTGCACTCCAGCAGGATGCCATTGATGGCATAGCGCGTGCTCTCCTTGGCGCAGGCGTGCGAGGTCCACTCGACCATGCGTTGGAGGACGTTGCCGGGAATCTGAAAGTCCGGCTTGCCCTCGAAGGCCGGAACCGGCGGGAAGTCCTCCGTCGCCGATGCGACGATCTGAAAATGACTGCCCTCGCCGCGGATGTGCAGGATGCTGCCGTTGAGTTCGAGGTCCAGCACCTCGTCGGCGCTCTCACGAATAATCCGCGAGAGCGTCTCGGCGCTGACGAGCGCGACGCCGGTCTTTTCGATGTCCACCTGCGAGGCCGTGTGCCGCATCCCCACTTCGAGGTCCGTGCAACTGAGCACCACCTGGTCCGGCTGCGCGTCGATCATGACGCACAGGAGCACCGGTTTGGGTGTGCGGGAGACCACCACGCCGGAGACGGCCGTCAGCGCGCTTCCAAAATCATGCCGATTGACCCGAAGCTTCATGGTTGTTTCATCCTCTGAAGACTCGCCCGAACCTGCCGGGCTTGGGAATCATCCCGAAGACCGAGGCGGCTGAACCCGATTCTGCCTGCTATTATTCTTATAGAGAGGCGCTCTCTTCATAGTCCTCATCTGCCCTGTTGCGCCTGTTCGTTTTCGTCAACCCGCGTGGCGCTGACTTCTGGCACATCTAGAGTTGCGCCGCGTTTCACACCGCCCTGCTTGTGATGTCGTGCGCCGCGAAGCTGTCATCAACGCAGCGGTTGCTCACCGCATCCCGCCCTTCACAAACCTGCACGGGCGGTCCTGCGATTTGCCACCCTGTTTCCGCCCGCGATTCGCACAGGAATCAACATCGTGTCAACGCGCCCGGCTCATGCGTCTCGAAACCCCCCCGCGTCGCGGCGATGTCCAAGGACGAAGCTGTGACTCCGCGAGCAAGTTCCTGCCTGAGCTCCTCCATCAACGTGCGAAATTCCGTCGAATCCTCCATGCGCCGCGCGACCAGCCGCACGGCGTGCAGCACGGTCGAATGATCCCGGCCCCCGAAGAACGCTCCGATGTCGCTGAGGCTCTGCTGCGTCATGTGCCGCGCGAGGTACATGCAGATGTGGCGCGGCGTGGCCAGCGTCCGTTTGCGCAACGGCCCCGAAAGGTCCGCCGCCTGCACGCCCCACCGCCGACGGACGACCTCCACGATGGTCGGCAGCGCGACCCACAACCTCGGCACGTCGCCGATCGCCTGACGCGCCACGTCCAGCGTGATCTCCCCGCCGAGCGAATGCGCCAAGGCGTCGATCTCCCGCAGCACCTCCTCCAGATGCCGCGGGCTGTCGCTCACCCGGACGGCGACAAACTCGATCACGTCCTCCGGCATTTCCAGGCAGCGGAGTTTACACTTTTTCCGCAGGATTGCCAGCCGCGTTTCGTAGCAGGGCGGGTCCAGCACCGTCACCAGTCCTGAGTTAAAGCGGCTGGTCAGCCGATCCTGAAATCCCGCCAGTTCCCGCGGGGAACGGTCCGCCGCCAGCACCACCTGCGACCCGCGCTCCGACAGGGCGTTGAACGTGTGAAAGAACTCCTCCTGGCTCCGCTCCCGCTCCGACAGCCGCTGGAGATCGTCGATGGCCAGGACATCCACTTCACGGAAAGACTGGCGAAACTCGTCCTCGCGCCCGGCGTCGGCGCTCGCCAGAAAGGCCGTGGCAAACTGATTGCTGCGCACATACACGCAGCGGCAGCCCGGATCGGTCCGCTGAATCTCGCGGCAAATGGCGTGGAGCAAATGCGTCTTGCCCGAACCCCCCGACCCGCAGAGGAAAAAAGGGTTGTAGGCCCGCCCCGGCGATTCCGCCACCGCCATCGCCGCGGCGTGCGCCAGCCGATTGCACGGCCCGACAACGAATTCCTCGAAGGTCAAATCAGGCGAGAGCGGCGTCGGTCGCCAGAGCAGCGGGTCTTCGTTTGACTCCTCGTTGAAGTCCGACGCCGCCGGCCGCGTTTCCTCCGGAGGCGGCTCGAATTGAACCGTGACGAGGCGTCCGGTGAGCGATTGCACGGCCTGCGTGAAGGCCTGCTGCGCGGCTCGCTGGAGGTATTCTCGCTGCTGGGGCTTGGCCGCGTAAACGATGAGCACGCCGCCCCGGAGCACCCCCGGTTTGAGCAGGCGAAACCACGCCCGCGCAACATCCGGCTGCGCGCGGCGCACCGCGTCCAGCAGGTCGTTCCAAAATCCATAACTGATGGTGGCCATCGGCATCTTGTGGAAGCGTGTAGTGTACCGCGCCCGCCGGCCGCGTCCACGTAATTTCACGATGCGCGACCACGCGACAAGCTTCGATTACCACGGAGGTTAGCGCAAAGTCCGTAGCGTCAGGCGTGTTGGAGGAGCTTCGCCGCCGTCGCCAGCCCGCGCGGCCCGAGCTTGAACACGGCGTTGGACAACCCGTTCATGGCCGCGAAGAAATCCAGGATTCCCCGGAACCTCTGCAACTGAATCTCCGCGTCCTCCCGGTGCTTGCCTTTCAGCCCCTTGACCTCCGCCGCGACCATCGCCTGACATCGTTCGAGTGTCTCGACGATCGGCTCAACCTCGCGCCGGCGGCGCTCGCGGATGATGGTCTCGAACATCTGGTAGACGTTGCTCTCGGCCGTGAAGTATTCCCGTCGGTCGCCGCGATGGTGGAGGCGCTGGATCAGCCCCCAGTTGACGAGCTGCCGCAGGTTCATGCTGGCGTTGCCGCGTGAAATCTGGAGGCGCTCCATCATGTCATCCATGCACAACGGCTCGGTCGTCAGGTAGAGCAGGGCGTGAATCTCCGCCATCGTGCGGCTGATGCCCCAGCCGGCGGCCATTTCGCCCCAGCGGCGGATGAACAAGGATTCAGCTTCCAGCGCGGCCGTGCGTTGCATGAGACGTACTCCAAGCTTGAACGAGGAACCGTGTAACTCCTGAAGGTATGATAGTTTCAAATCATTCTGAAAACAAGGGGCAGGCCTGCCGATCGCTCTCGACCGCCGCGGGGCGAACCGCCGTTCAGGGCTTCGCGCAGGCGCCGAGGAGCGTCCCGTCCGCGCACCGCTCCTCCGCAATCCCCGCGTCTCTCCAATAGGACAGCAGATCCTCCGGCGACGGCAGATACCAGCGCCAGCCTGCTTCATCAAAGAGCACGATGCAGACCTGTGCGTTCTGCGCCTGACGACACAGTGCGGACAGCTCCGCTTCAAAGTCGGGATTCCGTTCTCCGGACACGGGGTCTTGGATGACCGGCAGCAGAGCCGCGGGCCTGTCCAACCAGAGATAGACGGCATCAGGCACGTTGCTGACATGCCGGACGGACGAATCCGCGGTGCGGAGGCGATTCAGCAGAGCCAATTCTCGCCAGCTTGTCCCCGCAAGCCCCTGTCCGTCTCGACGCACCTGCACGATCCAGACTCCCGTGCGAACCGCGCAGGACACGATCCACACCGTCAGCAAGAGCAGCGGCATCCGGCGCATCAGGCCAGTCGGCGTCCCGCAACCCGCCTTTCCGCAACCCGCGCAGCCGCGGACCGCCAGCAAGATCCCAAGGAACAGCAGCGGCATCAACATCCGGTCGTCGAAGTCGATGGCGGCGTCCGCGAACGTGCGTGCGGCGGCCAGTGACGCCATGTACGAAACGAGAAACAACACCAGCGCCGCCTCCGGGCGAAGCGAGCCGGCGGATACCTTCAGTCGGAGCCTGCGGCGTCTCCAGACGAGCACGATGAGAAGAGCCACCACGGCCAGCGCCAGCGGCATCCGAATGGCCATCCCATGCAACAGGCCGGCGGGCAGTTCCCATGCGAAAGCCCATCCCCACACCGAGGCCACAAATTGCTGCGCACTGCGCCAATCCGGAGGATGAAAATGCAATGACCGACCGGCGGGCATTCCTTGGCCATCGTGCATCCAGAGCATCCACAGCCCGACCTGCGTGATTGACGCCAGTGCCATGCAGAACGCCCTGCGCACGCGGGTGGCCGTGGAGACGCGCTCACCCGCACGCACAGCAACCATGACCGTCGCCGTCAGGAGCATGGCCACACCCACATACCGGGTCATCACGGCCGCGGCGCAGAGCAAGCTCAACACACCATATGGTTTGAGATTCGCGCTAGATGCGGGACGGGTCAGCCAGTGCAGAGCCAGCAAAACCAGCGTCATAAAGAGCGGCTCGGACAACGCCAGGCTGTGCAGCCGAATCAGCGCGGGGCAGCACGCCAGCGCCAGCGCGCCCGCCAGCGGCGCCCATGCGGCATCCGCAACAACCGTCCGGATCAGTCGAGCGCCCAGGAAGATGTTCACTCCCCAAAAGAAGACGTGGACCCATCGAGCGGCAACCAGCGGATCCGTCCGCGACACCCAGGACGCGAGCGCCAGCACAAGCGGATAAAGCGGGGGGAAACGCGTCAACGGGGTCCAATCGCCGGCGGCGGAAAGGCCTTGGAGTCCGTGACCTTCAAGCAACCGCCGCGCGGCGGCAATGTACTGCACGGAATCCGGATACACGCCTACGCCGTGCGGAAGGCACACGAGCATCGTGACCGCGCCCGCCATGGAAACCGCGACCACGGCGGCATCCCAGCCGGACAGGCGTCGGGAAGTCGGCACGGGCACCCTGTCGTCAGTCACAAGCGTTCACCAGAATTCTCAAGGTCCAATTACGGCTGCAAACCCGCTCGTTCAGTGTCCCACAAGCCGCTATTCTCCTTTATGTGAACGTAGGAACTTGGCACAGTCGCGCCCCAATTCGTCCGCCGACGCTTCGAAAGATTTCTCGAACAAGGCCAGTTCCTCCGGCCCGGTCGCAATGCGGTCCGGCCGCCGCGCGCGGATCGAGCGCAAGTATTGGGTGAACTGCTCGGGATGCTCGGACTGCAGAAAGAACACCACGGCCCAGGATTCCGCATAAAGACTGCTGATGTCGCCGCGGGAGCGATCCCCCACCCTGCCCGGCGTAGATACGAAATCCCGCAGGGAAAATGGTCCGATGCACGCGGACTCATCGGGCTTCGCGGCGCGGGCCTCCTCCTCCGCCGCGCCGCAGGCGGACCGCATATCGGTCAGACGATGGGCATTGACCCGCGCCGCGACGCCGCCGGACACATTCTGCGGAACCTCGAACAGGCACGCCAGCCCTTCGACCAGCCATGTGGGATTTGCCGCGCCGCGGGCGTGGACGCCTAGATTGAAGAGGCACTGGTGCGCGGCCTCGTGCATCAGCACCATGCGGTTCGCTTGATCCACAAAGGCGTCGCGCTGCGTCTGCCAGACGTCGATCTGGCGCTGAAGTTGCCGCAACTCCGCCGAGCCGCCGTTTCGCCCCTCATTGCGCATCGCCAGCATCTGCGTCCGCGCCCCCTCGAGTTGGCGGCTGATGTCGGCCACGTCGGGCCGGTTCAGCGTGTTGTAAAACACCGCGACGTTGTCCTTCGAATGGTAGAAGCCGGCGGTCACGTCCGCGTTCTCGCCGCGCGTTCGGGCGAAGGCGCCGTACTCCTCGTACGAGTCGAAGAAGAGCACCTCCAGCGGGATCGCGCGCCGCGCCGGATCGACCAGACCCCGCGCATCGGCGAACTTCATGACGGCCTCGTACGCGCGGTCGAGCCGATTCAGCAACCCGCGAAGCACGGTCGTCGAGGTGTTGTGCGAGACAACGAAGTGCTCCGTGCGATGCACGCGGAACGGTCCGCCGGCAACGCCCAGTCGCACGTGCGGCGGCGGGCGCTCGGGCAGCGCCGTCGTCGGCGCCGCAGCGCCATCCTGCCGGCACCCGACGCTCGTGACCCACACCGCGAACATGAACCCCACGCCTGAAAACATCGCTTCATCATACCCCTGCACGCGCGGTCAGGCAGCGCTCGTCGCCGCCGCTCCCGCGGCAGGGGTTCTCCGGAAGCCGGGGGTTACAAAAACCCGCAAAGGCGTGGATCGTGCCTTCGTGGAGAAAAATCACGCAAGAAACGCGGATTGCGGGCGTTGACTCCTGTAGGAGTGCTTATACACTCCTTTGGGAGTGTCGCTGGTTGGAGTTCCATGTCGGCGAAAAAGAGCACACGCAGGAAAAATGTAACGCTGAAAATCCCCGGAGAACTGTACGACAATCTGCAATCGTTGATTGAAGGCACGGGCTTCCGCAGCGTGACGGAGTTCGCGATCTACGTCCTTCGCGACGTTGCCGCGGGCGGCAAGTTGGACGATGCGTCGCCCGGCCTGTCGCAGCGCGAGATCGAGATCGTCCGCCAGCGCCTGCGGGCTTTGGGCTACATCGAGTAGCGCGGTGGTCGCGGTTTTTCCGGCTTTATGAACCCCGAGTCAGAGGGAGCGGGGAAGGTGCGCGCCGACCGCGGTGAGGCCGAGGCCGGCAGCGACATGCACATGAAGGGGTCTTGATTGCCGAACAAGCAGATTGGTTTTGAACGTGGGAAACGCGGCTCGACTGGATTTCCTCAACCTCCGTGGGCGGGCTGCGCCGCGAGGCGCAGCTCGCCCGCGCGTTCCGCGAACGCGGTTTCGTAGGTGCAAGCGGGGCGACACAAAAACGGTCCGGATTGAAAGGGGCAATATGAACGTGCAAACCAAAACCGGAGGGCTGCTGACTTCCATCGGACTTGCGACCCTGCTGCTGTGCGGGATCGCTCCGGCCTCGGCGCAGGTGACTCTGCTTAACGTCTCGTACGACCCGACGCGCGAGTTTTACGAAGAGTTCAACGCCAGGTTCGCCGACTACTGGAAAACGAGAACGGGTACGACCGTCGAGATCAGGCAGTCGCACGGCGGCTCGGGCAAGCAGGCGCGCGCGGTCATTGACGGGCTTGAGGCCGACGTCGTGACGCTGGCGCTCGCCTACGACATCGACGCCATCGCCGAAAACGCCAAACTCCTCCCCGCGGACTGGCAGAAGCGGCTGCCGCACAACAGTGCGCCGTACACTTCCACGATTGTCTTCGTCGTTCGGAAAGGCAATCCCAAAGACATCAAAGATTGGAACGACCTCATCCGACCGGGCGTCTCCGTCATCACGCCGAACCCAAAGACGTCCGGCGGCGCGCGCTGGAATTACCTTGCGGCCTGGGGCTATGCACTGCGACATCACAACAACGATGAAGCCAAGGCGCGCGAATTCGTCGCCGGCATTTTCAAGAACGTGCCCGTGCTGGACACCGGGGCGCGCGGCTCGACCACGACCTTCGCCCAGCGCGGCATCGGCGACGTGTTCATTTCATGGGAGAACGAGGCCCTGCTGGTCCTCAAGGAGTTCGGCGGGGACAAGTTCGAAATCGTCGCGCCGTCCCTGAGCATCCTTGCCGAGCCGCCCGTGGCGTTGGTGGACAAGGTCGCCGACAAACACGGCACGCGCGAAGTCGCTTCGGCTTATCTTGATTACTTGTACAGCGACGCCGGGCAGGCGTTGGCCGCCAAGCACTACTTCCGCCCCCGCAGCACCCAGGTCTCGTCGAACGTTGAATCTCAATTCCCGAAGCTCGAGATGTTCACCATCGACGCCGTGTTCGGCGGCTGGCAGAAGGCCCAGAAGGCGCACTTCGCGGAAGGCGGCGTCTTCGACCAGATGAGTGTGAAGAAGTAGGCAACAGGCAACAGGCAAATGCAGGCTATGCTAAATAGATGCTCGTTGACGGGAAACCGGGTGGCACGGTCTGGCGTACTCGCCAGGCCGTGGCGAGCGAAGCAGGACCACGGCCAACGGAGTACCGTTGACCGTGCCACCCGCGCTCTGAGGCCAGTTTACCTTCAACGCGGAGTCATTTAGAACTCGAAACTGGGCTTTGGGACCGTCACCCCCGCGCAGGCGGGGGTCCAGTCCGCCCTGCCAAACCGCTGGATGCGTGACTCCTCGCAAGCCGCAGGCTGGATTCCCGCCTGCGCGGGAATGACGAGCGTCGCCTGTCGCCACAGGCTGAGAGGCATCAGGCAGACGAGGTAACGAACGGATGATTCGCTGGTGGGTGCAGGCGCCTTTCTGGCTAACAGCTAGAAGCTAACAGCCAACAGCATTTCCAACATGTAACAAGAGAAGCGAGCCTTGAGCAATGCCAAACGACATCGTGTGCTGCCCGGCTTCGGCCTGACGTGTGGATACACGTTGACCTACCTGGGGCTCGTCGTGCTCATTCCGCTGGCGACGCTGTTTCTCAAAACGGCCTCGCTGACGTGGGCGCAGTTCTGGACCACCGTGACGGGCGAGCGGGCGCTCTTCGCCTACAAGCTGACAATCGGCGCCTCCCTTCTGGCCGCGATCGTGAATGCGGTTTTCGGTCTGATCGTGGCCTGGGTTCTGGTGCGTTACCGGTTTCCGGGTCGCGGAATCCTTGACGCGCTCGTGGATCTTCCATTTGCCCTCCCCACCGCCGTGGCGGGTATCTCGTTGTGTGCTCTGTACGCGCCCGGCGGTTGGGTGGGGGCAATCCTGCAGCGCTTCGGCATTCAGGCCGCGTATGCACCCCTGGGCATTGTCATTGCGATGGTGTTCGTCAGCCTGCCCTTTGTCGTGCGCACGGTGCAACCGGTTCTTGCCGACCTTGATCAGGAAGTCGAAGAGGCCGCGGCGAGCCTCGGCGCGCGACGATGGCAGACGCTGCGGCGGGTGGTGTTCCCTTCGGTACTCCCGTCGTTATTGACGGGGCTGGCGTTGGCGTTCGGTCGCAGCCTTGGGGAGTTCGGTTCGATTGTGTTCATCTCCGGGAACATGCCGGGGCGAACGGAGATCGCGTCGCTGCTGATTTTGACCCGGCTTGAGGAGTTCGACTACGCAGGCGCGACGGCCATCGCCGTGGTGATGCTGGTGCTGTCGTTCGGCATGATTTTCGTCATCAACGTGTTGCAGGCATGGAGCCGCCGCGGCGCGGCTTGAAACGTCGAAACGCCGAAACGCCGAAATCGGAACCCCTCACGCAAGTGAGGGGCATTCCGTCAAAGCGGAGGCGCCGCGCGATGCTAAGAAGTCATGATCCAATCGCGTCGAGAGATGAGGCGGGGGATACGGACGGTAACCGTTGCAATGCGGGCACCAAGCCAATCTCTTGAGGCTTCCAAGACGGCTGTCGCAAAAGACAGTAATCATGGCTAGTCAAACGCACAACGGAGTTGCTGGGGCGCCGATTCTGGCGCGTGCCGCAACACACGACCCGGTGTGGATGCGCTGGGGCCTCACGGGCGTGGCCGTGGCGTTTCTCCTGCTGATGCTGATCCTCCCTCTGGTCGTGGTGCTGACGACCGCGTTCTCGAAGGGCTGGTCCGGATTCGCGGCGGTGTTTGCCGAATCCGATTCATTCTCCGCCATCAAGCTGACGCTGCTGGCCGCGGTGATCAGCGTGCCGATCAACATTGTGTTCGGAGTTGCGGCGGCATGGGCCATCACCAAGTTCCACTTCCGCGGGAAGAATCTGCTGATCACCGTGATCGATCTTCCCTTCTCGGTCTCGCCGATCATCGCGGGGATGCTGTTCGTGCTGCTTTTCGGCGCACACGGATTTCTCGGCCCGTGGCTGGCCGCGCATGAAATCAAGATCATCTTCGCCGTGCCGGGCATCGTGCTCGCGACCATCTTCGTGACGGTGCCGTTTGTCGCGAGGGAGTTGATCCCGCTCATGCAGGCACAGGGGCGCGAGGAGGAGGAAGCCGCGATGTCACTGGGCGCCGGCGGCTGGCAGGCGTTCTTCCGCGTGACGATCCCCAACATCAAGTGGGCGCTGGTTTACGGCGTCATCCTGTGCAATGCCCGCGCGCTCGGCGAGTTCGGCGCCGTGTCCGTCGTGTCCGGGCACATTCAGGGCGTGACCAACACCATGCCGCTGCAGATCGAGGTCTTGTACAACGAGTACAAATTCGTCCCGGCGTTCGCGATGGCGTCGCTCCTGGTGCTGATGGCGCTGCTGACGCTGGTGCTGAAGCACTGGATCGAGTGGCGTTCCGCGCGCGCGCTGGCGCAAACCGGCAACGAGCCGGTCCGCGCGATAACCCCGCCACTGTGACGGGCAGGCGGCGCGACAGGGCGGCGGCGAATGACGCAAATGAAGGGAAAGGCAGGTCGCGTGGGGTGAGACCGTGACCGGGGAAAGCGAGCAGAGCACACATGAGCATCGAAATACAGCGAGTCACCAAGGTCTTTGGCGGCTTCACGGCGCTGGACGGGATCGACCTGACGGTCCCGTCAGGCGAGCTGGTCGCACTGCTGGGGCCGTCGGGATCGGGCAAGACGACGCTCCTGCGGGTCATTGCTGGGCTGGAGAGCGCCGACGAGGGCGTGGTCCTGTTCGACGGCGAAGACGCGACGACGCGCCACGTCCGCGAGCGCGGCGTCGGATTCGTCTTTCAACACTACGCGCTGTTCAAGCACATGACGGTCTTTGAGAACGTCGCGTTCGGTCTGCGCGTTCGACCGCGCAGGCTGCGGCCACCGAAACACGAGATCGCCGATCGCGTCACGCGCCTGCTCAAACTCGTGCAGCTCGAACACCTCGGCAATCGCCGCCCGGCGCAGCTTTCCGGCGGACAGCGCCAGCGCGTCGCCCTCGCCCGTGCGCTGGCCGTGGAGCCGAAAGTGCTCCTGCTGGATGAACCCTTCGGCGCGCTCGACGCCCGCGTCCGGCAGGAGCTGCGGACGTGGCTGCGGCGCCTGCACGACGAAATCCACGTCACCAGCGTCTTCGTCACGCACGATCAGGAGGAGGCCCTGGAAGTGGCCGACCGCGTCGTGGTGATGAACGCTGGACGCATCGAGCAGCTCGGCACGCCGGAAGACGTCTTCCACCACCCCGCCAACGAGTTCGTCATGCACTTCCTGGGCAACGTCAACGTCTTTCACGGGCGCGTCGAGGGCGGCAAGGCCGTGTTCGGCGATCTGTCCATCGACCACGCCGCGGCGGCGAGTCGCCCGGGCGCGGCGATCGGCGAGCCGAAGGACGCCAAGGTCTTCATTCGCCCGCACGAATGGGACATCTCCGCGCATCGCAACGGTCGCCCGGCGATGGAGGCCGTCGTCACCCACGTCAACGCGGCCGGTCCGGTGGTGAAGCTGTGGCTGCTGAGCGAGTCGGGCGAACCCGTGCATGCGGAACTGCCGCTCGATCACTACCGAGCGCTGGAGCTGCGCAGCGGGCAGCGCGTGTTCCTGTCTCCTCGACAGGTCAAGGTGTTCTTTGATTGAACGGCGAGACGTGCACGGCGGCGTGGCAGGGATCCGCAGCAGCGGACGCGCGAGAAAAGCGGCGCGCCGCTCGGCGCGTGCTGGGCTTACCCGTGGGCGATGTGTTCCACGAGCAAGCGCCACTGCTCGTGCATCGCGTGTTGTGTGACGCCCATCGGGTCCTTGAAGAAGCAGGCAAGGTGGCGCATCGGTCCGGCCGCGCCGCGGCGCAACTCCCACTCGGCCAGCCGCGCGAGATCGAGGATCAGCGGCGCGGCCAGCAGAGAATCGACGCCCTGCCAGATGAACTGAAGCGACATCTCCGCACCGAGAAAACCGCGGAAGTGGATGAAATCCCACGCGAGCTTGCGGTCGCCCAGCGAGGGGACGAAGTCGATGCCCACGTGCGTGGCGGGCTTGCCGGCGAGGATGCTTGCCACCGTCAAGTCCTTGGTCTTCTGCTTGGAGGCCCGCACGATCGGGTTTTTCAAGGCCGCCCCATCCGGGTTGCCGAGGAGATTGTAGCCCACCCACGACAGCACATCGAGGTTCCGGAAGACGAAAAGCGGCGCCAGCACCGACTTGACGAGCGTCTCGCCGGTCTTGCCGTCGCGCCCCATGTAGGGCAGGCCTCGCTCATCAGCGCGACGCTGCAGGACGGGCAGGTCGATTCCCAGCGATGGCGTGAAGTTGATGTACGCCGCGCCGGCCTCGATCGCCGCGAGGGCGTAGAGGCTGCTCGTTGGCAGCGATGACGCGCCGCGTCGCGCCAAGGCTTTCCGCAGGCTCGCCCATGTCGCGGCCCCGCGCACGGATTTCGGGACGGCTTCCGTGCCGGCCACGTTGAGGACGACGACGCTGTCGAGTTTGTTCGCCCTGCGGAACTTCACAATGTCGGAAGTGAGCCGCTCGACCGCCGCGGTCGCGGATGCGTCGGCGACTTCCGCGTGCGTGCGCTTCCCCTCGCGTGGGCTTCGGCCCGCGCCCAGCGTGGTTCCGGGGCGGATGTTCTTCTGCCAGCCTTCCAGCTCGCGCCGGCACTTCCGCAAGACCCCCTTGTGGATCAGGCGCTCGAACTCGCCGCAGGTCTCCAGCATCGAGCCGCAGCCCGGCTTGATCTCGTGGCCGCCGAGCACGATGCGGTCGTAACCGATGAGGTTCGCAGGCCTGAACGCATCGCCTTCGGTGACCAGCCCGCAGGGCGGCATCAATCGCCGGCGCATGGCCGCAAGCCCCAGCGCCGTGGTGCTGCCCACGTAGCCCGCCGCGCCAATCAGCCATAACCCAAGTCGTCGCATTCGCCTTCCCGATGGGATTCCTGTCGGCTTTCCCCGAAAACGAAACGCCCCGTCGGATGTTTCCACCCGACGGGGCGCTCTTATTCAATCTCGCCGTTGCAGTCTCGCTCTCACATTCCTGCCGATCGGCGCCCCGTTCAAGCGCCGTTTCGATCGGCGCGTTGTTACTTGCTGCTGAACGTCGGGAACGCGTTGCGCTCCTGCTCGGTCGGGATGATGATCTTCGGCTTAATGAGGATCAGCAGCACCTGCTCATCCTTCACCATCGACCGTGAGGAGTAGAGCCGCTTGAGGATCGGGATCTTGGAGAGCACCGGCACGCCGGCCTCGACTTCGATCTCCGTCGCCAGCTTCTGCCCGCCGATGAGCAGCGTTCCGCCGTCCGGGACGTTGACGGTGGTGTTGAGCACCTGCCGCGTGACGCTGGGGAGCTGAATGAAGCCGGCGCCGGATTCGAGGTTGGCGCCTGCGAACTGGAACGTCTCCAGCGCGTTGAGCCGGCCCACGCCGGGACGCAGCGTCATCGTCACGTACCGCCGATCCGACGACACGGTGGCCTGCACGTCGAGCACCGCGCCTTCGTTGACCTGCTGGGTCTGCGGCGCCTGAGCGGCCGCGCCGCCCTGGACGACCGGTTGAAGCTGACTGACGAAGGCGTGCGACGTGACCACCGCGACCCACGACCGCTGCCCGTTGGTCAGCACCAGCTTGGGCGCCGTCAGCAGCGACGTGCGGGCATTGGCCTGCGTCGCACGGATGAGGAAGTCCACCTGGATGTTGTCGAGGATGCTGCCGAAAACGCTGAGACCCTGCACGTCGCGACCGGCGAACGTGCCCGGGATGGCGCTCGCCAGACCCGCGGGGTTGGTGATGTCCAGGATGCTGGACTCCGTCGGGACCGGCGTGGCGTGTCCCGCGTTGATCAGGCCGCCCGTGGCCTCGGGAACCAAGCCCGGGGTGGTGTAGGGCTGCTCGGGAAGGCCCGAGGTGTTTCCAGCTAGTGGCGTTCCGACGCCGGGCGTGCTGGGCACGAAGCCCAGCCGCGAGTACTGCCGCGGCAGCAGGAGGCGCGAGCCGTACACCGGGTCGCTCGCCAGCGCGCCGTCGCCGTTGCGGACGAAGTCGAAGCCGGCGTTGCCCGCGTTGAGCACCAGGTCGAGGTCGATGCCGAACTCCTCAAGGAAGTTGCTCTGCACGGTCAGGAACCGCGCCTCGACCGCCACCTGCACCGAGCGCTGCTCGCGGAGCTTGTCCAGCAGGTTGCTGACGCGCTCCTGCGAGGCGGAGTTCTGCGTCACGACAAGCTGGCCGCTGAATTCGGTGATCGTGCCGATCGAGCCGTTCTTGTCCCGCCAGCTCTCCGGGGCGATCTGATCCTGGATCAACTGAATCAGCTTGCGCACCCGCGTGTCACGCGCGTCGTCCGGCAGCGGTTCATCCCCCGCTTCCGGCGTGCTGATCCAGATCACGCGGCCCTGCGCGTCCTCGGACTGCCGCGCGTTCGCCTGCTCGAAGAACCCGATCTTCGGCGCGTCGGCGAACTGAGGAATGTCGTACAGAAGGTCTTCAATGTTGTACGTGGCCTGGAAGATGTTTTCGTGGTCGAGCCAGTGCTGCGTCGCCACGGTCATGACGCCGCCCTGCACGGCGAAGCCCAGCTTCGAGCCGACGCCCCCCGCCTGGTTCAGCGTCATCTCGATCGCCTTGCGCAGCGTCACCTCCTGCGGCATGTTGAGCGTGACGGGCGCCTGCGGGTCGATCCCCGCGGCCGCCATGTCTTTCCAATTCACCTCGATGTTCATCTGGTGCGCGTCGGCGAAGCGCTCCATGGCCTCGCGGAAGGGGACGGCATCGAGGTCCAGCGGAACCATCAGGTGGTCGAGCTTGCCGATGAGCATCGCATCCAGAGGCCCAGCGCTGCCTTTCTGGCGCTCGGGGTTGCTGATGATCTCGATCCAGTTCTTCGGATAGGTGACTTCCTGCGTCCAGTCGGTCGGCACCTTGGCCTCCTCGACTTCGAGGAAGAGCGCGCGGTCGGCCTCGCCCAGCTTGTACCGGTTGCGGCGCGTTCGCTGCTGCGCCCAGAAGTCCTTGTACTCCTCGAGCATCCAGCGGGCCTTGTCGTTGCGTGGGTCGATGGCCACGATCTGCTCCAGCACCTGGATGGCGGAGTCGTAGTCGCCCTCGCGCTTGTGCGCCTGAGCCTGTGCGAAGAGCGAATCCACCGTCGCGCTGCGCTTCTGCTGCTGGGCGAGGATGCTCTGGTTGCGCTGATTCTCCACCTCTTTGCGGATTTCCTCAACTTCCCGCCAGTGATACTCGCGCTCCTGCTCGGTGACGTACTGCGCGAGGGCTTCGAGGTCGGCCTTGAGCGTGTCGTAGAGCGAGATCGGATCGGCGAACTGCTTGCCCGACTCGACGACCTGGCGGGCGCGGGCGAGCACTTGGTGGGCCTGGTCGAAGGCGCTGTCGCTGACAAGCTGGTTGATCTGCGCCCGCAGATCCTGATAGAGGAAGTCCGTCCGCTGCCAGTTGATCTGGTCGTCGCGCTTGATCTGATCGGCCAGCGTCAGACCGCGCTGACCGGCGGCGTTGCGACGGTGATCGTCGATCTTCGCCAGCCCCGCGACCGCTTCCGGGTAGCCCGGAACATGGCTCTGCGCTTCGATGTACAGCCGCTCGGCCTCGTCATCGCGCCCGGCGGCGAGCATCTCGTCGCCCTGGCGGGTCAGCGCTGCGGCTTTTTCCGTGTCCACGGGCTGCGGCGCGGCGGCCGGCGGCGGCTGAGCGGGCTGAGCTTCTCCACCCCCCGAAGAAGGGGCGGGAGCGGCGGCATTCAACTCGCGGAGCATGGCCTGCGCCGCAGCTTTCACCTTCTCGTGGGCGTACTTGTTCTCCATGACGCGGTTGAGGAGATCGACCGCGCGGGCGTTCTCGTTGTTCTTGCGCGCCGCCTCGGCATCCTCCAGCTCCCGCAGCGCCTTCTCCGACATGGTCGCGGCGACTTCGGCCTGCGACAGGTATTCCTGACGGCGCGTGCGCTCCTTCTCCGACAGCTTGTTGGGGTCGATGCCCAGCAGGATCTCCTTCGCCTGCGCGTAGTGACCCTGCTCGAACAACTGCACCGCTTCGGTCAGGGCTTCTGAAGCGGCCTTGTCCTGGGCGTGGACGATCGACTGGACGCCCCCGGTCAGCGCGATCGCACCGACCCACAACGCTCCCCACTGAACAACGTGTGTTCGCAAAGGAGTGACTCCTTCTTAGACGAGATCCCCGGGAAAGCAGTCCGGCAGCGCCCCGACGATCGCTCGTCCGCGCCGCGGCATCGCGCCTTCCCCTGTCGGCTCCCTACTCGTCGAATGAATGAATAACGACGAAAACCCGGCCTGCACAGGCCATTACCTCAACCGTGGGCGGAGTCTAGGAGCATGTCGAGAACCATGCAAGACTGTCGAAATCGGTCGGCGAGGAAAATGCGCCTCCAAGGTCCATGCCTTGCGGCCAACTCCACTTCCGTCCAACGCGCCTTCGGGTGGCGCGGGTCCGCAGCAGCGGCCCCGTGCTTGGGCAATTAAACGCGGAGCGGTGCAGAGGCGGCGACCCGGGCTGTGAGTGCAAGAGGACGCCTCGCTCACAGCCTGACCCGAAAGCCGTACTCCCACGTCAGGTTGGAGTCCTTCAATTCCCGCAGCCCGTCGTGCTCGAAGCCAAGGCGCCTGTAGAGCCGGTGGGCGTCAAGGAATCGCGTGTCGCTCCACAGGAACATCGCGGTTGCACCGCTCGAGCGGGAGTGCTGCATCGACAGTTCGACCAGCCGCTTACCCCAACCCATACGGCGCAGGGAGGGGTGGACATACAAGGTCTTGAGTTCAGCGATGCCGTCTTCGACCTTCACGCCGCACGTGGCGAGGATGTGGCCCTGCTCTGGCACTACCCAGAACTCGCCGCCGTGTGACCGGAAGTACGGGCCCGGAGCGAGCACGTGAGGCTCCTCGTCCGTGTTGAGGATCTGGCCGTACTCCGCGTACACGGCGGCAATCAGGTTCAGGATCCCCGGGACATCGTCGGGCAGAGTTGGACGAACGGTCGAATTCACGAGCGAGGCTCCATGCGTCTGCCCGGGAGTCCTGCAGTCGCGTGCAGCACCCGTGGGCCGCAAACTTAGGGTCGCACTCATGGTTGAGCGTGCTCGCCTCCCGGCTTCGGCGGATCGGCGGGCTTTTCGGGCGGCGCCGATGGTTTGGGATCCGTCGGCTTTGGTTCCGACGGCGCGGAATCCGCGGGTTTCGGCTCCGCCGGTTTCTCGCCTCCGGAGGAGGGAGGCGTCGGCTCGCCCGGTTTCTTGGGCGACCTCGCCAGGATCCAGTCCGCGATGTCTGAGACGACCTCCGCTTGGACATGCCCGGCCTGGGTGTATTCCTGCGGGTTGGAGAGCCCCTTGCCCGGGCCGGTCATGAAAAGGTGGTTCAGCCGTTTGTAGCTGCGGAACTCGACGTTGGGTCGCTGGTTAAGCCGCAGCTTCCAAAGCTCCAGATCTTCCATGCGCACCTGGTAGTCGCGCTCGCCTTGCAGGAAAAGCATGGGCGTCGTCGTCCGCAGCGCCGCCGAGATCGGGTCCAGCTTTTCGTAGCCGGCCCAGTAAGCGGCCGGCGCGCCGAGGATCGTCCCTTCCGGCTTGCCAGCCCGGATGGACTCAATGCCCTTGCGGATGTCGTCGATCACGACCTTTTCGCGGTCCTCCTCCACGCCGTCCAGTTTCGAAAGGTACTGCATCTGCTCCTGCATCAGCGTCAGAAGGGAGCGGCTGTTGGCGGCCATGAGGATCATGCCCGCGAGCTTGGGATCCTTCTCCGCCAGCATCGGGGCGAGGTAGCCGCCGAGGCTGTGCCCAAGGACGTACACCTGGTTGGGATCGACGAGGTTGTGCTTGCGCACGAGCTGGATGGCCGCGAGCGCGTCGTCGAGCACCTCCCGCTCCGGGGTCCAATCCGGCGCCGCATAGGCTCGCGGATACGCGCGGCTGCGCTTGACGTAGCGGAGCACGAGAATGTCCCGGGTCGCCAGCCCCAGCGACAAGTCCCGGAACGGCTTGTTGGCGCCGATCGTCTCGTCTTCATCCTGCGGACCCGAGCCATGGACCAGGACGACGGCCGGGTACGGCGGCTTCCCGAGCGGCGTGCAGCAGAAGCCGTCGAGCGGGAACTTCTCGTCGGCGATGACTTTGATGGGGCGATCCTGGGCCGACTGGAAGTCCACATAGTCCGGGGGCTTGTAGGGAACGTCGGCTTCCACCTTGTCGAGCCAAAAGCCGGTCAGTTTCCCGGCGGAATCCAGCACGAGGCGGATGTGTGCGAAGCCCCGTTCATAACGCACGTCGAACGTCACGCTGTCCTGCCCGTCCTTGGTGGCGAGCTTCGCGGAGGCCTCGGTCTGGTAAGCGCCGAGGCGGAAGTTGAGCTGGTCCCAGACGCCCTTCGCCTGCGGAGCGGTGAATTTGGACTTCATCGTCCCGTCGCCCGCGGCAACGAAATCGTCGAACTCCTGATTCAGGAAGGCGGTGAGGATGGCGCGCGCACGGTCAATCCTGGGCTTGGCATCATCCTGCGCGGCCAGACCGGCTGGCAGGACCGAGACGAGGAGCGCGGCGGCGAGAGCGGTGTATCGAGCGCGAAACGGCTTCATCGGTTCGAAGACCTCCTTGAGTGACGGGAGTATAGGTCCGAGAAACCGTCGCCGCGAGAGGGACTTCGGAACAGGCAGGGCTGGCTCAGGGCAACCGCATTGCGGCTTGAAGACAGGGTGGCATTCTGGCTTGGCGACAGGGTGGCTTGGCGACAGGGTGGCTTGGCCACAGGGTGGCGGGGAGGCAAGGTGGTTTGGAGGCAAGATGGCGTGGAGGCAAGGTGGTGCCGAGGCAGGATGGGGAGCAGGCAGGATGGTGCGCAGACAGGATGGTGAACAGGCAAGGTGGCTAGCAATCAGGGTGGCACGGTCTGGCGTACTCGCCAGGCCGTGGAGGTTGCGCAACCCGCCTGCGCTGTGACCCCACCTGGATATGCGGACGCGGGCCACCCGCACCCCGAACGCGTCGAAATGCTGGAAAACCGGCTCGCGCGGGCCCGTGCCTGACTTGGCGAAAAGTCCCGTCGTCCCGTCGAACACGTCCGGCAAGACCCAGTGATCGAAGTTGTCCCCCGGATCGGCATCGTCCGTCTCCACCGTCCGCGTCGTCACGCACTATTACCCCTCCCCCTTCAAGGGGGAGGCCGGGAGGGGGTTTCGCTTCCGCCTCAACGCCAGCCCGACGATTTAGCCGTCACCTTCCTCCGCCGACCCTCCCCCAGCCCCTCCCTACCAGGGAGGGGGGTTGAGTTGTACTTGTCGCCCACGTTCTCATACCCGATCCCGCCGCCGCCGACGTGCTCCCACGGCGAAAGCCGCTCAGCCGCCACGCGCTGACTGAGGCCGTAGTAGTCGAACATCGTCGTCCGGCCCTTGCAGTCGCCCCGAGTCGGCGTGCGTCGGCTCCCAAGCGGAGTCACCAAGTGACTCCATCACAGCGAATCCTGTTGTCTGACAACCAACTCCTCCAGGCCGTTGTCAGGTTGCCAAGTTGAACTTTGAAGCCGCATTCTGAGCAGACAAGCTCCTCTCTGCCAGGAAGCAGCCGATACTGGCAATTTGGACAAATAAGTCCTTGTGTTTCCATGACGATCCTGATAAGTGGCCGATGCTTCCGTCTCCATTCGGCCCAGCCACCAACCGCTCCAACAATGGCAAATAGGGGTGCGGCCAGTACTTCCGGCGGGATCATCAGCACACCATATTGGATGGCCCCGAATGCGATATGCGCGGCCGAATATCCTAACGGACAGATAAGGGCTCCGACCCACTTGTATCGTCTACATGATGGAGGCATTCGGTAATCCTCCAGGAATAAACAAAACCTTCTTGCATAGAGATGATCGCCAGTCAGTCCACCACTCAATCCGCGAAGGAGGAAAGAGATCCTCACAACTGGGTTTGGCCCGAAGTGAACTGCCGTCAGCCCATAGCCAATTGACTACGAATATAGCGATAAGGCCGATTACAAACGCTAAATAGCTCCTCCCAATATGTAAACCGGTCTATGCTGCCCTTGTTTGCAGGTACGCGTCGCGTTCCACCTCGAACGGTCGTCGGTGTTCGAGCCAGTCGAACACGAGATCGAGCAGTTCCGCCATGGATTGGCACGTA
>CAZGJA010000010.1:0-8671 GCA_964526695.1 uncultured Phycisphaeraceae bacterium
CGCCCCTCCTCCGATCGCGCCCCGCCTCCGATCGCGCCCCGCCTCCGATCGCGCCCCGCCTCCGATCGCGCCCCTCCTCCGATCGCGCCCCGCCTCCGATCGCGCCCCGCCTCCCCTCTCGCACGTCAAGATTGATCCTGACCGGCCAAGGGCTATATTATGGAAGAGAGCCATGAGGACGACCCGCAGGCCGTGGGGCGGTGACAGACTCCGCCGGCGATGGTCGCCCAACCCTCGAAAGGGCAGCATCCGATGGGTGTGACGCTGGTGATGTTCGACAAAAGCGGACAGCGGCGGGATTTCCCTTTGAAGAAAGGGGCCAACACGATCGGGCGCAAGAACGATTGCGACATCCGCATCCCCGCCTCCGAGGTGTCGCGGCTTCACGCCGAAGTCGTGGCCGATGAGGACAGCGCGATGGTCCGCGACCTGGGCGCCGCCAACGGCACCTACGTCAACTACCAGCGCGTCACCGAAGAGGACTGCGAGCCGAGCGACTTTCTCACCGTCGGACCCGTCACCTTCATCGTGCAGATCAACGGCGAGCCGGACGACGCGGAGTTGAGCGACCTGCGCGAGCAGCTCATGGCCCGCCAGAAGGCTGCCGCGGCCGTCGGACCCTCGATTCGCACGTCGGAGCACGTTCGCTCCAGCGATGACGAGATGGACCCGATCGCCGCGCTGGAAGCGCTCGCCTCCAGCGCCGACCAGACCGCCATCGAGCCGGACGACGACGACGAATGATGCCCCGCGATTTCGTGCGAACCCGCGTTCGCATCCCGGCTGAACCGGCGGACCCCGGACGCAGCTCATGCACGCCGCACACGAACTGAACAGCGCCGCCGCACTGCCGCCGACCCTGCCGGCCGCGCGCCGACCGTGGCTGCGGCTGGCGGCCATGCTGCTGGCGGGGTGCGTCGTTCTGGCCCTCATTCTCGCCGTGACCACGGACCAGCGTCGCAAGCAAACCGCTCTCGCCGCGGCCCGGCGATGCATGGCCGCGCTCGATGTCCCCGCAGGCGGCGATCCGGTCGGCGCGGAGTCGCGGGCCGCCCAGCTCGCTGACATGCGGGGACACCGCTTCACCTTTGCGGAGCTTCCCGATCCGCTGCCGCAGGCGTGGCGGACACGAAGCGTGATCCGAGCGTTCACGGAGGAAATACCGGGATTGCTGCAATCCGCCGGCCGCGCGGTCGTGGTCGTGGATGAGGCCGGCATCCGTGCGGAGTGGATCCCAAAGGACGAGTTCCAACCACGCTGGGATCAGCAGGAGAGGGAGCGGCTGGAAATCACGGCCCAGCCGCGCCCATGAAGAGCGGCTGCGTGTTCCATGTGCCCAGCGCGGCGCGCGAAGGCTGCCACAGGTGGGCCACATCCGGTCCGCAGTTGACCGTCATCGCGTACATTTCGTAGCAGTAATGCCACTGGAGCGCGACGAGCACGTAGCTGCCCAGAACCACGAAGCAACCGAGTTCCGAAATCCGCTCCCGGCGGAACTTCACCAGCGCATACGTGCCGATCGCCAGCAGCCCGAATTTGAACAGGCCCAGGAACGGCTCGCCGTGCGTCAGCAGGCTTTTGGCGAGCGGGTTCAGCTCGTGCAGGAGGTGCTGCCGGTGGGCCGTGATCGTCAGGATGAAGTCGAAGATGTTGAGCACCCAGACGCAGAGGACCAGGCACAGCACGCGGTGCGAACGCGCCGCCGCCAGCCATCGCAGCGCGCCACGGGCGCCGGCAAGCCCGTCGCGCACCGTCCACATCAGCGGCATGGGTTGACGCACCAGCATGAATGGCCTATCGGAGTTGCCGATCGTTTTCTTGACCCGTCGAACTTGCGTAAAGGCGGCTGTGGCGGATGAACTCGCTGCGCCCATAATCTTGGTCGCCGGCTCGACCGCGAGCGGCCGGTCAGCACGAATCCTCGGAGTTGCAACGCGCCATGACCCATAAGCCGCAGCCCATCTCTTTGACGCATCTGGACGCCTCGGGTGAGGCGCGAATGGTGGATGTCAGTGACAAGCCCGTGACGACGCGTCAGGCATCGGCCTCCGCGCGCGTCAAACTGCGCAGCGAGGTGCTCGACTTGCTGGTGAGCGGAAAACTCCCCAAGGGCGACGCGCTGGCGGTGGCGCGCGTGGCGGGAATCCAGGCGGCCAAACGCACGTCCGAGTGGGTTCCCCTCTGTCACCCCCTATCGCTTGAGTGGGTGGGCATCGACATCCATCGGGCGGCGCCGGACGAGCTGCACATCCTCTGCACGGCGCGGACCGTCGGGCGAACGGGCGTGGAGATGGAGGCGCTGGTGGGAGCGAGCGCGGCGGCGCTGGCGGTGTACGACATGTGCAAGGCGGCGGACAAGACGATCACCATCGGCCCGATCCAGCTTGAAGAAAAATCCGGCGGTCGCAGCGGCGACTACCGACGGGCATGACCACTGGGCCTGCGCCTGGCGCTTGGACCGCGGCCTGGCGAGTACGCCAGACCGTGCCACCCAAAGCGCGCCGACCCTGGCCAGCCCTGCAGCTTCTCTGCCCCCCCACCGGCGCTTTGTAACCGTCTCGTAAAGCCCAACGCCTTTCCGACAGGTTCTTGCAACAAAACGCAGCCTCAGGCGTCCTACTATGTAATAACCAGAGAGCGACAGGGAAAGGTTGAGGCATGGGCGAAGACCCGCGCGCCAGAAGCATTCACCGTCTCGAAGCGAAACCGCGGCCCCGCGGTGATGGACGCTGCATCCCATGCTGCGCACGAACCGCCCTTCGGTCTCCGGTTGAACCCTGTCCGGCTCATCACCCCACGGCCCGGGCAAACCGCGCAGCGGGCATGCGCCGTCCCGGGTCACCCCGCCGCCGTGACGCGGCGCGAGGGCGCTCCACGCGTCCTGATGATATCTTGTTCAAATCTCGTGTGATACTCAGGTCTGGAATCCGATTCATCCTTATGACGAGTTGCGCTCGCGGGAAAAGCTCGACCATAACATTGGCCGTTGCCGCGCGACCGGCTCGCGCGGCCGGCTCGCGGGCGCGTTGAGATTAAACATGGGCGGATGCAAGCGTCGTCCGCCGCTGAAGTTCCCTTGCCTTCAGGAGGAGTGCCGTCATGGCAAACGTCCGTCGTATCGTCCGTGCGGGTGGAGTGGCGTGGGTCGAGCTGGCCGCCCTGAGCTTTGCATGTGCAGTCCCGGCTCAGGCCCAGCAGTATCAAGTCCGCGACTTCGCGCCCTCCGGCTCGGAGTTTCTTCGCACCTCCCGGATCAACTCCGCCGGCGCAGTGGTCGGCGACTGGGAAGCCGACAACGAGGAAACGACCGCGTTCATCTGGCGCGACGGCGTGCTGACCGAGATTCCGCCGACGTCGGGCTGGTCCTCCACGATTGCGTATGACCTCAACGACTCGAGCCGCGTTGTGGGAGCGCTTTCGGATGACGACTTCAGCCTTGTCGCCTTCGACTGGTCCGCCGGCGTTTTGACGGAACTGCCGGGGTTGGTTTCCGGCGGCATGTCCTCCGCCGCAGGCGTCAACAACGCCGGGCTGATTGTCGGCTTCGCCGAGGACACGCTCTCCGGCGGCGTGGCCGTGGTGTGGAACAACCGAGTCATTTCGAAAGTGCCCGGCGCGTCCAGCTTCCTCTTCAGCACGGCCACCGCCGTGAACGAGAATGGGCGAATCTGCGGAACGGCGTTTAATTCGAGTTTCTCATCGATCGCGTGGACGGCTTTCGACGGCGAGATGACGACACTGCTCACGCCTCCGGGCTGGGACGGCGCCGAAACGTGGGATATCAACGACGACGGCGACGTGGCGGGGGACGCCTTCGACGAAACGACGTTCGATCAGGTGGCTGTCGTGTGGTCCGGCGGGCAGCCTTCGACTCTGGAGGATCTGGGCGGCGGCTACTCCAGCGCCTACGGACTCAACAATCAGGGTCAGATCGTCGGCACGGCCGACACGCCGCAGGGCGATCCCCATGCCGTCATCTGGCAGAACGGCCTCGTGGGCGACTTGAATGATCTCATCGACACGACCACGGGCTGGGAGCTGATCGAGGCCACCGACATCAACGACGGCGGGCAGATTCTGGGCCTGGGCATGCGCAACGGCGAGGAACGCGTGTTCGTGCTGGTCCCCAGCGGATCCAACGGCCACGACCTCGACAACGACGGCGTGCGCGACGAAGTGGACAATTGCCCCACCAAGGCCAACTCCAATCAGCAGGATGGCGATGGCGATCACCTCGGCGACGTCTGCGACAACTGCCCCGACGCGCCCAACGCGCATCAGGACGACAGCGACGACGACGGGCAGGGCGATGCTTGCGACGACGACGGCGGCAACGGCGGACCGGACTCGGACGGCGACGGCGTCCCCGATGACGAAGACGTGTGTCCGTTCGCCGATGACACGCTGGATAAGGACAACGACGGCACGCCCGATTGTGCCGACAAGTGTTCGAACGATGCCGGCAAGACCGAGCCGGGACTGTGCGGCTGCGGCGTCTCCGACGTGGATACCGACGATGACGGCATCGAGGACTGCCACGACGGTTGCCCGGAGCTGGCCGATGACGACGGGCTGGACGGCGACGAGGACGGCTTCGGCGACGCCTGTGACAACTGTCCAAAGGTGTGGAACCCCGATCAAACGGACGCCGACCGCGACGGAACCGGCGACTTCTGCGACGGCTGCCCGACCGACCCGGCGAAGACGGTTCCGGGTTTGACGGGCTGCGGGCGAACGGAGGACGACTCCGTAGGCGGCGGCGGCACGCCCAATGACCTGTGCCCCGACGATCCGGACAAAACCACGCCCGGCGCGTGCGGCTGCGGCGTGCCCGATGACGACAGCGACAGCGACGGGATCGCCGACTGCCACGACAACTGCCCCAACGCCGCGAACCTCGATCAGACGGACACCGACGCCGACGGCGACGGGGACGCCTGCGACGAGGCGTCCGCGGGCCAGTCCCCGCCCGGCACGGATGGGTCGAACACGTCAACCAGCCCCTGCGGGATCAGCCTGCTGGGCATGGTGCCGCTGATGGCGCTGGGCTTGCGAGGCATGCGCCGCCGACCGAAGCGCAGTTGAACCCGGCGCGCAGGCGTCCCGATCCGGCTGAGTGGGTGACACCCTCTGGCTGGGTGGCACGGTCAGGCTGGGTGGCACGGTCTGGCGTACTCGCCAGGCCGTGGCAACCGAGTTCAGCGCGTCGGGCTGGGTGGCAGGGTCTGGCGTACTCGCCAGGCCGTGGCGGGCGAGCTGAGCGCATTGGGTGGCGCGAGTCCGCAACAGTGGACCCGTGTTCACAAGGCAGTTCGCCTCCGCGCGCCTCTCAGGGAAACGGATTCCGCCGGCCACACCTCAACGTCACCGTTTTTCAGTCCAAGCGCAGGCACGTCTGCAGCGCGCTGCGCCGTACCTGCCCGATCGTGTTGGAACGTGACGCCCCGCCGAATGCGTCGCTGCAGGGCACGTGCCTGCACCGCTCGAGCGCTCAAGGGATATCGACAATGCCTTGGGGACGCTGCGGCTCTGGAACCTCCGGAGGTGGCAGGTATCCCAGCCCGTCGGTGCGCGAGGCCTTCGCCCTCTGCTCCGAAGCGCTCGCCTCCGTTTCAACGCGGAGAAGCTCGGCGAGCGGCATTTGGAGGATGCCGGCCCACCGGTGCGTCTTGCTCAAGCTCGCCAGTGCAAGTTCCCCGTCGCCTTCGATCAGCACGCTCCACTGGTCCGGCTCCGCGATCATCGAGGGTGCGTATTGATCAACCAGATCCTGCGAGAAGTACGGATGAAATGAATGCTCATGCAGGATACAAACCCACTCCTCCGCGAGTACACGGCTCGTAAACATGATCTCTCCGCGGTAGGAAAACTCCATCCGCAGCCCGATGGCCGTCTGCTCAAGAACCGAACGATCGGCAGCGTGGAGACTCCGCGTGATTCCCCCCGTGCGTGCCTCGCCGGTCTCATCGCGGCGAAAACGCAGCCCCAATGATCGTCGCAGCGCCTCCGTCGCTTCCGCAGAGTCCACTGGCACAAGCACGTGCGAAACTGCCGGGACGATCTCGATGGGCAGGTTGACGGTGCCCGACCAGCTCTGTCGGCTCCTTTCATTTCGCGGAATGTTGGGCTGTCGAGGCCTGGGGCTACTCGCGGCCCAGGTGATCTCGCATATCACGGGATACGCAGGCGCGCCAGCTTCGACCCGTTGGAGCCAGAACCCATGCACAACGTGCAGACCCTGTGCCGTTGACGGCACAAACTGTTTGATCCTCGGCGGATCAGGTTCGGTCTCCGTGTGCAGGCTGAGTTTCGCGCGCCCGAGCCAGTCGGGCAGTCGGGGTTCGACGGCCACCCGTGCTCCAACGGGCCATTGCCGCCGCGTGTGCAGAATGTCCTTTTGCGACAACAGGTACCGCCACTGCGCATCAGTCAGCGAACTGATGACGCGCCGGCGTCGCAGCTCCTGGGCCACCGGAGTCAGCGAAAAACGCCCCCTGGCGTCCATCACATACTCCTCTTGAGCCGAGGGCGCGTAACGAAGCAGGATGGACGTCGGAACGAGGGAAAGCCACCCTCCTCGACGGCGTATGGCGGGAATGGAGACGACGCCCGCCGCCGACGCAAGCAGCAGCCCCGACAGCACCACCGCGCGCCATCGCCGACGGTGCTTGTGGAGCTGAGGCTCCTTCCGCGCGGTGTATCCGCACTCCGAGCACGTCAAACTCGGCGTGCCGCGCAGGTCGTACCAGCATTTCGGACAGCGGCGGCGACCCCGGCTGCGGTCGCCCAGCAGCGCCCATCGCAGCAGCACGAGACCGACCAGCGCGAGCACCGCACCGGCCACGTTGAACCGCCACGGAGATTGGAGCAACATGTCCACCCAGGATGAGAATGACATGGCAGCCATTCATTGTAACACGGAGCGGGTCAAGGGTCGCCCACGCGCGCCGCTCCGCAGGTGAAATCGTGCAGAAACCTGCGTTCGGAGGGTGGACAGGATGATAGACACGCCCGGCACCCCTCCCGCCACGACAACGCCGCGCCGGGCCGAGGACGCGCCGGATTGGGGGCTGGTGCGTTTCCCGGTCCGCTGCCCGCGATGCGCGCACGACCTGCGCGGGCAGTCGCAGCCCGTCTGTCCGCAGTGCGCCCTCGATTTTCAATGGCATGATCTGATCCCGCGCGACGAGCTGCGCTGCGAGGGGTGCTCGTACTCGCTGTTCGGGCTGCGCGACCTGCGCTGTCCGGAGTGCGGGCGGGCGTTCACGTGGGAGGGGCTGCTGCACCGGCTGGACGAACGCAGTCTGCCGCTGCACGAGTTCGCCACGCACAACCGCCTCTCCGCGATGGTGCGGAGCTGGCGGTGGGCGGCTCGCCCGAGGAAATTGTGGAACCGCGTGCGCCTGCACCACGCGCCGCGGCCTGTGGCGCTTGCCGGGTACGCCCTCGCCTCCGTCCTGCTGTATGCCATCACACTGGCACTGAGCACGAGCGTCGCGCTGTGGCTCACCACGCGCGGAGGCTGGATGGGCGCAACGAACCCGACCACGTGGCTGTCGCTGCTGGGCGAGCTGCGCATGTTCGTCACCAGCCCGGGCTTTGGCCTGTTCATGCTGTCCTACGTCGTCTGGGCGGGCGCGTCGCTGGCGGCGCTGATGATCATCGCCGACTCGATGTTCCGTCACAACGTCCGCGCCGTCCACGCGGTGCGCGTCTGGACCTACGCCGTCGCCACGACCCCGGCGGAACGGCCCGGAGTGTTCGCTCTTCACCCTTAAGCCCGGGTCGGCTTCATCCAGCCGCGGCGGCCTTCCCGGCGTGCCAGCGCGGTCGGCTTCCGCACGAGTCACCTTCGGGGCCTGCTCAGCGTTCACGGCACGTTACGGCCTGCGAACTCGCCGATCCCCTTCGTGACCTCCTTGAAGGCCTCAGCCGCTTCGTGGCCCCCACGACGGCCCCAAGCGCTACCGGCTGGAGCGACCGTTGCCGGGCGGGTCCAACTCCCGCTGAAAACACGAACCTCTCACGGCGCACGGGCACGGTCGGGCGCACTCGCCAGGCCGTGGTCAGCGCACCGGGCACCATCCCGGTGACGGTCCCGCACGCGCTCGTGGATAGGCTTGCGCCACGCGGCTCTGTTTCGGATCGGCGGCACGAAGTTGGGACACCGCGAAAAAGCGGCGGACCATCCGGGGGTCCAATCCTCGACGTTCCCGTCGAAGCCGACCCCCGCGATGGTCCGCGCAGGAGGAGGAGGTTGAGCTATCGTCCGCAGCCCGTCGGGGCGGGAGGTCTTTCAACTTCCCGAAGCGTCCCGTTCGTTCTGCACTCTATGATACGCACGAGAATCGCACAGGTTCGTAACGCAGACGTAACACGACACCATGCCCGGTCATGCCGCAAGGCGGCATGGATCATCCCCCCCGGATGTGCAGGGCGCGCCTGGGGTGAACCTATGAAGCAGGAGGCCGAGCCGATTCACGGTGTCCTGAGGTCGTGGTCAACGGCCGGATCGTTTTCGAGATACCCAAGGTTTCCTCACAAGGAGCGAACCATGCAGTTTGTCGGCATCGACCTCCACAAGAAGACGATCAGCCTGTGCGTCGTGGGCCAAGACCGCCAGGTGCTGGAGCGTGTGCGACAGCGGAAAGAGCGATGAAGCGAACGTGCC
>CAZGJA010000011.1:0-12958 GCA_964526695.1 uncultured Phycisphaeraceae bacterium
GTTGAAGGGAAACCGGGTGGCACGGTCTGGCGTACTCGCCAGGCCGTGGCGAGCGGGGCAGGACCACGGCCAACGGAGTACCGTTGACCGTGCCACCCGCGCTCTGAGGCCAGTTTACCTTCAACGCGGAGTCATTTAGGACGATTGCGCGTCAATCAGAGGTTTGAGGTTCTCCGAATCTGGTTCAGATTCGGATATGTGCACAGCGTGAGGTGGATTCTGGCGATTCACGAAAAAACCCCGCCCAGTCGGGCGGGGTTTTGTGGTTTTTCACTTCGCTGATTCGCTCGTCTCCGCGTTCAAGCGGGCGCACGAGGCAACCTCAAGTTCGGATCTTCGCCATGGCCCTTTTCACGATCGACGTCAGGGGCAGTCGTAGCCCTGGCTCGCCTCGGCACCGCAGCCCCAAGTCGCCGTGGCCGTACCTGCGCCGCCGGGCAGATTCTTGAATTTGGCCTTGCCGCGACCGTTGTCCTTCACTGTGCCGCTCTTGGTCTCGCCGCTGGAGAGGGTGACGGTGAACGGATCGCCTGGCAAACCGCCGGAGAGCTTGACGACCATCTTGTTGATTCCGTTGCTCTCCTGACAGTTGGCGCTGTCGATGCTCTCGGCGCCCGTGCAGGGCGCTTCGAGGAACTTGATGAGCAGCCCGTCGAGCGAGCTTGAGTCATTCAGCGTGTATCCCGCCGCGTAGAGGCTCCCATCCGGCGCCAGCTCAACGCAATAATGCTGGTCCTGCCCGCTGCCTGCGCCGTTGTAACGCTCGTCGAACAGGAGCGTTCCGTTGGCGTCGTACTTGAGCGTCACCGCATCGTCGTAGCGGGTGAACCCGTCCCAGGCATTGCCGACGACGTAGACGCTGCCGTCCGCGGCCGGCTCGATGTCATACCCCCAGTCCTCCGCCCACCAATTGTCCACCCAGTACCGCTGCGCCCAGCCGTACGATCCGTCGGCGTTGGCCTTGAACGTGAAAATGTCATATTGCCCGCCGCCGGACATCGACGCGCCGGTCATGTACGCGTTGTGATTCGCGTCCACCGCGACGGCAAAGGCGTAGTGAAACCCCTGAGAGCCGCCGAACCGTTGCGCCCAGGCGCCGTCGCCGTCCTGCGTGAACTTGACCAGCACGGCCTCAAAACCGCCGGTCGTGTCGCTGATGCCGGCCGCGTAGGCGCTGCCCTGATCATCCACCGTGAGCGCATAGACGCCGTCATACGCGCCGAGCGGACCGTCGTAGGCCGCCGTCCAAAGCTCGTTGCCGTCGGTGTCGTAAACCACCATGCCGATGTCGCTGTAGCAGTTGTCCGCGCGAACGTCGCCGGCGACGTAAAGCGTTCCGTCGGGCATGAGCGCCTGCGAATAGCCGTAGGCAATCGGACAGCTTTCCGACCCGCCGTAGCGGCGAACCCACTGCAGGTCGCCGTTGGGCGCGTACTTGATCGACACCATCTCGAACGCGCCGTTTTCGATCTCGGTGTACCCGGAGACATACGCGTTGCCCGCGGCATCGACGCCGAGCATGTCCACGCCGAACGTCGCATCCTCGCCGCCCACGGGTCCGTCGTACCGGCGCTCCCACAGCAGCTCGCCGGCGGAGGAGTATTTCAGCGTCACCAGGTCGTAAGACGTCGTGGTGCTGCGCGAGTTGCCGTGAACGACAATGTCGTCGCTGCTGTCAACGTCCACGGCGTACAGCAGATCCTCGCCGTGCTCCGGACCGTCCCATGTCTGCGCCCAGAGCCGCTTGCCCGTGTGGTCGTATTTGACGATAAGAAAATCGTAGTCCGTCGCTTCCGTAATCGACCATCCGCCGATCACGACGTTGCCGCCGGAGTCGAACGCGATGTCCCAGTAGCCGTCCTCGCCGTGCGTGGCGCCGTCGAACGTCTCGACCCACGACGTCCGCACGTCCGCGCCGGCCACGCCGACCAGGACCATGCAAACCCCACACCCGATCGTCATCAGCCGCTTTGCGTTCATTGTGCAGTTTTCCCGTTGTGTCTTGGTTGCGAGCTCGGTTCCGGCCGATCTCCCCCGCGAAGATAGACGCAACGAGGGTCGGCAGGCGCGCCGCGCACCGGAAAAGGAAGTTGCGCCGGCGCGCCGCGGGCGAGGCCGCGGATGCCCGCGCGGAGTCGCGGAGATCGCAGAAAATGCGGAGAAGAAACGTGCGGGCGCAAAGCGGGTGGCAGCGCGCCCGTGAAGGGGCGGGCGCAGGGCGGATCGTGCCCGGTGCCTCATCTGCTTTCCGGGGTGCGGGCCTCTGTCCCGCCGGCGGGCGAGGACGCCCGCCCCCCCAAGATTATGCGCCGTGACATTGGCTAGGCACTACACCAGGCACGGCAATCCGCCCGGCGCTGCCGTGCGAAGCGACGGCGCCGGGAATGTTGACGAATCCATGCCATCCCGAATCCCAAGCCGCAGCGCTTCCGTGCCTACGGCTCTGAATCCGAAAGATCGCTCTTCATGTGCGGCTCATCGTCGTTGTTCCACCGGCGCTGGGCGGAAAGCGAGTTGCCGACGCCCTGCTCGATCCCATTATCCAAAAGATACTTACTGGTGACCCAGTCCGGCCTGCGGTTCCATTCGACGTGGCCGTCGCAGAGGAGCATGTTGGCGCCGTCGGAATGCCGCGCGCCCGGCCAGTTGCTTCTCACGGTGTGATACGGGCGGCCGACCATCCCGTGATCTGCGATACCATCAGCGAGGGCGTCGCCGATGGCGATGAGGTTGGCCGGGTTGACGACCCGCGTCACTGGCAGCTCCGCTAGCTCGCCGAAGTTCTCGTAGTCCTCCGTGTCTGGATGCATTCCCAATCCTCGTTGCGGAGCGTCGAACCGCTCGCGGTTGCCGGACTCATTGTAGCCGTAGGAGAAGGGGCGATCCGAAGGGCCGAAGTGGGGAACTTCATCGACGAAATACCCATACCGCGGCCAGCCCTTATCCGGCGGCGGCGGCCGATAGCCCTCCTGATACTGCGGCACCCAGGCGAATTCGACCGGGTTGGAGGGGCAAAGGAAGCTCTCCGCCCGACCCCCCAGTTGCTGCCGCAGACGCGCGTGCCAGACATAAATCCAGTAGCGACCTGCCTGCCAGTGCCCGCCGGGATAGTAGCCCTCCTCCTGTGTGTATTGGGCGAGCGCCTGCCCGAGCGTTCGAAGATTGCCCATGCACCGCACCTTGTTCCGATCAAGCGGAACCGCCTGCTGCGCGCAGAACGCCCCCGTGATGAGGAGGGTGGAAGCGACGAGCGTGACGACCAGCTCGACCAACGTGAAGCCTGAACGTGAAAGCAACCTGCGGTTCATCTGGGTACTCCAATTGCCTCATCGATCAAAGACACGCTAGGGTCGAACAAACCCCCGGACCGATCCGGCATCCCGCGCCGCCGGCCTGCACCGGCCGCGAGCGCGTAAACTGTCGCAACACTCGATCGCCATGCCGGCCTCCACCGTACTAGTCCGGCTTCGCCGCTGTTTCTTACGCGTCGGCAAGGAAAAACTCACATGTGTTGTAGCTGCAGATTTTCAAGTTGCGCTGTTGAGAAAGACGATGGGGCTGAAGAGAACGGGGATAAGGAACACAATGGGGGGACAAGGCCAACGGACACGGGACGCCATGGGGATGCCAATGGGGATCATCCCCATTGGCGCCCCATTTCCCCGGAACCTGCTTACGCCCAACTTCCCGGATCTGTCCGCGTGGATAGCGGTGCGTATCAAGGGTGACTGCTGACAGGGGCCGGGTGATCGCGATGAACTCGATGACGCGCCAAGCGGTATTCGAAGAACTGCGCAAGGCCAGTCTCCACACATGAATTGTAGGACTGGTTGGCGCTCGCCACATCCCCTGCCAGTCGTTTCTGCTCACCCGTGTAGTAGAATGCTTCACAGCGCTGCTCCAAGGTTGTTGCTTGCGCCAAGAGCTGGTCGGCGGTTGTCTTGCCCCGACAAAACTCCAGCAGGCGCACCTGCCACGCATCGGCGGGCGGTTTGATCGAAGCGGCATCAAGCGTCGCCCTCACGTCAGCGGACTCACCGAACTCATCCTGAAAAGCCCACATGATCAAGAGTGGATAGACGTTGTCCGGCGCTGCGTCGTAGGACTTCCGAAGGTCGGCGAGCGCCTCCACGGGCCGGTTCAATTCCAGCCACACAGCGCCGCGTTGCAGAAAGAGAATGGCCTCCGGCTTGACTTTGATGGCTTCCGAGATCGCATCGGCGGATTCGCGCAGCAAGCCGATGGAGTAGTATGCGTTGGACAGCACAATGTGGTTTTGCGCATGATCCGGGGCGAGCCGGACGACCGCCCTTATCTCGGCAACCGCCTCTTCGTTCTTGCCCGCTTCGAGCAGGATGTCGCGGAGCTTCGCTAAAGGTGGGGTGTAGCGCGGATCCAAAGCCACGGCCCGCTTAAGACACGCGATCGCCTCTTCGGTCCGCCCCCGACCGTGCGCAACCAAGCCCAGGTTATGCCACACTTGGGGAAGATCCGGTTTCAACCGTGCGGCTTCCCGCAGCGGCGGCTCGGCCGCGTCCCAATCCTTGAGGTCCACATATACGGCGCCAAGCTCGTTGTGAGCCGAAGGATCGTTGGGCCGAAGCGCCACGAGTTTCTTGCACGGCTCGATCGCCTCCGAGAGTCGATTAGCGCGCCAAAGCGTCTCACTCAGTTGGGTCAACGAGGCCACGTCCTCCGGATCCGCTTGCAAAAGCCGCTGATACAAGGCTATGGCTTCCGGGTGACGACCGGCTTCTCTGAGGGCGAAAGCTTTATTGCGATGGGCATCCGTGTAGCTGGGCAACAGCGCGATCGCCTGGTCATAACTTGCGATGGCTTCTTCATGGCGCTTCAGCGAGCCGAGAGCGTTGCCCTTGTTGAGCCACGCCGCGGGGAACCCGGGGGCCAGAGTGAGCACTTCCGCCAGGAGCTTCAGCGCCTCCTCGTTCTTGCCCTGCGCGATCAAAGTCACGGCCATGTTGTTGGCCCCAAGCAGATCGCCCTGTCCATCCGCGATCAGACTTTTCTGAATCGCACCAGCCTCATCCAGCCGACCGGCGTTCTGCAGGACAATCGCGAGATTGTTCCAGCACTTCCAATCATGCGGGTCCGACTTGAGTGCCGTGCGATAGGATTGCTCCGCCTCATCGCTGCGCCCCGCGAATTGGAGCGCCTGTCCGAGCATGGCGTCAAAACTGATGGACTCGCTCTTCTGCAAGTGCGATTTCAGCGCGCGGATCGCATCAACGCACGTCAGCCAGTCTCCTGACGCGATCGCCGCGAGGCGCGTGTGAAGAGCGCGGACTTCTGGATTGTCCGCGTCGATCGCCCGCGCCTGGTTGGCTTGCTGCATTGCCTCGGCATACCGATATTGACCCATGAACAGCTGAGCCAGCTCGACGAAAGGCATCGGCGAAGGCTGGGCGCTGGTGCCGGGCTGCGCCGCGCGCTCGAAATCCGCTTGCGCCGCGCCGGCGAGGATCATCTTTTCCTGAGGCGAAACGAACCACGAAAGCCGCAACTTCGCCCGACCGCAGCGAAGGAGAGCATCCACATCGCCGGCGTTCTTCGCTGCCTGCGCCTCCGCCTCCTGAACTTGCTTCGACAGTACTTCCCTGGATGCTGCGGCATCCGGCAGCATCGCGAACGCAGGAGGACTTTGCGACTGCTGGGATGTTGCCCCAGCCTCGGATGCCGAGACTCCACCGGATGACGCTGTGGAAGCGCCGGACGCCTGGGATTCCGGTGCGGCAGAGCGATCACGGCACCCCACGATTGCCAGTGACACGATGCACACCGCCCTCAACATTTTCGTACTCGTAGCAAACATGTGGCCAAGAGACCGCTCCATCCTGTGATACCTCCATCAAGTCGACTTCAGCACGGTGGGGATACAACTTGAGACAACGGGGGAGACAACGGGGATCACCCCCATTTCATCCCCATGCGACCCCATTGGCTCCGAGGCCGGCCATCCCGTGCGCCCAACCCAAATACCCGCCCAGAGAGGACGGCCGCGTGCTCATATGCAGACAACCTGCGTATCAAAGTCTTCATCGGGAATCTGCTGTCCGTGTGAAGAAGCCGTTTCGATCCAACCCTCGATCGCCTCCTTGACGTTGGCGATCACTTCCGGGCGGGTCTTGCCCTGAGTGACGCACCCCGGAAGCGAAGGCACTTCGGCCACTCAGAACCCGTCCTCACCCTTGTGCAAGACCACTGCGCGCATGGTTCAAGCTCAGTCGTTGCCCGGCCCTCACCTTGACCCTCTCCCACGAGGAGAGGGGAAGATCGCCGCATCATCAGTCAGATCTGCCCTGAAGGTCACGGCTCGGAGAGCCGTGAGACCCTTGGCAGCTCGGAGAGCTGCCCCACCAATCGATGCGGTCCCACCAATCGATGCGGTCCCACTCTGAGACTCGCTTTTGCCATTTCACAGCTTAATCGTCACCGTCTTCACTTCCGTGTAGTTCGAGAGGCCGTACTCGCCCAATTCCCGCCCCAGACCGCTCTGCTCGCACCCGCCGGACGGCGCCGTGGCCGCTGCACGTCCGTCGCATGAAATCACGCTCCGGAACCCGGCTGACCGCCGGTCTCTCGAATCATCGCACAGACACGTTCCCGGACCTCCTGCAATTTGGCGGGCTTGAGCCTCCCGACACCTCGCCGGATGCACACGTCGTTCGCGGTCACGATTCGATGGGGCAGCGCGAAGCTCGTGCGCGATATCCCGCCGCCAGCCTCGAAGTCGGAGGCGATCATCGTGATCGCTTCCGGGTGCCCGCCGGCTTGGCTGGTGATCTGGCAAAGAATGGCGTCGCCGCGTGTCAAGGACGCCAAGACCAGCGCCGGCCGCACTTTCGAACTGGACAGGTCCGTGAACGGAAAGGGAACCACGGCGACTTCACCGCTCACAAACCTCGCCATGCGTCATCCTCCGACGGTGAATCCCAGTCCGCGGCCCAGGCTGTCTGGGCCAAGGGGAGCAGATCGTCCTGGCCGTTTGCCTGACTGTGACGCAACTTCAAGAACACCACGAAGTCCAGCACCTCCCGCTGCAACGGTTCCGGCGTGTTCTCGATCTCCTCAATCAACCTGTTGATCAGTGCACTCATGGAGTTACTCAGTGTTTCTGGCAGCCCCGACTCCGACCCAAACGTGTCACGTTACAGCTTGATCGTCACCGTCTTCACTTCCGTATAGTTCTGCAAACCATACTCGCCAAGCTCACGCCCCAGACCGCTCTGCTTGTATCCGCCGAACGGGGCGGCCGCGTCGAATACGTCATAGCAGTTCACCCACACCGCGCCCGCGCGGACGACGTTGGCGATGGCGAAGGCTGTCGAGATGACCCTGGCCCACACCGCGCCGTTCCCCTGCGCGCCGACTCGGAACCCTGCGACCCTACCCAGAACCCTGCGAGCCGACTCAGAACCGTGCGAGACGCTCGATCAATTCATCGGACTCAATGCCCAGGCCCTGCGTCATCCGCTTGAGGATGCTGCCAAGCGTTCCCTTCGCGATCTCGCGGTGGTCCGGAACCGTTTCCCGCCACTCGCCCCGCTCATTCTTCAACTGCAATCGCACATGGCTGCCGCGCTGGCGCAAGACGACGTAGCCTAACGACGTCATGAAGGCGATCAGCGTCCGCCCGCTAACGACCGGCAGTTTGGGCACCCGCCAACTCCCTTTCAGCAACGATCAGCAGGTCAATCGTCCGGCCCGCGGCCAGTTCATCCTCAAAGTGAAGCTGCGCGGCTTCCTCGATGTTGGCGTACAATTCGTCCAGCGTTTCGCCCTGAGTGTGGATTCCATGATCGACGCCTGAAGCGCACCAGGCGCCGTTTTCGTCTTTAAGAATCCGAATCTGCACCAGCATGAGGAGTATCCCCTTTAGCGGGTCGCAGGCGAAAGCCGCGACGCCGCCAGATGGCGGATGGGAAGCTACAGCTTCACCGTCACCGTCTTCACCTCGGTGTAGTTCGACAGACCGTACTCGCCCAATTCCCGGCCCAGGCCGCTCTGCTTGTAGCCGCCGAACGGGGCGGCCGCGTCGAAGACGTCGTAGCAGTTCACCCACACCGTGCCCGCGCGGACGCCGTTGGCGATGGCGTGCGCCTTGGAGATGTCCTTGGTCCACACCGCCGCGGCGAGGCCGTAGATGTTGGTGTTGGCGCGCTTGATGACGTCGGCCACGTCCTTGAACTTGATGATGCTCATGACCGGGCCGAAGATTTCCTCCTGCGCGATGCGCATGTTGTCCTGCACGTCGGCGAACACCGTCGGCTCGACGAAGTAGCCCTTGCTGCCGCTGCGACCGCCGCCGGTCATCAGCTTCGCCCCGTCCTTCTTGCCGGCCTCGATGTACGACATGACCTTCTTGAACTGCTCCTCGTCCACCTGCGGTCCCTGCTCGACGCTGCCGTCGAACGGATCGCCGACCTTGCGATTCTTCGCCCGCTCGACGCTTTTCGCCACGAACTCGTCGTAGCACTTCTCCTCGACATACAGCCGCGAGCCGGCGCAGCAGCACTGACCCTGGTTGAAAAACAGGGCGAAGTGCGAGCCTTCGATGGCCTCGTGCATGTTCGCGTCGGCGAAGACGATGTTCGGGCTTTTCCCGCCGAGCTCGAGCGTGACGCGCTTCAGGTTGCTCTCCGCGGAATACTTCATGATGAGGTGGCCGACCTCGGTGGAGCCGGTGAACGCAACCTTGTCCACGTCCATGTGCCGCGCCAGCGCTTGACCGGCCGTCGGGCCATAGCCCGGAAGGATGTTGACCACGCCCGGCGGGAAGCCGGCTTCGAGGATCAGCTCGCCCACGCGCAGGGCGGACAGCGGCGTCTGCTCCGCGGGCTTGAGCACCGTCGTGCATCCGCAGGCGAGCGCCGGCGCGAGCTTCCACGCCTGCATCAATAGCGGGAAGTTCCACGGAATGATCTGCCCGGCGACGCCCACCGGCTCATGCCGCGTGTAGCAGAAGTACGGCCCGTTGATGGGGATCGTCTTGCCGTGGAGCTTGTCGGCCCAGCCGGCGTAGTAGCGGTAGCAGGCGGCGGTCAGCGGCAGGTCGGCGTTGATCGCGTCCTTGTAGGGCTTGCCGTTGTCCAGCGACTCCAGCGCCGCAAGCTCCTCCTTGTTCGCTTCGATCAGGTCCGCCAGCTTGTTCAGCAGCCAGCCGCGCTTGCTCGGCATCGTGCGAGGCCACTTGCCGGAATCGAACGCCGTGCGCGCCGCTTTGACCGCGCGATCGACGTCCTCCTTGTCGGCTTCCGCCACCTGGGCGATGACGTCGCCGGTGGCGGGGTTGACGGTGGGGAAGGTCTTGCCGGAGGCGGCGTCGCACCACTCATTGTTGATGAGCATGCGCGTCTGCCGGATTTTCGGCGGTTTTACGGCGGTTGCGGTCGCGGACATGTATGGTCTCCTTTAAGAAAACGCGTGGATGAAAGCCCTCACTCGTGAGCCGACGAGGCGATCGCCCGAACCAGTATAGCGTCACCCGTCGAAAACTGCGTGTCAAATCGAGCCTGCGACGGTGTGCAGAACCGCGCCGGGTGGCATGGATCCGCAGCAGCGGACCCGTGCGGTGCGAGGCAAGAGGATCTGTCCTCCTGAGTCTCCATCTGACTCGGGTGCGCAGCGATTTGATTGTCCTGAGGTTGCGACGCGGCGTGCATTTGTGCCCCGGAGGGGCATCCGAGAATAGCCCAGCCATTCATGGCTGGGGAACCCGGCGTTGAACGGCGCAGTCCCGGAGGGACGACTGGTTCTCATCGCACTGTGCTCACTTCATCTCCGTGCTTCAGCCGTCCCTCCGGGACTTCCGGTCCATTTCCACGAACCCCCCAGCGATAAATCGCTGGGCTATTTTCGGCTGCCCCTCCGGGGCACAGGATCTCCGGTCGATTTCCGGGCACGATCGTAAGTTCATGCCATTTCAAAGCCCGGCAACCGGAGCCAACTGGGGACTCAAGTCTGTGCTTTTCCGTCACGGCATGAGGAGTACGCCAAATCGCGCCACCCTCCCGCAATAGGCTCAGGCTTCTGCGACATCCCCATCATAAGGCCAATTTCACGCGACGACGGCAAGCAGCAGATCGTGGCAAGTGCACGGTTCTTCGCTGCGGCATTCCCGGGTAAGTCTGACTGGCCATGCAGCCCGCGAAACGTGCAGAACGGCTGCCGTATTCGGTTCCGCACGGAGGCCATCTGCGGGACGAGACGTGGCGGACCGCTCGCGTCGGTCATGTCAAGGCATCGAGAAGAAAAGAGGAAGAAAGCGGAGGCAAGTCGGCATGAACACTCGAACGCGGTGTTGGATCGGAATCTGTGCGGTCGCAGGCGTGGCGTCCTCCCACCGGGCCGAAGCGGACTGGATCCAAACGGCCGGGCCAGAGGTGGCGCTGCTTGAAGGGATTGCCGCAAGGGACAGCCTGGTCTTGGCGGGTGGAGCTGGGGCACTGTTTCGCTCGACGGACGGAGGCGCGTCGTGGGCGGTCTCGATGCAGGGCATACCGCCCGGTCGGCGCATCAGTGAGTTCGCATTCCTCAGCGGCCGCATCCTCGCATCCGGCCCGTTCGCGGGGCTTTTCGAATCCACGGATGGCGGCCTGACGTGGTCGGCCCTTACGGACCGGCTCCCCGATGCCACGGTCACGCAGTTCTTTGTCGAGGGCGACGACGTGTATGCGGTGAACGCGCGCTCGCTGTTTGTCTCTCAAGACGAGGGCGACACGTGGACGGAGATCACGGTGCCGGATTCCGTCGGCGGATTCTTCGTCCATCAGGGTGTGTTCTTCGTCGGCTCCGGCACGGCGCGCGGCGTCCTGCGTTCCTTCAACCGAGGCGTGGACTGGGAGTTTTGCAATACGGGTCTGCCCTTCGACCTGTACGAGCAGTTCGCGGGCACGCCGACGGCGCTGTTCGTCGCGGGGCGCAGCGGACTCTTCCGCAGCACCGACTTCGGAGATCAGTGGGTCGACGTCGGATCGAGCTTCGATGGCGGTCCCCGGCCGGTGGCGCTGCTGAGCGAGGATTCCTCGCTCTACCTGGCGAGCGGCGGCTCCGATCACCTGCATCGCACTTCGGATGATGGAGAGACCTGGGAGTCCGCCTCGACAGGCCTGCCGCAGGGATCGGCCATCCGCCCCAGCGGGCTGTCCGCCGCCGGAACCCGGCTCGTGCTGGCGACGGACCAGGGCGTTTACCGCTCCAGCGCGGGCGGCGACGTCTGGGAGCAGTCCAACAGCGGCATGATCGGCGCACAGGTGCGCGGGCTTTCCGGCGCGAGGAAGACGCTGCTTTCCACGGTGGCGGTGGCACGGCCTGTCTTTCGCACGCGCGACGGCGGACACACGTGGCTCGGCACGACGGAAGGACTTCCCGTCGGCGGGACGTATTTTCCGCAGTATTTTTCGATTGCGGCGTTCCGTCGAGGCCCGGCGTTCGTGGGCACGGACCGGTATGGCGTGTTTCTCTCGCAGGATCAGGGTCGCACCTGGGGGGCCGACAATGCGGGGTATCCGCAGTACAACGGCACCGCGGGCAACCAATACCGCGAGGCGGCGGCCATCGTCCGCAACTCGGGCAGTGTCTTCGTGGGCACGGGTTATGGCACGGAGTTTTTTGACGGTTCGTTCCATATCAGCGGCGGAGGGGTATGTCGGCAAACCGATGCCGGAAGCCCGTGGTCCAAGGTGAACACCGGCTTTCCGATCATCGACCGAAACCTCTTCAACGAACCGGTGTATGCGCCGGTCAACGCGATGTACGCCGACGACGGCGTCGTGCTGGCGAGCACGTTCACGCGCGGCATCTTTCGCAGCGAGAACGACGGCGGCTCCTGGAGCGCCGCCAATGACGGCCTGCCCCGCGACCGCAACGGCTTTCCTCCGGAGTTCAGCGCCTTCGTCAAAGTGGAGGGCGATCTACTGGCCTCGGCTGAGTTCTTCTCGTTCAGCAGCGGGGGAGAAGGCGTGTTCCGCTCCACCGACCGAGGTCTGACGTGGACGCGCAGCGACGCGGGCCTGCCCGGCGGGCGCGCGGTGGTGTCGGTGGCGAACAACAACGGGATCGCCTACGCCTCCGTGTGGTCGAATGTCGAGCCGCTTGAGCTGAACGGCGTGTACGTCTCGGATGACGGCGGCTTCACGTGGGCGCGGACGCCCGGCCTTGAAGGAGTCGTGGTGGGTCCGCTGACCGTCAACAAGCGCGGCGTGTTCGCCGGAACGAGCGGCGCCGGCGTTTGGCGGCTCGTGCCGGAATGAGCGACCGGGGGACGCACCGATAGGTTTGCGAAAGGAAACCGCGCCGCGTCGCCGCGGTTCGCAGCAGATCACCCGTGCTGCACGCCTGACACGGTTTCGCGCGCGGCCGTCCGCCCGTCCGCGTAACGGACGCCGGCCTCACCCGCGTGGCGCAGCCCAAGTTGCCGGCAGATGCTCTCCGGCAGGAAAAGCTGCACGGCCCCGCTGTCCACGACGCCTGGAAGATCGATGCTGCGCACCTGCTCCTGCGGGATGTCACCGGCCTGCGCCGCGAACCACATCCTCGAAGTTGGCGATGGAGAGCCGCACCGAGAACCCGCCGATGCTTTCGTCCCGCAATCGGATCATCGGCCACCTCGCATTCCCCGAGCCTGTTGATTGCGGGGCGAGTCTGCCTGGCACGCCATGATCATATCATGATTGACGCCCAAGGTGAAGCCACGCCGGGTGCGATCGAGTGAGTTGGGTTGCATCAGAGAACGAGTGATTGGTCGAGCACGCATGTGGTCACCGGCGAGCGGCTGACTGTGCAGGCACGGCGTGCGCGAGAGGTATTGTCAAATCCTGTGGACGGTCCTCCGTCAGGCGGCGTCCATCCTGAGTCCGTTGACGAACTGAATGCCTCCGATCACGTCTCGCAGCAGGCCTGACCCGTTCAGCGCCCGCCAGTGTTCCTGGGCGCATTGCAC
>CAZGJA010000012.1:0-40318 GCA_964526695.1 uncultured Phycisphaeraceae bacterium
CAGCAGTCATCGTCGGAGTGGATACGCGAGGCGCGGCCGGACGTGAAGGCCGTCCGCCTCGACAATCCCGACATCATCCTCAACGAATTGCCCGTGCTGGCCCAGGACACCGATTACGTCGTGGCAGACGGACCCGGCAGCCAGACCGAGACGAGCAGGGCGCTCCTGCTTCGCGGCGACATGGCGATCGTCCCGTGCAAAGCCAGCTTGCTGGAAACCCGCGCCTTGGCCAAGGCGACCGAAGTCATCCGCCAGGCCCAGGACATCCGCAACGGCGTGCCCAAAGCCGTGATCGTCCTCAGCATGGTCGGCAAGCACTACCGCTTGACCAAGGACATGAAGGACGCCGCGGCGGCGCTCTCGCTGCCGATGGCGCACACCGCCATGATTCTGCGGCAGATTTACGCCGACGCGCCGGGGCAGGGGGCCGTCGTTTGGGACATGGGTTCGCGCGCCAAGGAAGCCGCCGACGAGGCGGAGAAACTGTTCCGCGAGATCCTGCCGCAGGCGGTGCGATCGAAGGCACCGGTCGCCAAGCGACAATCGGCTACGGCGTAGGGGAGGGCAGCGCATGGCCGAGCGACGTTCACTGGCGGAAGGATTGAAGGCCACGCCTCCGCCCATCGACAGCGGCAAGGAGAAGCAGTTCGTCTACAACGGCAAAGAGCCGGCGGCGCCCGCCAACACCGCGACGCTGAGCCGCGTTCCGATCAGCACGCGCATCCGCGCCGACTACGCCGCCGCGCTGAAGCGAGCCTCGCTGGAGCGACAGTTGAAAGCCATCGAGCCGAACACGCTCCAGGACATCCTCGAAGAGGCCATCGAGCCGTGGCTCCGCTCGAACGGCTACCTCTCCTGATCGCTGACCGCCAGATCGCCGCTGCCGACAGCTTCAACTGCGGAATCGGCAACGTCGTCTTCGTCGCCAGTCGGCAAGGGCGAGGGGAGGGCGGCCAACTCGGCGAGTGGAAGTTCCTGTTGCCGGCTCGATCCCTTGAGGTGGTACGAGCGGACGAAGGCCAGCCGGTCCCCGTTGAACATGAAGCGGATGTTGACGAAGAACACGCCGTCGCTCGGGCTGCGATAGAGAAACTCTTTCTCCAGCAGTTCCCGCACGCCGCGCTGGTAGGTGCGGTCGCTGATCCCGTGATCCTTGGCGAGGTACTGGTTGAGCTTGATTTCGTCCGAGCCGGGATTGGCCCGCATTTCGTGGTAGACCAGCTCAAAGACCTGCATGCCCGTCTTGGAGAGGTCGGCGGCCTGCTTGATGCCGTCGAGGAAGAGCTTGACGAACCGGCTGCTGTCCACTTCCTCTTCCCACCAGAAGCCCATGCCGCCGAGTCCCTTGATCTCGCCGCTGCTGTTGTCCACGATGACCGAGCCCTTGCCGCCTGGGACGTGGTAACGCCGCGTGCGCGTGGGCATTCCGTTGGTCTGCGGCACGCTCGGATTCGTGCGGTAGACCGGGAATCCGCGTTTCGTGCTTACCTGGTTCGCGCCCAACGGCTGATTCTGTCGCGCTTCCGTCATTTTCTGCCTCCGAATTTGTCACTAGACAGACAGCACACTGGCAGACTACCGACAAACGCGCAAGCGCTTTCTGACGGTTCGCCGACCAATCGTGACGGCCGCCCGACAGATCGTGACGGTTCGGATTGAGCTAGATCAAGAGGTTGCGCCCCCGTCTCTTCTTATACCTTAATACCAAGCAAAGCGGACGCCGCCGAGCGCGCCCCCACAGCGCCAGCCGAGGCGGCGGCCCACAGGCTCCCTTGAAGAACCCGCACGAATCGTGGGGAACGTCAATCAGACGTATTGCGCGGCCCGTGGAGAAATGCCACCGTCCCGAGCGCTTGAGAGGCCGGACAGAGGCATTCAGGGAAGAAGTCCGATTCGCTCCGAGGCTGTTTCCGCATTAGGAAGCGATACAGAAGCAGAAGGAGCCGGAGGCATGGAAAGACCCATCGGCTCATTCAATGACCGCTGGTCGGCCTTCTTTTTCAGGATCAACCGGCAGGTGAAGGATTGCGCCGCACGCGAGTCAATCCTTCTCCGTCAATCGAACACTGCCCGAGTCGGTTTCGCGCTTCAGGAGAAGACCGAGGCTGTCGAACTCGTACGTGTAGTCGGTGCTTACGCCGAGGGCAACGATTCGCAGGCGGTCGCCATCGAGAACCTGGTACTGACCTTCCACCGACAACAGCCCTTCGGCCCTGAATGCGCCGTCCGACCCGAAGCGCCAGTCCGCCGCCGGAGTGCCCTTCACGCTCCATTCGCCGGCCAGCCGGTAGCGCGTGATCGTCCGCGAGATCGCGGGCAGCCCGCCGGCATCCTGGATGAACCAGAGAGCGATCAGCACTCCGATGAGCGGGACAATCACTTTGTACCACGCCAAGGCGCGCCCGAGCGCATCCTTGCGAGGAGCGGGGAGGGACGCCTGCGCCGGAATCGCGCTCTGGACGGGAGATTCGCCGTTCATGTCGCCACCCTCCTTCGCCGCCGCAGCGCGACCACGCCCACCGACATCAGCGCCAGCGTCCCCGGCACGGGGACGGCCGTCACCGACACGTTGTCGAGGGCCGGTCCGAAGTTGGCCGGCGTCGTGCTGAGGAAGGCCAGCGTGTCGCTGCCGGTTCCCTCCGCGAGGAAGGTGAACTGGGTCCAGCCCATGTTCTCCGGCCCCTGGCCCGTGTACTCGAATGCCGGCGAGCCGAGGAGGGCTCCGTTCCAGGTCACGTCCATGGTGCGCCACTGCGGCCCGCCGAAGATTTCAGCGGCCATCCAGAAGCTCACTTCGTAGGACTGGCCCGGCTCGGTCACGAGCGCCTGCGAGATCGAGGCCGGGTTGAACCAGTTGAGCGACAGCGACACTTCGCCGTCGGCCGGCAGCCAGTAGTGCCCCTCGCCCAGTTCCGGGATGACGATGTCGATGCCCGGCGAGCCGATCACCCAGGGGGCGATGCCCATGCCGATGTTGCTGTTGCCGCTGCCGCCGTATTCCTCGAAGCTGCCGTTGACGATCACGTCGGCCCGGGCCGCCGGCAGCGCAACCAGGCACGAGGCTCCGGCCAGGACCGACACGCCGATTTTTCGCATGCGCCTTTCCATCGCTTTTCTCTCCAAGCCACGAATCCCAGGGGAAATCCGGCCCCGGCGGCGTCCTTGCGGACTGTCCGCATTTTGGGGACACCTGAGTATACCCGCTCTGCTTAGGTGTGCAAACGAGCCGCCGCCAGAAAAAACGCCTGCTGCCGACCAAGCAGCCCCTTCAGCACACCGCCTACCAGGGGCTGGCCCGGCTCCTCCACGCCAGGGCGGACGAGCTGGAGCTTTCCGTGAGGATGCTGGCCGAACGGCTGAAGCGCCCCCGGACCACCGTCCACAAGACCCTGACCGGCCAGCGCCGCCTCGACCCGATCGAGTTCCTCGACTGGTGCGAGGCCCTCGAATGGGACGACCCGCTGGCGATCATCGAGTCCGTCCGGCGCCGTTGACAGCCGCACCGGCCGGTGCTACGCCGATCTAGCGGCAGAAGTCCCAGGCCGCGTTGATGCGTCCACGCCGCCTCCTGCCCGCAGGGGACGAGGGTCCGGATACGCTTATGGCGAAACAGAGTGATCGACGGTGAGACCCGATGCCACGATTCCCCGACGCCATTGGCTACCTGTTGGAACTGCGCGATGCCGTGAACGAGGCATGGTTTCACGCGCTCTGCGACTACGCCATCGCTTCGACGGGACAGCCACCCCAACCGGATCAACTGCACAGTCTTGGCGCCTTCTTTCACGGCACGGCGCAGTACACGCCGGCCGCGGCCGCGGTTCAGCCAGCACCCGCGAACACTGGGCCCGCGCCGGCTCACGCCTACCTTGAGACGCTCTCGGGTTTCGATGCCTTCAAGAAGCTCGTGCCCGGACTGGCGGTCCGCTTTGAGCGCCAACTCACGCTCATCTTCGGGAAAAACGGATCTGGCAAGTCGAGTATGTGCCAGGCACTGAAGGTTCTGGCGAACCCTGAACGGCCGGCCGATCCCCTGCACAACGTCCGGGCTACCTACCCGGGAACGCCATCCTTTTCGTATCAATTCCGCGGCCAACCCGCCGCGACGAGATGGACGCCAACCGCCGCATTCGGCACGCACGCGGCCGACATCAAGTACTTCGACGCGACGGTGGCGATCAAGCACACATCAGGCACGCTTCAGCCAGGTGCGGTTGTCGAGATAGCCGCCTTTCGACTGGAGGTGTTTGAATACGCTCGCCAATTCTTGAACGCGTTTCAGACGGCCGCGACGGGCCGCGTTACCGAAGCCGCAACGCGCCTTCAGGGTGAAATCGACGCCGCCAAACAGCGCCTTGCCGGGCGGGTCGATATCACTGCGGCGCCGTTCAATCAGTGGGGCGCAGTCTGCTCCGATGCCTGTGCGGCATACCTTGCGTCTCTACCCGCCTTCGACGACGCGAGAGTCTCGCGCCTTGCCGAATGCGAGCGCCTGCTCGTCCAATACACAGCAGCCGCCAGCGAGGAGGGCTTGAGAGCGCTTCGAGCGCAGAACGCGCTGCTGGAGCAGCTCGCGGCCCAGTTGACTTCGCTGGCGACTTGGTGCAACTCCGCGAGGCTCGGTGACCTTCAGGCGGCGGAAGTGCAAGCGACACAGAAGCGGGCGGCGAGTGCGGAGCTTGCGCGCCAGGCTTTTCCGGCCGGCGTCAATCATGAGCAGCATCAGGCGCTCATTGCCGCCGCCGCGGAGATGTATGACCTATCAACATTCCGGGTTGGCGAACATGCGTGCCCGCTGTGCAACCAGGCCATGACGGCCGACGCCCAGCGCCTGTTCACCGCCTATCACGGCTATCTGACATCCACGCTTCGAGCGGAGCTTTCGGCCCTTGAACAGACACTCCAGAACGGTCGCGCCACCTTGCAGCGCATCGGCCAGTTCCGCCTCAACGACTATTCCGCCTGCCGCGAATCGCTTCCGGCAGGTACGTACGATGCAATCACCGCCGTGGTTGAAACGATCGTCGGCGCTGTTCCCGCTGCGGACCAGCCATTGTCGCGCGGCGATACCACGCGGTACACGCGCGCCGGCGAACTCGCCGGACATCTGGCGACCATCCGAGCCGCTCAGACCGCGCTCAATGAGGCCATCACCACCGGCACACGGAGCCGTCAGGAATTGGCCGGTCGAGTCAGCGCCGTTCAAACGGAGATAGGAACGCTGCGGGCTCATCAGGCCGTGGCCGCCGACAAGGATGCGCTCGCCGCGCTTTGTGAGCGTGCCAGGCGACTGACACCTGACCATCAACGCGTGATGCGCTACGACTTCGCTTCGAGGCTTCGCGCCATGACCAACAAGGGCAAGGAGGCGCACCGCGAGCTGGTGCTCGCCACCCTTGAACAACGACTCAGCGACGAGTATCGGAGCCTCTGCGGCGCGACCTTGGACCAGATGGGTGTCAGATTGGCGAGCCGCGGCGACCAGCAGGACATCATCGTCACCCCGCAGGTCGGAGAGTCGCCGGTCCATCGTGTGCTCAGTGAAGGAGAGCAGAAAGTCCATGCGCTCGCCGTCTTCATGTGCGAGGCGGCCACGGCGCCGCACCGCGTGTTGGTGTTCGACGATCCGGCCACCAGCTTCGACTACAACTACGTGTCCAATTTCTGCGAGCGGCTTCGGAATCTTGTTCGGGACCAGCCCCAGACCCAGGTGATCGTGCTGACCCACAACTGGGACTTCTTCATCAATCTGCAAACGACGGTCAACCGGTCGCCCGGTCTGAACGCGCGAATGTCGGTTCAAGTTCTCGAGGACTGCGCCACGGTCCGCGAGTACAGCGAACGCTGGGAAGAGCTGTCCAACGAACTCGCGCCGATGCTCGCCGGGCCTGGCGAGCCGAGCGCCGATGAGAAGGAGCGCATCGCGGGCTTGATGCGCCGCCTGATCGAGTGCCTCACCAACAAGCACGTGTTCAACGACCAGCGGCACCAGTACAAGCCAAAGACCTTGCACGTCTCGGAGTTTCACGCGTTTACGAGACTTGTGCCGCTGGAGCCCGCGGAGGCCGACACGCTGCGCGATATCTACGCGAATCTCAGTCCGCCGGAACACGACGACCCGCGGAACTTCTACACGTCGCGGTCACGGACGCAGTTCAGCACCTGGCTCGGCCAGATCAACGCCATCAAGGCTGCTGTTGAGGCTCGCCGTCCCTGAATGGCGGAGTCGGCCGGACGTTTGCGGCGCCACCAGGAGGGTGTCCGCGCTGACCCGCTCGCACACCCAGGCGGTCCGCGTCTGCTTCAGTTTGGGGTTGATTCGTCGGCCAGAGTGTGGCATGGGAATACGCCACAACTCACACCACCGACTCCATGCCCCGTCATTCCCGCCCTGCGTGCATCCAATTGCCCGTCCTTCCTGCCCTGACCGCGCCTTCCGGCGCTGCCGTCGCAGGCCGTGACGCCGCTGCGCGCGGGCAAACCGGATGCCGAGGAGCGAACGGGCGCGCCGCGTCGTGACCATGCGCAGGAGGCCGCGTTCCGGGTCAGAAACCCCGCTGCTGTTCGCGCTCGACGGGAACGACACGGCCGTCGCTCTGGAGGACGCGCCAGAGCAACAGGAAGGAGAACGCCATGCACTACAAGACGATCATCCTCGAACTCCTGCAGAGCAGCCCGCAACTGTACGACCGGCTTCGCCGCGGCCGCATGCTGCTGGCAGCCACGGAGTCGCTGGCAATGGCACTGAGAGCGCGGCACGAGGCGGTGAAAAAGGAACTCGCCACGACGACACCGGACCTCGACCCCGCCCAGAGAGCGAGCGCGGCGATGGAAATCGCGGCGACGGAGATGGAGCATCGTTTGCAGGCCGCGTTTCCGGCGGACGGGCAGGGGCAGCTTTCGCTGGACGCCGCGATGACGTTCATCCGCAGTCTTTCGTCTCGCGCCTGAAACCGGGGCGCAGCCCGACGCTGTGGGATCTGCCGCCACCGCAGTCGTCACGATCCGACGGCGAGATCCATTCCCCAACCGACGCTCCGCGCACCGCCGAGATCAAGGAAAAACCGTCGGACGATACACCCGCCCCGATTGTCGCCGTCGCCGGCGGCGAGAAGGAGAAGGCCCGCGACATCCTCGCGGCGATCCGCACCCTGAAAGCCATTGAGCAGGAAAGCCGTCCCGCATCACCCGACGCGAAACGAACCCTCGCCAAGTTTCCCGGCTTCGGCCCCGTGGCGCTTTCGATCTTCCCTGACCCGGTGACGGGAAGATTCAAGGACGCCGGCTGGCAGGTGCTCGGCGAGGAACTGAAGGCGCTGCTTTCGCCCGAGGAATACGACAGCGCCAGGCGGACGACGTTCAACGCTTTCTACACGTCGCCCACCGTCATCGGCGCGATTCATGACGCCATCACGCGGCTCGGCGTGCCGGACGACGCAGTCATCCTCGAACCCGGTTGCGGCACCGGCAATTTCATGAGCCAGGGAAGCGGCCGGCAACGCTTCATCGGCGTCGAACTGGACTCGGTGTCAGGACGCATCGCCCGGGCGCTCCACCCGGAGCATGACATCCGCATCGAGAGCTTCCGCGATACGAAACTCCCGGATGGCCGCATCGACGCCGTGGTCGGCAACGTGCCTTTCGCCGACATCAAGCTCGACTATCACGGCCAGAAACTCGCGCTGCACGACTACTTCATCGCCAGGTCCGTGGACGCCTTGAAGCCCGGCGGCGTGCTGGCCGTCGTCACGTCGCACTTCACGCTCGACAAGCAGAACGCGGCGGTCCGCGAGATTCTCGGCGGGAAGGCCGACTTCGTCGGCGCGATCCGCCTGCCGTCCGACGCCTTCAAGCGCGAAGGCACGGCCGTCGTCACCGACATCCTGTTCCTGCGCAAGCGAGCGCCCGGCGAACCGGCCCGTTACGCTGATCCTGATTGGCTCCGCGTCGCCCCGCTCGAAATCGAGGGCGCCCCCGTCCCGGTCAATCGCTACTTCCTCAACCACCCGGAGATGGTGCTCGGCGAGTGGAGCCGCAAGGACACGCTCTACGGCGGCGAAGGCTACAGCATCCGCGGCAGCGGCGACCTTGCCGGCAAGCTCCGCGAGGCCATCCGACGCCTGCCGGAGTTCTCGCCGTCGCAGTCGTCACGGCCGGAGGAGCCGGCCGCGCCGGCGTTCGTCCCTCCGCCGACGGAGCGGCACATCGACGAGGGGAGCTTCTTCGTCGGCGAGGACCGCGGCATCTACCAGGTCGCCGGCGGCCAGTCCGTCCCCGTCGTGTACGGCGGCGCCGCCCTCAAGGCGGGCGGCACGCTCACCGGGCGTCGGCTGGCGGGACTGATCGAACTGCGCGACCGCGCCCGCCGCGTGCTCCAATCGCAGAACGAGGGCTGGCCCGGTGAGAACCGCGAGGACGCCCGCCGCGAACTGGGCCGCGCCTACGACCGCTTCGTCCGCGCCTACGGGCCGATCAACAAGACCAGCCTCAGTGAAACCCGCGACGGCAGCGTCATCCGTCGCCGTCCCAACCTGGTGAAGTTCATCGAAGACCCCGACGCCATGCTCGTGATGTCGCTGGAGGCTTACGACGAGGTCACCGGCAAGGCGGACAAGGCGGCGATCATGAGCCGCGACGTGGTCGGCAGGACGCCGCCCGTGACAATGGTCCGAAGCGCCGAGGAGGGACTGCTCGTGTCGCTGAACGAGCGCGGCAAGGTGGACCTGCCGTTCATTGCCGGGCTTTACGGCAAGCCCGAGCGGCAGGTGCTCGCCGAACTGGGCGACCTGGTGTACTTCGACCCGGAGTCGAAGACGTGGCAGACCGCCGACGAATACCTCTCCGGCAACGTCCGCCACAAGCTGGCCGTTGCCGAGAAGGGCGGCTCCGATCATGCGCGCAGCGCCGAGGCACTCCGCCGCGTGCAGCCGGAGGACGTGCTGCCGGGCGACATCGACGCCAATCTCGGCGCGCCGTGGATACCCGCCACCGACATCGAGGCGTTCGCGGCGGAACTGTTCCACGTTCCAGCAGAAGCCGTGCCCGTCTCCCACCTTGCGAAAGACGCCGTGTGGAGCCTCGATGCCGGATACGCCGCGAAGCAGTCCGTCGCCGCGACCTCCGATTACGGCACATCGCGGGCCAACGGCACGTGGCTCCTGGAACTGGCGCTCAACATGAAGTCGCCGGTCATCTACGACGTGATCGACCACGGCGACCGCGAAGAGCGCGTCGTCAACCAGGAAGAGACGATGGCCGCCCGCGAGAAGCAGAAGCTCATCAAGGAGCGCTTCCGCGCCTGGGTGTTCGCCGACCCGGAGCGCACCGAGCGGCTGGTGCGCATCTACAACGACACCTACAACAATCTCCGGCCCCGCCTCTTCGACGGCTCGCACCTCGACTTCCCCGGCATGAACCAGACCATCCGCCTGCGCCCGCACCAGTGCGACGCGGTGTGGCGCGGCATGAGTTCCGGCAATGCGCTGCTGGCCCACGCCGTCGGCGCGGGAAAGACGTTCACGATGGCCGCGACCGGCATGAAGATGAAGCAGGCCGGGCTCATCAGGAAGCCGATGTACGTCGTCCCCAATCACCTGCTGGAACAGTTCGCCCGCGAGTTCATGCAGCTCTACCCCAATGCGAAACTCCTGGTCGCCGGCAAGGACGACCTCGCCCGCGACCGGCGCAAATTGCTCACGGCCAAGATCGCCAGCGGCGAATGGGACGGCATTCTCGTCACCCATTCCTCGTTCGAGCGGATCGGCATGTCGCGGGACTACCAGGAGAAATTCCTGACCGGGCAGATCGCCGAATACGATGAGTTGCTGCGCGAACACGCCGGCGCCAAGGGCGCGGGTCGCAATCTCATCAAGGCCATCGAGAAACAGAAAGCCGCCCGCGTTGAGCGCCTGAAAGACCTGCTGGCCGAGGAGAAGAAGGACGACGGCCTCGTCTTCGACGAACTCGGCGTCGATCATGTCTTCATCGACGAGGCGCATTTCTTCAAGAACCTGGAGACCCCGACCAAGATGGAGCGCGTCGCCGGCATCCAGACCGGCGGCAGCGAACGCGCCTTCGACGTGTACATGAAGGCGAGCTACCTGGGCGAGCGGCACCCCGGCCACGGCGTCACGTTTGCCACCGGCACGCCGGTCTCCAACACGATGGTCGAGATGTACACGATGCAGCGTTTCCTCGACCCGGCCGGACTCAAGAGCCGCGGTCTGGAGCATTTCGACGCCTGGGCGGCCACCTTCGGCGAGGTGATCGACACGATGGAGATTTCGCCGGACGGGGCGTCGCTCCGCCCGCGAAGCCGGTTTGCGAAGTTCACCAACCTGCCGGAACTTCAGCAGATGTTCCGGGCTTTCGCCGACGTGCAGACGGCCGGGATGCTCAATCTCCCCACCCCGAAACTGGAGACGGGCAAGCCGATCATCGTGGCCTGCCCGATGTCCGCCGAGCAGCACGCCCTGCAGAACCAGCTCGTCAAGCGCTACGAGCGCCTGCGGACAGAGAAGGTGGACCCGCGCGAGGACAACGCGCTCAACATCACGACCGACGGCCGCAAGCTGGCGCTGGACGGACGGATGCTGTCGGCCGATGCGCCGGATTTCGACGGCTCGAAGATCAACCGGCTGGCGGAGAACGTCGCCGCCGTCTGGGAACGCACGGCCGCGACGCGCGGCACGCAGATGATCTTCTGCGACATGGGCGTGCACCCGACGCCGTGGGGATACTCCGCCTATGACGACGTGACCCGGAAGCTGGTCGCCGCCGGCATTCCGCGCGGTCAGATCGCCGCCATCGGCGACGCCGATTCCGATGCGAAGAAGCAATCGCTCTTCGAGAAGGTCAGGAACGGCTCGGTGCGCGTGCTGATCGGCAGCACGCAGAAGATGGGCACCGGCACCAACGTCCAGCAACGGCTGGTCGCCCTGCATCACCTGGACGCGCCGTGGAAGCCGGCCGAGGTCGAGCAGCGCGAAGGCCGCATCCTGCGTCAAGGCAACACGAACGAGGAAGTCGCGGTCTACCGCTACGTCACCGAAGGCTCGTTCGACGCCTACATGTGGCAGGCCCTTGAAACGAAAGCCCGGTTCATCGGCCAGGTCATCACCGGCCACAACGCCGCCCGCCGCGCCGAGGATGTCGGCGGGCAGGAGCTTTCGTATGCCGAGGTCAAGGCGATTGCCTCCGGCAACCCGGCCGTGCTCACGCTCGCCGAAGCCGACGCCGAGTTGCAGCGGCTGGCGCTGCTCAAGAAAAACCACCTGGACGAGCAATACGTCGCCCGGCGCAGCGTGCGCGACCTGCCGGGGAGAATCGCCACGTTTTCCGACAGGTTGGGACAGTTGAGCGCCGACCAGGCCACGGTCGCCGCCCACGCCGCTGACGCCATCATCATCAACGGCCGCGAGGTCGCGAGGGAGGATGTGCTCGCCATGCTGGGCAATCAACTCGACGCCTTGCCGCCCGAGGTCCGGCAGGAGCGCCGCGTCCCGCTCGGCGTGTACCGCGGCCTGCGGTTCAGCGTCGTGCTCTGCCCGCAGTTCCCGCCCGAGGTCTATCTCGAAGGGGCCACGACGCGGCACGACCGGCTGATGCGCGGCAGCCACGGTCCCCGTGCCGTCCTCAACGCGCTCGAACGACTCGCCGCGGGGTACGGTCCCGAGATAGCGAGGGTCCGCCAGGACCTGTCCATCGCCGAGTCGCAACTGCGCGATTACCAGGATCGGATCGGCAAGCCTTTCGTTCACGACGCCTACCAATCGGAACTGGCCGCCCTCCGCGACCAGTTGAAAGCCGGCCTCGCCGGCACGGCGCCGGACTCGGAAGACAAGTCCGCGCCGACGGTCTCCGTACTCGCCGAGCGCATCAAGGCGCTCACGGCCGAGCGGAGCATCGACACCGCGCCGGAACGCACGCAGACGCGCCGCCTCGACGCCGAGGAACCCGTCACGACCCGCATCCGTCGCCATGCCACGCTGCCGTCCGCGTCTGGCGATACGACGACGCCCGATGACGCAAGCTTCACGCCCACTCAGGAGGCCGACGCCTTCGCCTTCCCTGGAATGCCCGGCCTGACCGCCGTCGGTGCGCGAGAGTTACCGCAACGTCCGAAGCAGTACCGGGAGCAACTCGCCGGCGAAAGACAATCGGCGCACCACCGCCTTGCCGACTCGGCGCTCCAGCGTTGACGCGACCCGTCGGCGATTGGCTTGACTGACGGCTTTCAGTCGCGCCGCTTAGGCCGTCGCCGCTGCGCTGCCCGCTTTCGAGTCATGCACGCCTCACGCCGGACCCGCCGAAGCCGGCGCCCTGCGGGTCCGGTCCGTCATTCGTCCTGCACCGCTTCGCGGGACTCTCCGGCGTGCCGCCGGCCTGCGCGCCGCTCGCTCCTTTGCCACCCGCGAGTGGCCCCTCGTGCCTTGCGAAGGGGCCGCACATCGCGGGTCCCGACAAGGAGCAAACCATGAAAGCCGAACAAGCCAAGAAGATCGCCGACCAGGCCCTCGAACAACTCGCCGAAACGCTCAAGAGCGGGCGCAGCGAGGAACTCATCCGCTACCTCGCCATGCTGGCGCGGTTCCACAAGTACAGCTTCGGGAACGTCATGCTGATCCTATCGCAGATGCCCGACGCGACGCACGTCGCCGGCTTCCACACCTGGAAGCAGATGGGCCGCTTCGTCAAGAAGGGCGAGAAGGGCATCGTCATCATCGCGCCGATGCTCCTGCGCAGGCAGGACGAGCAGGCGAAGGACGGCGACAAGCCCGAATCCATTCTCCGCTTCCGCGGCGTCTACGTCTTCGACGTGTCGCAGACCGACGGCGAGCCGCTTCCCGAGCCGACCCGCGTCAACGGCGACCCCGGCGCCCACATCGACCGGCTGCGCCAGGTCATCGCCGGGCGCGGCATTACGCTCGACAACGCCGACGTGCCGTCCGACGCGCTGGGAGTTTCCCGGGGCGGCCGCATCAGCATCCGTCCCGGCCTGGAGCCGGCCGTCGAGTTCTCCGTCACCGTCCACGAGTTCGCCCACGAGCTGCTCCACCGCGGCGAGGACCGCCCGGCCAGCAAGACCGTCCGCGAGACCGAGGCCGAGGCCGTCGCCTTCGTCGTCTGCCAGGCGATCGGCCTTCAGACCGGCACCGCCGCCAGCGACTACATCCAGCTCTTCGACGGCAAGACCGAGACGCTTGCCGCATCCCTCGATCGCATCCAGCACATCGCCGCCGAGATCATCGCGGCCCTCCACAACGCCCCCGACGAGCAGGCGCGTTATGCCTGACTTTCGCCGCCCCCGGGGGGCCAACCGTCGCGGCGTTTGCCTGCCCATGCGGCGCTGATCCGGGTTTATTCCGGCATGTTGCAGTCAACGACCTTCGGCGGAAGGAAGCCGGCGTCGCCAAGGTGATCGAACTCCAGAAGCGTCCAATCGTTCACGTCGGCAAGGTCCGTCGACCACGCCGGCCACGCCAGCGGGGATGATTCCGGTTTGTGAAAAACCCGCGGCGCCGAAGCGCCGCCACCCAGGCCATCCTGATGAGCGTCTACCGCACCCTCCGCCTCCGCGGCCTCGACCCCACCAAAACCATCACCGCGGCCCTGCGAACCTATCTCCAAACCGGCAAACTGCCCAGGCTGCCCGAGCTCGTTGTTGCAGTCGGCACGTCGTATTGGTCACGCGTGACGGCGCCGGGAAGCCATCGAGTTGTCACAGGCCGTCCGCTCCGGTAACCGAGCGCGCGCGATCCGTACATGGGGAGTTACGCGCCTTTCAGGAAAACCGCTCCTTACCGTGCGTCTTTGGGCGGCAGGGGCGGAACCGTGTGGTCGATGAATACGACCGCCTCTTTTCCCGGCGCCTCAAGCCGCACCGTACGGGTTCCAAACCCGGCGTCCAAGCCCGATGCCGTGATCGTAATGTCCACCGTGTTAGGCGGCACGTCCCCGAGGTTGAGCGCCTCGATATAGAAATAGTTCCTTCCCGGATGGAGCGGGACTTCTATCGACTGCGGCGTCCCGCTCACGGCGCCTCGAAACACGCTCTCCACGAAGCGCTGCGGAGGACCGACTTCATCCGTGCCCTGGTACTCATGCCTTACCGCGATTTCGTCGCCGTCGACGTTTTCGCTATCGACGTAGCTGATCGTCGCGATGGTCCCTACGGTGAACAAGTCGCCAAGGTACTGATCGGCGTTGCATAGTTCCTCCAGCGCCTTCAATGGGTCTGAACCATCCGCAAGCTTCCATAGCCCGGTGCTTACATCCCACCATCCGCAGAAGGGTCCGACGAAGGGTATAAGCCTACCTGTGTTCTTGCCGATCGCCTTGTGATGCTCCTTCAGGAGGTCACAGAGCATGGCCGCGTCAAGCCTGACCGCTCCAGCCACCGATGTAAGCAGCTCTTCATCTCCACCCCGCTCAATTGCCAATTCCATCAGCTCGTCGGTCACCTTGGTCAAGCCGACGCATACCCCGTTTATGCCGACCTCGGTCCAAGTCTCGCCGGGAAGACTCAGCAACGTACAGAGCTGGTCCGTTCGCCGTGCCAATATCCTCACGGTATCCTCACAGGCTCCCAAGTCCCTCGTAACGGTATCTTGAGTGGCCATTTGCTTGCTTTCGGTTTCTGGGTTGGGCTGCGCCGGATCGGGGACTATCGCAGGGCCTAATTCTGATTCCTCCGCGACGCCGACAAACTCGCCGTCCGACAGCACGGCTACAATTCGAGACGTGGGAGAGGTGCGATAGCTGGTCATTTCAAACTTCCACGTTGCGGCTCCACCGGACTCTGCCGGCTGTTCTTCCCAGCTCAGTTCCGCGAAGGGCGGTAGGGCCATCGTGACGCGCCTCGACTCGGCGTCCACGGAAAGCTGATACACGACCGCACGCTTACCCTCGGCATCGGGAGGCGCGTAATAGATCACGGATTCCGGGATCAACTCGTCGCCGTTACTCGGGTCTTCCTGGACGGTCAAGAAGACTTCGCTCCCGTCCAAGTACCGAGCGCCCACAAGCGATGACGGCGGCCCGCTTTCTCCGGCCAGGAATCCGAAGATCGGCGCATCCGCTTCGGGAAGCGACTCCAACCAAGCTTCGAAGGCGCGATGAGCGGCTGCGTCGACCGGATCTTGAGGGGCGTTGGGGGCACAGCGCGGAGAGAGAAACAACAATCCGATGGTCATGGATAGAGAGATTTTCTTCATATTCTTTCCTTTCAGAGCTCACGATGTCCTCAAGCTACAGCGGCAGCGCTGCGAGGTTGAGCTGCTGGATCACCCATCCCGTCAGAATCAACTCGCCGAGGATAATCAGCGGAAATGTGTAGAGGGCGAGGCCGGAGGGCACCCGCGCCAGCCGCGTGAGCGCGCTGAACAAGATCAGCACGGACCAGATCGCGACCGCTCCACCGACCAGCATCAACGCCTTCGGTGAACCACCCAGAAGCTGGGCTACAACAATCGCCAGGACGAGCGGAACGGTGGTAATGCCGGCACCGAACAGATCATTCTCGATGCAGCCCTCGGCCCGAGTGGCAAAAAGCCTGCGTGAGACGGAAAGCGCGACTGCCAACCCGCCCCAGACCGTAAGCGGCACGATGGCCAGCCGCAGGTAGGTCGCTACCGGCAAATCAACGGGGCCCGCGCTCGTGAGTCTGAATACGGAGACGAGGATAGCGCCGATGAACAGCGCGCCGCAAACCAGCCCCGTATCTCGCGTCTTCGGCTTTCCCGCGACGTTCGCCGCCAGATCGAGCGCCGTCGGATCCTTGACCAGCAGCTTCAAGACACTGATCGTTCCTTTCACCGCCGTAGCCGTTCTGGCGGCCGCGGCATCGAAAGCCGTCTTCCCCGACGCCTCCTTACCGTCTCGCCGCATGCCCGCCACGGCCTCGGCAAGCTCACCCAGCCCTGAAGCCGGTTCCGGAGCCGGTATCGGCACGGGTGGCGCTTCGGCATGCCCCGACGTTTTTGCAGGCGGTGCAGCGCTCCCTTGCTCGTGTCCCGTCTGAGCGGCGATTTCGCCAGGGACGCGGTGAACGCATCCGCAGAAAAGCCTTACGCGACGCCCAGCGATCGCATCGGCCAACTGAAAGGTTCGTTCATGCAAATCGCACTTCACTTGGATCATGGACTCCCTCCTGAATTCACGGGCCTAGTCCGGTGCGCTTTCGCTGTCGTGCGCGTTCAGGTCCTTGCTGAGTGTCCTTCACGCGCCCGATGCTCGCTCGACCGTGTCCAACGGCAGAGCCCAAGGACATGGTGCCAGTCGCCGCGCTTTGCCTCACGGAACAGCTCGCTCACAAGGACACGCCGGCGGAACGTAATCTCCATCCGGGGTCGGGATGCCGCAGATACAGCAGGGCGCGCCCGGCACGCCGTGCCGCTTTAGTTCTTGCATCTCGATAACTCCGATGTAAAGTCGCCAAGAAAGGGCCGGAACCTGCCGGCGCCGCGGCGGATTCCGGCCCCGAGTCGGTCCCACGCCTACGCCGGCTGAACCCAGTTTCCGTGCGAATCCTGGTAGTGCCCAAGACCGTTGCTAAAGACATCCGAGTGATACGGCGAGCCGCCGTTCTCTCCCGTCACCTGCATGTAGCCTTCGTACGCCATTTTTCGTTTCCTTTCAGTAGGGTTCCCTAACCAACCTTGCTGCACCACTTTGGCAGCGCCGGCACCGCCGGCACGACACAGTCATTCTCACTGCTTTAACCAGGGCAGGAAGTCGGCAAATGCGCTGTCGTCCAATCGGGTGTCATCAAGGCCGATGACATGAGTTTTTGCAAACATGTCCAACCGCGAGCGTGAGTATTCTCAGCAGGAGTCCCACGCGATCACGCACACGAGCACGGCGGAAGATGCGGTCGAAATACGTCCGTACGGTCGGAACCTTCAGTCCCGTGACCCTGGCGATCTGCTTGTCACGCATGCCGCAAAGCAACGCTTCGACAATCCGAGCCTGCTGTGGCGATAGCTCAAGCAAGGACACAATTTCGGCCCATGTCCCCGCATCGAACGGTAACGTGTTCACCTCTGAAAACGGTCTTTGCGGTCCGCTTGAGTTTTTCATTCTTCCTCGCCTCGACGCTTCCATCCAGCAATCTCCGGCAACCGAGCCCTCGTTTGCTGCTAAACTAGCAGCAAGGGGATGCAAGCCTAGCCTGCTCCTCCCATGGCAGCAAGACCGCAGCACAAGGCGGCCTATCGAAGGATGTGTACGATGCTGCGCCGGATGCGAACGGAAGCCGGGTTGACGCAGCGGCAGCTCGCGGACAAGCTCAGGATGCACAACACGATGGTGCATCGCTCGGAAATCGGCGACCGACGAATCGACCCGGTTGAATTCGCCGCCTGGTGCCGTGCCTGCGGCGCGAATCCGAGCGAAGCCATCCGAGAACTCGGCTGACAGCTGATACCGACTCGGGACGTGCCTTGAACCATATGCGTCCCCAAGCCATTGCCCTGACTTTGGCCTAATCTTCTGATAAGGTCGGCTAGCAGGCTGCGGCAGTGGCCCGCCGAGCTCTGATGCACACGAATGCCGTTTCCTGCAGGCACGATCGTGGTTTTTCACCGCCTCCCCCTTTCTCGCCCTCGAGCGACATCGATTCAAGCCCGTGTTTCAGATGTCTTCAAGGCGCTCTTTTCTTTCCCGGACACATCGGACACTCATTCTGCAAGGCGCACGACGAGATCGAGGGTCAGGACATGCCCGTGACCTGCCCTCCATTTCTTGATCCAGCTGCCATGTCCACTCCAGTGATAGACCTGTCCGCGCCCAAGACCCCGAAATCCGCTTGGCTAGCCGCGGGCTTGACGGTATGCTATTGTCCACGAGTTACACGCTGTTCTCGTATTTCTATTCACCCATTCGAGTCAACCGACTCTCGGTTCACACCAGGGTTAGGGGATGACCAAACGTTATGAAGCACCCGGAACAGAGAAGAACTCTACGGCTGGAATTCCGCCCCGTCCTTATTAAGATATTGAAGAAGAGGATTGACGCTTGGATTAAGAAACCCGAAAACGGGGGATGGACCAATGGGACATGGGCTAAGCTGAAAAATGGGGAGCCTGTCCTCGAGCGTCACATAAGGCGCGTCGCAGAGTACATAACGAAGCCTCACCACCGCGACCTGCCATCTGACGCACACGAAGACATAGACTGTGTTCGACAGATTTGGAGCGAGATAATCCTGAGACGCACAGGAAAGACGATTGAAGAATTACCTGTGGACGCAGTTGTTGATTGCATATCATACGACCAATCGGTCGACTCAGCGCAGGGACAACGACAGGATGCCTTCTCGTCCGGGTGGTCGTTCATGCAGAAGCTCTTCGCCGTTACGTTTAACAGGCCCGACAAATGCTACGGATTCTGCAAAAGGGAAAGCGATGTGTGCAAGGTCGTTAATTGGATGTATATAAACTCGGCGCGACTTAATCGCGCCCCGGACTTGTCCCCCGATGATGCCGTCGATATTGCCGCGCAAGAGGTCATTAGGTGGCCTATTAGGAGTTATCAAGGAAGGGCGATTGAATGGCGCCTTCGTTCGCCTTGGAGTCTTCTTTTTGCCCGCGGCGATAACGGTACTCCCGTTGGCGCGTGCATATCTCTTCCTGTATCTGCGCAGTTCTACGATAGGGTTCGCAAGGGTGAAATACCTTCATACAACTGCCGCGCTTCTGACTTGGCCACGCCGAGCGCCCACCTCATAGTGGAATGCTGCACTGGCAGACCGTCACATCTACCATGCACAACAAGACAGCCGGATTTTCATCTTCTCGTAGCGTTGCTTTGTCAAATGGCATACTTGACGAGCGTGCCAGGTTTGCCAGACGAGGTGCCGATGCGCCTCCTTGGAGTCGTTGGAACACCAGAGAACGCTGAACGCGCTAGGGCCTGGGGGTTCTTGCCTACCGGCGCAAGATGTCCTCGCACCGGTGTGGAGTACCACGAAAGGATAATGCATCTGAATCCCCAGAGCCCAGACTGGACGCCTGGTTTCCTATGGATTGGGCTTCAACGTCTGTTGAAGTTATTACACTCAGAGACGCAGGTACCATTGTTTCATGCCTAATAACGCCCAGGATAGCCTCGGTCGAAGGGCCTGTTGTTCCGTCCGCCCGCCGCGCGAATCAGTGCTGCAGTTCCCTTACATCTCATGTGAGTGGCCCAGTCCAGCGGTGTATGCTGGTCTTCGTCTTGGGCATTGGGGTTTGCGCCCGCACGCAGAAGAATACCGGTGATTTGAATACCGGGCTCTCCTATACCCATTGCAGCATAATGGAGTGCAGTTCTCTTGCATACATCGTGAGCATCAAGAGGGACTCCTGCGTCTATGAGTACTTGTACAATGCCCACTCGGCCAGCCAACGTTGCACAGTGTAAAGGTGTCGTATCCCCTAATCGCACCTCGACGCCAGCACTTGCGGCAATGGCCGCCTCTAGTCTAGGGCAATCTCCCGCGACAAAAGCAGCTATGAAGGCGTCGTCAGGTGAGGGTGAGTGCATCCAATCCGGCGAGTTCTTGTTGACATGATGCTCGAGTACCATGACTAGCAAGGCTTGTCAAGGAATAGTTGATGAACCGGACGATTGCTTGGAGGTGCGATTGACAATTCTTCCACAGTGTCACGTGAGCGTGCAAATGACACGATCGTCGTAGGTCAATCAGCGAGTCGAAGAAGGTCTCAACAGCGAGGGCCTCGGACACGTTGCCGACGAACTCTCCCCTTGATCCGAAAGCAACAACGAGGGGCACGGCATGTGAGCAACATTGTGATTCGGAGCTTTTCCGTGAACCCATTTTACGCCGCACGCCAGTCCGCCGAACGGCGCCGACCGGCACAAGCACGCTATGCCAGGCTGCGTCAAGTCCCGGTCAACGCCAGCCCCGCGCCTCGCTTGACGAGCCTCTATCATTTCGATGTGGCTGGGGACTCCGGGCGTCGCGACTATCCCGGTAACCGCGGCAGCACACTCCTCCGTGACCTTCTGCGGTGCTTCCAACCGAATTACGTGCTCGATACCATGACGGGCGGCGGTACCTGCCGCGACTTGCTGTACATCGTCAAGCAGCGGACAGCGATGACACGGCCTCGTTGAGAAAGGACACGACGACATGATTACATCCCACGGCTCCGAAACAATGCCCCCCTCCCGCTCGATCTGAAGACCCTCCACGCGGCAGTATCGGGTCGCGCGGTGGCAATCCGGTACCGTACGATCCTGAAGCCCGCGGCGGGGCCGGGCACGAAGGTCTTTCCGCCGACGCATGCGGGCGGTATTTACGCGACGGAGAAGCGCCCATTCCCGTAAGGGGCCAGGTCGGCGCGGGAAGCGATCGCGTCGAGCGTTGTCCTGCCTCCTCGAATTCCTTCACTCAGGAACGCCAACCGGCTCGCCGAGCCGGTAACTCGTGCTCCTGCCGCCGCCTGGGTTCTGGACCAGGATGCCGCGTTGCAACAGTTCCCGGATGTCGCGCAGGGCGGTATCCGTCGAGCATTTAGCCAGCTTCGCGTACTTCGAGGTGGAGAGGAACCCCTTGAATCCGTTCAGCATCCGGTTGATGACCAGACGCTGCCGCTCGTTGACTGGCCTGCGGTTGATGCGCTGCCACAGCCGGGCCCTGTGGAGCACGGCGCCGAGCGTCCCATCCGCGCCGCCGATGGCTCGGTCGAGGCAGCCGAGGAACCACTCCAGCCAGCCCGTGATGTTCAAGCCCCCGCTCTGCGCCGCTTCCAGCCGCAGGTAGTAGTCTTTCCGCTCCGCCTCAATCTGCGACGACATGCTGTAGAAACGATCCTTCGTGCCGTCGGCGCGCGCCAGCGCCATGTCCGCGATGGCGCGAGCGATGCGCCCATTGCCATCCTCGAACGGGTGGATCGTCACGAACCAGAAGTGAGCGATCCCGGCTTTCAGAACCGGGTCAACCGATGCTGGTGCATTGAACCACTTGATAAAACGGGACATTTCCGCATCGAGGCGTTCCGACTCCGGCGCCTCGAAATGCACCTTCTCCCGTCCCAACGGCCCTGAGACGACCTGCACCGGACCGGACTCCTTCGTCCGCCATGCCCCGACCGTGATCCGACTCATCCCGACCCGGCCCGTCGGAAACAACGACGCGTGCCAGTCGAAGAGACGCTTCTTCGTAAGCGGCTTCTCGAAGTTCCGAGTGCCGTCGAGCATCATTTCCACGACGCCCTCGACATCCCGACCCGCCTTCGGCAGGCCCGCCACGTCGAGTCCCAGCCGCCGCGCGATCGAGGAGCGGACCTCGTCCGGGTTCAGCTTCTCGCCTTCAATGGCGGAAGACTTAACCACGTCGCAGGTGAGAACCGCGAGGCTCGCTTCGGCCCGCAGGTCGAACCCGAGCGCCTCCAACTTGCCCAGCAGCCGGCCCTGCTTGTGCCGCACATCAGCCAAAGGGCCGGCGAGCAATTCGCCGTCCCACGTAAACTCCGTCCAGCCGGTCTTTTCGTGAATGTACGCCATGTTTCGCCGCATTTGTTGCGGTGATTGTACCGCGCATTCGCCGCAACTGCAATCTTTTCGCCGCATGACCTGCGGTGAATGGAGCGCCTATTCGCCGCACAGCTGACCCCTGCCCGATGCCATATTCGACCCCGTGCGTCCAAGTTATTCGTGACGAGCCTATCAGGTGCCCTGGCTGTTGAAGCGGGAGACCCGCCCTCCAGAATTCTTTTGCCCAAAAATGTATCTCGCGGACGCCTCCATAACCTATTGCCGCATAACAACTTACGTGCGCGCTCCGGGGAATCCGAGGATTAAGGTGCCCTAGGCAACACAAATTTGTGTTGACTTCAATCACAAATATGTAATACTTTGGGAGAGGACGAACGAAATGCCGCAGATGAGCGTGGTGTTTTTTGCTGACGCGGACGGGACATGCCCGCTCCTGGATTGGCTAGATGACCAACCTGAGAAGCCGAGGCTCAAGTGCGTTGTCCGAATTGAGCGACTCGCAGAGAAAGGGCATGAACTGCGTCGCCCTGAAGCGGACTTGCTTCGGGACGGTATTTGCGAACTCCGTGTCCGCGCTGGCCATGTGAACTACCGGATGCTGTATTTCTTTCATCAGGGTCGAGCCGTGGTGACGCACGGGCTGACGAAGGAAGACCATGTACCAAACAAGGAGATTGACCTGGCCATTCAACGAATGAACGAATTCAAGCGAGATCCAGGTCGACACACCCACGAGGAGTGAAACCATGAGCATTAAGACAACAAGCGATGGTGTATCCATCCTTCACAATCGATATGTGAAGGACGATCCCTCCAAGAAAGCCGCTCTTCAGGAAGAGCGAGTCAGCGCTCATGTCGCCCGGATGATTCGAGACATGCGGGAACGGGCTGGATTGTCGCAGGGCGAGTTGGCCGAGTTGATCGGCACGGGCCAATCGGCGATCAGCCGCTTGGAGGATGCTGATTATGAGGGACATTCGCTCAGAATGCTCCAGCGAGTAGCGGACGCGCTGGAGCAGAAACTGGTTGTCCAATTGACCACCGAGGGAAGTCCGGCAACCGAGCGGCGTGGATTTCAGCAATTCCTTCAGTTCCTTCGCCGCCGGAACGGGCTAACCGTAGATGATCTTTCCCGAAAGACCGGCATTGACCGGGCGGAATTAGTGGGCATGGAGCAGCGCGGCACTATCCCTGAGCCCGTCGTGCTTCACCACCTTAGCAAGTTCTTCAAAGTGCCGGCTCAACAGATGCTCAGACTCGCCGGCCTTGTGCGCGATCGCGACGAGGATTTCGAGAGGCACGCATCGAAGTTTGCCGCCCAATCCGAGTCGTTTGACACGCTCACGCGCGAGGAAAGGAAGGCGCTCGACGAATTCCTGGCTTATCTGAGAACAAGCACCTAAATCGAAAGGTGGCCTTCATGAGTCCTTTTGCCGAACGCAAACTAAACGAGGTGATCGAACGAACGCTGGCGGACGCGGGTTTGACCACACCGCCAGTTCGTTTGGAGGACGTGCTCGCCCACCTAAAATTATTCAAAGAGTTTTACGATCTCTCCGATCCCAGTTTTCTCGAACGAGCGAAACACCGAATCATGGTGGGCGGGTATCGATTAGCTGAAATCGTTCGCAAGATCAAGCTGAAAGCCGTCCTCTTCTTTGAAGAGGATCGGGTGGCATTGGATCAATCCCTACCCGTGCTGAAACAAGATTGGCCGGCGTTCCACGAGGCCGGGCACCGCATTTGTCCCGGTCACCGTGAGGTATTCGCCTTCGGGGACACGGCCCAGACGCTTCATCCGACCTATCACGAGAAGCTGGAAGCCGAGGCGAACTTCGCCGGTGCCGGTCTCATGTTCTGCGGGAAGCGATTTAGCGATGAGGCCGTGGACACCTGTCCAAGCTGGCAGACCATTGAATCGATGGCCAAGCTGTTTGGGCGAACAAAGACGACCACGCTCCGTCGCTACGCGGAATTCGGCCCCGACCTCGCCATGGCCGCAATCATCGGAACCCCAGCCTGGAAGTATGACGCCGAAAATCCCCCGGGATCGTGGCGACACTTCGTCCCGTCTCGAAAATTTGGCCTGCAATTTGCGAGCATAGACGTGAACATGGCGTTTGAACAGGTGAACGCTCAATGCAAGCGACAGCGCGGGGGTCAAGTGGCGGATTTCACGCTTGTCCTAACGGATGACAATGGGAATGGCCATGAGTTCTTGGCGGGGGCCTTTTGTAACACTTACGACTTGCTGGTGTTACTCGTGCATCAGCACAAACTCAGCCCTCGGGGAACGATCATCGTACCGGAGGTGCTTCCAACAGCTAATTGATTCAGAGGTGAAGTAGAATGAACTTCTTGCATACAGATTTTCACGGTGGCCCCAGCGACACGGCGGTCGTGACACTTGACAGCCAGGCGAACGTCATGCTGCTCGATGAGCTGAACTTCCAGGCTTATCGTCGCGGCGCATCGTACCGATACGTCGGGGGCCTTGCGAAGCAATCACCGGTACGGCTGTCTCCTCCGCATCGCGGGCACTGGCATGTGGTCGTTGACCTCGGCGGAAATGGCGGTAGTGTCCGCGCGGGTGTGCGGATTCTGCATCGCGAAGCCGCGCTCTTTTGATCGCGTGAAGAATCAGCGAGTCGCTGATGAGTTCGCGTCCGGCCTCGGGCTGCGACGCGTACGAATGGTCTTAAGTTGAGAAAGGGGTTTCGATGGGTAAGCCACAGAATCGAACCGTGTATCGTCGGGACGACGGGCAGTGGGTGAACAAGCGAAACGATTCAACGCGCGCGTCGAGCTTGCACGAGACGCAGGCTGAGGCAAACGCAGCCGCAAGGGAAATGCTGCGCAATCAGGGAGGCGGCGAGCGGACCACGTTGGGACGGGACGGGAGAATAGTCAGCAAAGACACTATCGCGCCGGGAAGCGATCCGAATCCGCCCAAAGACAGAGAACATTGACCCCGATCTCTCGGGCAGCGGTGAGGACGAGACGGACAAGGCGTCGTCCGCGGCATCGCCGCGAGCAATGGTGCCACCGGTGCGGTACAATTCAAGGGAACCGAGGAGAACTATGATCAACGTCAAGTTTGATTTCGATTCGAAACAGATCCAACGCGAGATCGAGAAGGAGGCTGAAAAGGCATACTTTGAGGCCATTGAGCGCGCTCGGCGATCGCTGGGGCCCGACGGCCACCTCGTCAGGGTCACACGGCTCTCGACGCCGCGGCGCCAGGGCACGAGCCTCACGTTTGGTGACGTGTCGTTTCCTTCTGAGGGTTTGAAGCGACGTTTCGAGGAAGCGCTCAATCGCGAACTGCGATAAATCGCGATAAGCTGAATAATGGATGAAGCGTCGGCGGCGCAGCCTCGAAGCGCGAGGTGGAATGCCGTTTCGGCCGCGTGCTCCGATCAGGGAGCCAAGACTTTCCTGCCGCGCCTGAGAGCCGCTCCGGGCACTATCCAACCCGCGAAAGGACGCGGCAGGGGGTGTCCGCTACGGTTCCTAAGCGAGGCCCATGACCGCCACTACAGGCTTCGGGGCGTTCCAGAACCCAGTATCTTGTGCAGGATCAGACTTAGATTGAATCCGGCCGCGTGACGTGCGGTGAATGGAACGCCTATTCGCCGCCCAGCCGATCCCTGCCTCCTGCGGCATTCGGCCCCGGGCGCCTGGTCAGCGACGCTGCGAAGGCGGCGAGCTGCGAAGGCGGCGAGCGGCGTCACGCCAATCAGCAAAGCCCTTCTCACGCGCAAGCGCCTCCATACCGGGGCAGCCCATCGCTCCCACGCGCTCGCACTCCCCGGCGAAGCCAGTTGCCCCGGTGCGTTGAGCGTGTGCTGGGCGATGTCCCCATTCCTGCCTTGGTTCCCTGCGCCCATCACGGCCTGATTGACGGCATCGCTACAGCCGCCGCCGGGCCGGTCAAGCAGAAAACCGGTTCCTCCCCATCTTCACTGCGTTGCAGACCGGGTCCCTCCCGTTTTCCGCCGTGACCGGTGCGCTTCGCCCCGGCTCGGAGCGGCTGGTTGTCGCGTGCCATCAGGCCGCGATGGTCGCGGCCGGAAAACCAACAGAAGGAGACATTACCATGACCAACACGAACACCAACGCTTCCAAGGCTCCCAGCCACGTCGCCTACCAAGTGCGCGACCGCGAGGGCCAGAAGAGCTTCTGGACCCGCATCGGCAGCGCCTGGCCGCACGCCGACGGCAAGGGCTTCAACATCCAGCTTGAAGTCGTGCCGCTCGACGGGCGCATCACGATCCGTGTCGCCAGCGAGAAAAAATCCTAACACCAACCCAGCGGGCGGGTCGAAAGGCCCGCCCCACAGCATGAAGGAATCACGCCATGACTACACCGAAAGACACTTCACAAGATGTTGACCTTGAGGAATTCCTACGCTCGCACCGACTCATCGCAATCCTCTGGAGCGTCGAAGACGTGCAACTCGTACGTCCCGACCTTTCCGATGACCAAGCCTGGGACGTGCTCCGGCGCGCCGAGGAGGCTCATAACTGTGAATACGGCCTCAACTGGAAGCTCGTCGAATACATCGCCGACGATCTCTATCCTCAACCCGATCGTGGTAACGAGGAGAATGGCGTATGAGCGACCTGATGATCCCGAGCGTTCCCGTGAACCCCTTCTATGCCACCCGCCAGGCCACCGAACGGCGCCTGTCACCACGAGCCCGGTATGCCAGGCTCCCCCGAATTCCGGTGAACGCCAGCCCCGTGCCTCATTTGACGAGTCTCTACCACAACTCGGAGGCCGGGGATTACGGCCGCCGAGACTATCCCGGAAACTGCGGCGGCAACCTCATCCGCGACCTGCTTCGGTACTTTCAACCCGCGACCGTGCTAGACCCCATGACCGGCAGCGGCACCTGCCGCGACGTATGCCGCGAACTCGGCATAAGCTGCTGGTCGAGCGACTTGCACGAAGGTGCGGACGCTTGCTCTGCTTCGGCCTTTCCGCGTGAGGCGTTTCAGTTCTGCTGGCTTCATCCGCCTTACTGGCGGCAGAAGCTCTACACCGACGACCCTCGGGATTTGTCCCGGACGCGGACGCTCGAAGCGTTCCTCGACCGCTACCAGCAGCTGATCGAGAACTGCGCGGCGGCACTGGTTCCCGGGGGCCGGCTCGCCGTCCTCATGGGCGACTACTCCGACCGCGAGGCTGGATTTGTGCCGCTCGTCTACCATACCAAGCGGCTGGCTTTCGAGGCGGGACTCCGGCAAGGTTGCACCGACATCATCCGGTTCAGCCACGGCGCAAGCAGCAGCCGGAAGGTCTACCGATCAGCTTTCATCCCCGGCCTGCACGACGTGTGCATGATTTTCGAGAAAGCTCCCGCATGAAGAGATGGGTAACGGCGGCATGCACGCACTTGGGAGCTTCCAGCCAGAAGTGACGCCTTCACGGCAACGGATACCCGGTTTTCAGGCTCCAATCGCTGACTCCCCGAACGAACATTCCAACTCGTCCCCCGTCACCCCCGGGTCTTCCATAACATCTTATTTGCCAATTCCTTATAGTGCTGGGACGTTTCTGCATTCAAACGGCGGCTCACCGGACCCAGCACCGGAGTTCGCAGCTTTTAGTATCGCCGGTAGGTGGTTTCAACCCCGATGCCGACCAACAGCCCGATCCATCCTTGAATGGGCCGTTCCGCAGCCTGCCGGTTGCATGGTAAAAACCAATCAGCCCCTGTACGATCCCCTGCTACAACGGAGATTCGCGGAGTCTGAAGTACATCCTTGTTTGAACGCATTGGCCTCGGAACACGATGCCGCCCGACGCGAATCCGGCACGCTGGAGCAGCACGCTGTGAGTTACATACTCTTCATCGGGGGATTTTCGCTGACCGACCGCGAGGTTCGCTCATCGCTGCGTCTAACCTTGTGTCCATATTCGCCGCTTTGGCATGGCAGGCCGGGTTTCCAACGACACCTTAGCAAAGTCGAAGTCATTGTGACGCGAAACCACGGCGCAGATGCCGGGGTCATTGCGGGCTGGAAGCGCAAATCACCGCAACTCAAGATGCTCTCGCTTGCTTTCACCGGGTATGACGATGTTGATCTTGCTTGCTGCAAGCAAAACCACCTTGCTGCGTACTACTGTCCCGACTACAGCACTACGAGCGTAGCCGAGCACACGATAGCCCTGACCATGGCAGTGTTCCGTCGCATACCTCGGGGGGACGCAAACGTTCGTTCAGGAAAGTTCGATACTGGGGGGGTCCAGCCCGGCACGGAACTCGCCGGCAAGACTGTGGGAATACTGGGAACTGGAACAATCGGCCTGGCCAGCGCCCGGTTGTTTCGGGCGTTCGGCTGCGAAATAATCGGTTGGAGCCGGCGCCATAGAGCCGACTTCGCAAACATCGGGGGAAGATATCATGACCGCTCCGAAGTGCTGCAACGGTCCGATCTCGTGGTGCTTCACCTGGCGTTGAACAACGAGACGCGGTGCATCATCGACGGCAGCGCACTGCGGCAGATGAAGCGGAGCGCCGTACTCGTCAACACCGCACGGGCAGGGCTAGTCGATACAGCTGCGCTAGTGTCGGCGCTTAAACGTGGACTGATCGCTGGGGCTGGCCTTGACGTGTACGATGATGAGCATGCCCTGCTCGGCCAGCCGCGCCATCCTCTATTGAAAGCGCCCAACGTGGTGCTTTCTCCTCATTGTGGCTTCAAGACACACGAAGCCCTAACACGGTTAACACACATGGCGATCGTCAACGTGGGCCGTTGGCGACGGGGCGATCTCACGAATTGCCTGGTCAGCGCTTCGTCATAATCTTGAGCGAGCTACTATGATTCCTCGGAGAAACACACTGGGCAAGTCCGCCCAAAGACAGCTCACGTTCTCCAACTGCTTTGGCGCCGGCCGAATCCCTCGAGACGAATGGCCGGACGATGCCCTCGATCGGCGCGCCAAGGAAATGCTGTATCGATCCCTCAACGTCGGCACCACTGTGGCATTTGTAGGTGCCGGCTTGTCGGCGGGTGTGGGCTACCCGGATTGGAAACAGCTCGTCCGCCTTGCCATCGATGAGATGCGTAAGAACTCTCCGCAAGGCAATGGAGGGGGTTCGGGCAACGCAGCGATCCCGACGTCAGAAATAGACGCCTTGAATAATTTTCTGGAAAAGCCAGGAGCCGAAGCAACCACGAAATACATGTTCGTTCTGGGAGAGGTAAAGCGACTTTACGAGCTCCTTCAGCTCGGATCGTCTTTTCCGGTGCTCATTAGCGAGGCGATGGCCAATCCAAATCGGAACCTATGCGGGCCGGGTGCATTGCGTGGTACATATGAGACGCACCCGTTCGCCGCCCTATGCGGTTTACCGATCACGAGGTTTGTTACGACTAATTACGATTGCGAGCTCGAGTTACAACTGGCCCAACCGGTACAGCACCCTGTGGGCGAGAACAATGTACATCGCCGCGGATTTGGTTGGACGGAGGGAGGGTATCTTGTCAGTGCGCCCGGAACTGGACTCACAGACGGAGCACTTATCGAACCATGTTCATGGGCGCTCGAGGCCGGTCACTCATTCACTCAACTGAAGTCGGATACCGATCGATTGGCCGAGTTCGTCCTAGCAAGCCGGCGAGCCAAAGGGGAGGAACTCATCTTTCATTGTCATGGGCGCTGTGATATTCCTGGCTCGATGATTCTCACGGAGGAAGACTATCAGAATTGGTATCTGGAGCGTGTCGATCGGGAGAAGCTGGCATTTCAGCACACTATCGAGCTTCTGCTCGGATCAAATCCCATTTTATTCCTGGGATATGGATTTAAGGATGCCGATCTCCTTCGCAGCCTGAGAATGTTTTCGGCCTCCGAACCACAATATAAGGATTCTCGCCAGTTGTTTGTCGCCATCCCCAAGTTCGAGTTGATAGATCCGATCTCGCTTGATATGCGTGCTCGCTTCTCAAGGTACGGCGCGCACGTGATTCCGTTTGAAGTGACAACTACAGGCGGCGGAGCTGGTCCGCAGCCGCACGACCGGACCGAGGGCCTCGTGAGGTTTATGAATGATCTGCGCAAGGGATGGTGCGAATGGCAAACGGCTTGGATCCAGAAGCCGTGCTTTCGTGAGTATTTAACGCCGAGGTCTGAGGAGGCGATCTTGTGGCATTATGGGTTTTGGTCGGGCGGCAACGGGAATGGGGACGACAACTTCGACGATGGGACGATTAAAGCAGACATTGAGTGGCTTCGCGAGCAGGTTGCGACTGGACCGAGTTCTTCTCCGTTCGCGCCGTGCTTTGTTCTGCTGGGCGGGGGAGGTTCTGGCAAATCACACCGTGCGGTAAAGCTCCTGCGCGATTACGTCGAAAACGGTAAAAAGGAATTTGAGGATTGGCGTGGTGTGTTCTGGAGTTCCTATTACGCGGATGACTGGCTTACAGGCATTGACGCAACGAATGAGCACCTGTACGGGGCATTAAATGGGGGCAATAAGCCGACGGTTGAAGAGTGGACGACATGGCCTCGGTTGCGTAAGCTAGCCTACGTGCTGAAGCACAGTAAAGCCGTGCTTGTGTTCGACGGTTTCGAGCGGGTGTTGATGCCGACGGGCGAGGCTGATATTGGGAAGACATATAACTCCCAGGTCCGGCGGTTCCTTGAGGTAATTGCCGCGCCTCGGCAAGGCGCAGCCGTGATTCTCACGTCTAGACTGTGGCCGATGGAGCTGGGTAACCTGAAGCTTGCGCGCCATGAAGAAGAGAAACGCCGCAATTGGAGCGGAGGCGGACGGCATATTGGCAATGATGTCGGATCAGATTCTGCTGGCCACCATGCACCGCAAGGAACTCCCGCAGCGAGCGCGTTGAGTTGTACGACGACAAGGACGGACGCACTTGACCCTCCAAAGGCGCATCTCCTTACGGTAGGGCCGATCCGCGCGGCCAATTTAGGGAAGCAGCCGCATCTCCAATCGTTGTGTTCATTACTCGCGGGTCATGCGTATGCACTTGCCATTGCGGGCAAGGCGCTGAGTAATTGGAACGAGAATGACAGGGGTGAGAGAATCAGGGAACTGGAACGACGGCTTCAGCGTGCCGGCCCTGGCGAACGAGCATCGCGCATGATTATCGCTGCAATCGACGAGTTTGATGAGGATCTCAAGAGGAAAACACCGTTTGCAAGGGGCTTTCTGGAACGCATCGCGCTGTTCATGAGCCCGGTCGATGAGGCCTGTCTTGAGGTATGCTATGGAGAAGCATTGCGTTGGCATTACGATATGGAACTGCCGCCGAATGGCCGAGCAGAAGCCGAGGACAACATTGGTATACTATGCGATAATTTGGTGCAGCGCAGACTTCTTTTTGAAATAGTGTCGAAGGATGGGGGCGCGAAGAGTTGGACGATGCATCCGACCGTTCGGGGATGTGTGTTTCACAGACTGCATCACGCCCGTAGCGGCGAACTGCCCAACTTCACCCTCGCTGGATTCACAACCGGGGTAGCGGCTGTTGACCCCGGCGACGAGCGGGCCGGACGGATCGTCACGGACCTGCTGATCGCGCTTATCAACAAGGCTTGCGAGTCGCAAGGGCCCGATGCCGTCGGACTTGCTCGTGCTGCATTCAGCCTATTTCGATCACGTTTTGAGGCAACCACGGCGGCACGTTGGTGTCGATATGACGAATATGTCCGCCACAGCATTCGGTTGTTGAATCTGGTCAAGAAGCTGTCTGGGGAGCTTCTGTGGAGTTTTGCTGACAGCCGCTCCTGTGCAGGAGTCGCGTCCCCGGAAGGAATTCTCCACGCCGAGGAGCTTGCGTGGCTTTATAATGACCTCGGCCTAGCGCTATGTTGCGAGGGCAACATGCACGATGCGCTGGCGATCTGGGAGCAGGGTTATGCCATCAATCGAGTCATCGAAGCGGGGGAGGTCGGCGGCCAGTTTACGGTCCAGTCGCTGCTCCACCTAAGCCATACGTACTTGGAACGGGGCCGAATCGATCTTGCGGAGCAGTACTTGAGGGAAACGAAGCAGGCGAACTCTCATCAAGTGAATCCGGATTTTGCCGGCAGAATTCTGGGTTACAGCGGCCTTCTTAATCACTTGCGCGGTGCCGTGAGATTGGCTGAAAAGGACTATGATCAGTCGTTGAGAGTGTTGCGGAAGGTTGGTGGAAACTCCAGGGCTGAGAGCATCTTCCTGCAGCACTACGCGGACCTGAAGATCATGCTTGGGCAAGCCAAAGAGGCGGGTTACCTATTGCGCCAATGCCGAGCCCTCGCAGAGACAGGCGACCATCCCGATCTTGTGGCCTACGCGCGCAACTCGGTCGGCCACCTGCATCGGGTACAGGGCCAGCCTTTAGAGGCCCGGCGTGAATACACGGCAGCTCTAGCCGACTCCCGGCGAATGGGCATCCGCCGGCTGGAAGCGGATGTGCTCTCGGAACTGTCTCACTTGGCTCTCGATCAAGGAGATCCCGAGTCTGCCCGCCTCCGAGCGATGGAAAGCATGCGAATCGCCAATGAGCTCGGGCTGGGACTTCGACAGTGTCACGGCTTGGTCGTTCTCGGACGGGCCAGTTTGCTGGCGGAGCAGCGCGACTTAGGCGAGGCATACCTGAGGGTGGCCCATCGGCTCTGCCGTGTGCGAGGGTACTGGCTTCGTGCCCAGGAGGCTGAGACTGAGTTGCGACGTCTCAATATCGATCCTCTTTGACCGAAACCTGCTTCGCCGAGCGGGAAACCGAGGCACCCTGACGCTGGACCACCCCGCCAGCGAGAGAGGCGAGCGTATTCCGCCTGGCGGGGTCAAGAACGCGGATTCCCTCGATAAAGAGTTCAACTGGTGTCCCGTCACTCCGATTGTTTTCCTCCTTTAACTGCCGCGGGTTGAGCGGCCCAAACGTGTGAGGAGTGGTCATGGGAGCATGGGGCGTTCAGGCTTTCGACAACGATGACGCATGCGATTGGTCGTACGGCCTGGACGAGGTCGGAGATTTCTCGCTCGTGGAATCCGCGTTTGATGCCGTGGAGAAGTCTCAGGGCTGCGTGGAAGCGCCCGACGGGTGCAATGCGCTGGCCGCCTGTGAGGTCATCGCACGTGCGCTGGGCCGTCCGGGATACCAAAACTCACTTACGGAGAACGTTGACAACTGGGTGAAGAAGCAGGGCTTGCGGCCTGCACCGAAGCTGATCGCCCGGGCTGAGGCCATTATTCAGCGCGTGCTTGCGGAGGAGTCGGAGCTTCGTGCTTTGTGGTGCGATGGCGATGGGGGGCCGGAATGGCTGGAGGCCGTACAAGACCTCCGTACCCGGCTCCGTGGATGACATCCCACAAAACCGGCTGAATGCTGGAGTGAGCTTGTTTCTCAGTCTCCCGCGCGCACGAACTGTTGCGAGGCGGATTCTGTGCTGCCACCCGTGAATGCCATTCATGAAGAATCGCAGTGCCTTCTTGTCGCTCAGATTCCGCCCCTTCTTGACCCCAAGTCTCGTGGCGCCTTGCGGCCGCAATGGCAGGTAGTCAGGCCGCCTGCGGGCAAACTCTAATCACTTCCCCGACTTTGCAACTTCGCCTTTGACAATGTCTGCAAACGCCCCGATCTGCTCGTAGTCTCCGCGCCACGTGGTGTACATGACCCCCGTGACTCCCTTCACGGCCTGCGCCGCCGTGAGCCAGTCGCGGACGTGTTGCGGCGGGGCGTCGTAGTAACCGGCAATGAGCAGACGGTTGCCGCGATCGGCGAACCACTTCATGCTCTCGGCGCGTTTTTCCAGATACCACGCGGCCACGATCACCTTGGGGTCAAGCCCGTCCCATGATCCGGCGAGGTCGCCGCGCACGAGGTAGTAGTCCTTCACGGCATTGTGGTTGGGATCAAACATGTCGCTCCAGACATAGACCGTCGCGTCGGGCGCGACATCGCGGACGATCTGCGTGCACTGCCGCAGGTTTTCGGCAAGAACTTGTCCTGCGGTGAGGTTGCGCTTCTGACAGGCGTCGCACCAATTCAAGACGCGAATCTCATCGTGAGACATGAAATACGCCGATGCGCCGAACGCTTCGTGCACCCGCCGCATGTGCTCGCGCAGAATCTCCAGCGTCTTCGGCTCCGACGGGCAGATCATGGCCTGCCCGTCGTGAATGGTGATCGCGTGATGATAAGAGACTCGAAGCCGCGAGCCGACCGGCAGCTTCTTCGCCCCGGCGTCCGTCAGGCGAATGACCGGCGGCTCGTGCCAGACGTCGTACTCGCCAGGCCACGGATGCACGCCCATGTTGGGATCGTTGACGCGCTCGAAGTCCTGGCCCTCCACCAGCGCGGCCGCGGCGGGCGTTTCGCCGGACATTTCGCGATGGACGGTCAATGGCGCGCCGGCCCGACGCACGACGTTCAACAATCCGACCTCCTCCACTTTGGCGTCGTCCCACCACAGCGTTCCACTCCGGCCATCCCAGCACCCCAGATACAGCATGACCTCCGTATGGTCGAGCGAGTTGAACACGGTGTGATGAACCGTCCAGTCCTGCGTGGGTTTGACGCCCAGGTTGATGAACGTGAGCGCGCGGCCATCGGCGAGGATCTTGGCTTCAGGCGTCCCGGCGAAGTCGGCGGACTTCACGCGAACACTGATGTGGTATTGACGAAACGGCGCGACGCTAAGCTTCTGCACAATGCGAGCGTTGCGCCCCTTGGGATCCGCGACCCGCGCGGCGCCGGCGTCCGCGGTCACGCACTCATCCTTCCAATCCCATCTCGACAGGTCGCTGAAATCGCCGCCCTTCAGTTCCACGCGCGGATCCGGCTCATACCTGGCGATGTTTCCATGCACGACGAACAGTGCGTCGCGCACCGGCAACGCTTCCACCAGGTTGGGATCGCGGGACAAGATGTCGTTGGAGTACCCGATGGGCATCACCGCGGGCACCAGGGTCAGCTTCAGCTCGCGCGCCAGCGCCTTGACGCGATCGACGTTGCGAAAATATCGCGCCTCCATGTCCTCCAACCGGCAGAACTTGGAATCCGCCAGGAGCACATGCGTATATCCCGCCGTCGCCGCGCGCCTCCAGAGGTCGTCGAGCTTGGCGACGTTCTCATCAACAAGGAGATTCGTGGGGCAGTAGAGCCACATTTGCTTCGAAGATGTGGATGGTCCGGGTTGTTCCAATGGCGCCGGCTTCGGGCTGCTGGGAGCCGCCAGAAGGTGTCCGAAAACTGATGCCGCGACGACGCATAGGGTCTGCACCGCGAAGTCTCCTGCGAATAACTGAGGGTGCGAATCACAACTTGATTAACCCGAAGCTCTAGATTGGGGGTCCATTCGATGGTGCGCGATGACCGTAGGCAGGACACACCCACCCGCCTGCGGCCATTCCTGTTGGAGTCAGCGACTGTCAACCATGTGTCCGTGAAGCGTCAGTGCCGTCGCGGCTTTGACCTTCACATTGATCAGCTTTCCAATCTGCCGGGGTTCACCGGGAAAGACGAGGATGCGGTCGGTTCGCGTGCGTCCCACGAGCTGGTTGGACTGCCGCCAATCCACGGCGCCCCGTTCGCGCGGGTCATCGAGGCCGCCGCGGGAGGAGTGACCGTGGTGGTGGCCGTGAACCGCGTCTGTGCAGTGCCCGTCATGGTCCAGGCGGTCGATGGTGTCCGAGACGTTGCCATCCGGCAGGCCCGTGATGGAGTGGATCGCCATCAGATCGATCTCGCGTGACTGTCGCTCGCCGCGACCGTTGCGACTCAGTTCGCCGTTCACGCCGGCGCTCATGGGCTTAAGCGCTGCGGCGCTGCGCGCGTCGCTGGCGGCCTGAAGTCGCGCGCGATCCCCGTGAACGGGCGCCCGTTGCACTTCGCATCCGCGGTCCTGCTCGCTCTCCTGCGCCTTGATGGCGGCCTTGCTGTAGCCTTCGACAAGCACCTCGAACGTGCGGCCGATGAGCTTCTGCGTCTCCTCGAAGGAGATGCGCTCCTGCACCTTCAGCAGCCGCAGGTTCCGCTCGCGTTTGACCGCCTCGGGCACGTCGTCGGCGAGGCGCTTATCGGCCACGGTGTCGGGCCGCGGGCTGTACTTGAAGACGAAGATGTTCTTGAACCGGCAGCGCTGCACGAGGGCGACGGACTCCTCGAACTCCTCATCGGTCTCGCCGCAGAAGCCGACGATGAAGTCGCTCGCCAGTGTGATGCCCGGCACTTTCTCCCTCGCGCGATCGACCAGCTCGACATACTGCTGCACGCTGTTCATGCGCCTCATCCGCTTCAGCACCGCGTCGCTGCCGCTCTGCGCGGGAATGTGCAGATACTCGCACACCTTGGGCAGCTCGCGCATGGCGTCGAGAATGTCGTCGGTGAAGTCGCCCGGGTAGCTGGTCACGAAGCGCACGCGCTCCAGACCGGACACGTCGTTGACCCGCGCGAGCAAGTCGGAGAAGCGGACCGGCCTCCCGCCTTCCTGATGCAGATAGCTGTTGATCGTCTGCCCGACGAGCGTGACCTCCTTGCAGCCGCGATCCGCGAGCATCTTCGCTTCATCGACGATGGCCTGCGCCGGGCGGCTGCGTTCGGCGCCGCGCGTGAAGGGGACGACGCAGAACGTGCAGAACTTGTCACAGCCGCGCTGCACACGGATGTACGCCTGCAGCACGTTTTCCGGCACGGGGTCGCGCGACAGATCGAGCGCCTCGACGGAATCGAACTCGAGCGCGCGCTGCAGCGGCGTGCTGCGGCGCGACAGGGATTGCGACAGCGCCACCGCCCGCGTGCGATGCTCGCGCACCTCCTCGATCATCGCGGGGATCTTGTTCAGCTCGCCCGGCCCGCAAATCAGGTCCACGTGCGGCATCTTGGCGATGAGTCCGTCCGGGTCGCGCTCCGCCATGCAGCCGATGACGCCGATGATCGTATCCGGTCGTCCCGCCTTGCGCTTTTTGAGGGCGCCGAGGTGCGAGAGGGCTTTCTGCTCGGCATGATCGCGGACGCTGCACGTGTTGATGAGCACGACGTCGGCCTGGCGCGCGTCGCGGGTCGTCTCATAACCGAGCCTGCGAAGCTGCCCTTCGACCAGCTCGCTGTCGAGGACGTTCATCTGGCAGCCGAGCGTTTCAATGTACAGGCGTCTGGTTTGCACGCGGCGAAGGTCTCCGTTTGTGAAATCTTTCACACATTGTAAGGCGAACTCCGGTCGGGGCCAAACGCTGACCCGGACCCTGCAGCGGCCGTCTCGCTCCTCGTCGTTGGCACGGGACTCGTACGGAGAAGCACCGTGTTTTCAGCCTGAATCGGGCGGGTTTCCGCAGGTGTCACGTCGCTGGCATCCGGCGAAGGCCCGATGATTCGTGCCGCGAAGCACGAGCTTTGGGATGCGGACGCATCAAACCACCGCGGGGTGGAGTAATTCTTTTCGCGCCGCTTCTAAAGTTCCGCGGCTTTGCCGATGTCCCATGTACAAGCGAGTGCCGACTCCCGGCACGGACGTCGCGGGCATGTCTTACGCGACGCGAGTGCCACACAAATGGCACGCTCGAACCTCACGGCTCGTGCCTGCCGCATATGGAGGCCTGGTGCGATGATGAGCTGCATTGGCTGGATCGTGGACTGGCTGGAAGGCTGGGTTCCGTTCATTCACATCGGAACGGAGGCGTAGCGAAAAGCCATGATGATCTATCCTCTCACCCTCACTGAAGAACAGGTGGTGCGCTGGGCTGCAAGGGTCCTCCCGGTCATGGCCGTCGCGGTGATCGTCCTGCTCAGCGCGATGTCCGTGGCCGCGGCATCCATGTAGCCGTCGCCTCTCCGCCCTCCGCGGGATGGTCGAGCGCCGCGCGCCTACGGTCGAGGATGCGGTATCGGTTGCGCGCGAATTCGACGCGGAAGGCGCCGAGCATCGGCGCCGCCACGGCGAAGAGACCCATGCCCACCAGCACGACCGCCTGCTGGTGGCTGGACACCGTCAGCACCAGCCCCCCGATGCTGACGGCGCCCAGCAGGGCGGTTGCCCCGCCCCGCGCCGCATCGCCGTCGAAGCTCGCGCGGCTCGCCGCGCGAATCGGCGCCAGGCACCCGAAGAGCGCCAGCCCCAGAATCAACGGGAAGTAGGGGGCCGCGCCCTGAAAGCCGCGGACAAACCGCTGCTCGATCATTCCCGCGACGCCGTCGGCCAGCAGGTAGCATCCGGGCACGTCGCGGACGATCTCGCCGCCGTATTTTACGGGATGCCGGTCCACCTCCGCCTCGGCTCCCGCCGTCCGCAGATTGCCGATGATCACGACGCGGTCCGCCAGCCGCGAGCGCAGCTCGTCCTCATCCGCGCGCAGCGCCCACTCGTACGGCAGCGTCCGCGCGGCCCACTGCTGCGGACGCTGGATCTCGAGGCGCACGCACGCGGCCTGATCCGCGCCATGCAGCGTGTCCGGCGTGAATGTCCGCGTTGTTTCGATGCGATCCTGCCCGCGAAGGTACGCGCCGGGCGAAACCTCGTAATACAGGTCGATGACTTTCGCCCCCGGCAGCAGGTCCGCTTCGACGCGAGCTTCCGGGTGACGCAGCGCCGCCAGAGCGGTCAGGAAAATGCTGGGCGCCGTCCGACCGGCGGCGAGGCGCGTGGCCACGCAGAACTCCCCGGGGCGCAGCACCATGTCTCGCGCGACGATGCCGCCATGGCGGGGCGGGTCATCCAGTTCGCGGATCAGCGCCCGGCTGAGCATCGGCTCTCCCGTCGGTTCGTATTCCATCGACGCGAGCACGACCGGCGTGCCGGCGTGCTGCAGCGCATTGATGCCCGCCGCGAGCCGTTTGTCGCCGGGCTGCTCAGTGCGAAACCAGTAGTCCCAGACGACCATGCGCGGCGCGACCGGCGCGAGATGCTCCATGAGCAGACCGTGCACCGCCCGCCAGGTTCGCAGGTCGTCCGTCACCTCTGACATGCCCTGCGCGTGCGCCCAATCCACCACGGCCTGGATCGTGTCATCGCCGACGCCGAGAACGACAAAGGCATCGCGGACGTCCGCGTGGTCCGCCGCCAGCGCCGACTGCGGCGTCGCCGCCAGCGACGGCTCAGCGGTCACGAACCACCCTGCGCGAAAGACGAACACCGCGATCCACCACATCGCCGCCGTGCCCGCGACAAAGCTCGCCCAGAAGGCGCCGCGCGATCGCGTGGCCGCCCCGACGGCCAGCCGGCTGAGGCGATACCCGATGCCGTGCGGGCGCGTCCGCGTGCGTTCGCCGCGGCCGTAGCGCGCCAGGTCGTCCGCCAGCGCGCCGGCGTCCGACAGGCGATGATGCGGCTCGCGCGTCAGGCAGCGCTCGACAAGCGTCTGCAGGTCGCCTCCGCGCGGCACGTGCGGAAGCCGCGCCGGCTGCGGCAGTTCGCGGCGGATGCGGTCCAGCACGGCCTCGACCGCGGGCTTGTCGGGCGTGCCCGTCAGCGGGAACGGATGCCCGCCCTCCGTGAGAATCTCGTGCAGGATTACGCCGAGCGACCAGAGGTCCGCGCGATGGTCGATCGGACCGGCCACGCCGCCCCATGCCTGCTCCGGCGACATGTACTTGATCGTGCCGAGGATGGCGCCGGTGTGCGTGATCGTCGCGCGGATGCCGGTGGTCCACTCGGCCGCGCTGACGGAGCAGATGCCGAAGTCGAGAATGTGCGGTCGTCCGTCGGGGGTGACGAGGATGTTGCGCGGCTTGAGGTCGCGGTGAACGACGCCGAGGGCGTGCGCATGCGAGACGGCGCGGCAGACCTGCTCGAAGACGTGCAGCTTCTCCAGCAGCGTTCTCCCGGGCCGCGACAGGTAGGCGTCGAGATGCTCGCCGTGGACGTAGTCCATGATGAAGTAGCGGTCGCTGTCCGTCCCACCGGACTCCAGGCAGCGCACGATCCACGGCGAGTTCAGCTTGCGCAGGACGGCGATTTCACGATCGAAGCGGCTCGGGGCCATGTCGCCGCCGCCGGACAGGATCTTCAGCGCGATCAGCCGCGGGGCGCCTTTGATCCACCAGGCTTTGTACACCACTCCGGCGGAGCCGCGGCCCAGTTCCGCGATCACATGGCAGTCCGGCGCGGCGGCAAGCGCCTTTTGGGGCAGTTTGGAGATCATCCCGTCAAGGCAGGCCCGGCAGACGCAGAGATGACGCTCGACGGCGTCCACCTGCTCCGCCGACAAGGTGCGGACCGCATACTCGGCGAGCTGCTGAGGATGGAGACAAGCGCCTTCCATGCCCGAACTCTCCCCGGAGGCCTCCGCATCTTGCCCGAACGCAAGCGAACCTCCGCCGGGCGTAAGCGATTTGTGGCCGTGCGAACGCCGGCCTTGGCCGCGCGTACGCGAGCTGTGCCCGAACGCAAGCGAACGCAGGGGATGCTACCCGCCCACGCCGCGCACGCCACCGGGTCTTCCCCCGAGTCGCGCTCGTCCGGTGCGGGGAGGCGCGCATGCCGAGCGCGTACATGCACCTTGGCAAGACGTAGCTTGAGGGTGACGAAACCGGGATCGCAGTAACGGAACTGGGGATCAGGCTTTGCGGAAAGGCGAGTCTCCGGAGTTCTTCGTCGCGCGATGGGAATCCGGCGGACGTTCGTGGATGAGCCGTACGGTCCGTTCCCCGAAGGGGAACTACACGAATAGATGGGGATGAGCGTCCGTTGCTCGGGCCGGTACCTTACACCGGCTCGAGGAGTCCTTTGGCTTAGAAAGGAGCAACGGACATGGGACATGATAACAGGAGCGGCTTGGAGGACCAGGTTTACGTCGGTCTGGACTACGCGACGGCCTTCGTGCAGGTGTGTGTATTGGACGGGAACGGGCGTGTGC
>CAZGJA010000013.1:0-4486 GCA_964526695.1 uncultured Phycisphaeraceae bacterium
TGTGTTCTACCGCCTGCCTACTTCTGCCGTTGTCGTCTTCCGTGACTCCTGTCCCAGAATCAGGTTATGGTCCGCGCGCGAAACGCTGTTTCGTGATCGTCAGATGCGCACAACGCGTGATTGACGTGATCCGGACGGGGCGGCGCACCCGTTAAAGCCCGATTCACCATCGGGTCCAAGGAGGAGAGCTTCACCAGCCGCCGCGCGCTGTCCCCGTGGAGCCGGATTCGCCACGAGAGTGCCCCCTCCGGTTCGACCGGCGCTCGCAGATGTTCCTGAAAAACGGGAGAGCAATCTCGCCTTGCGAGCGTAATTCCCGCGTTTTACCTGATCCACAGGTCGCTCGTGGAACGCGGCTCGCGCGCCAAGTTATCTCGTCAGCTTGTCAGCGCCTGCGCAGCGCCGAGGATCATCCGTCCGGCCACGTACACCAGCCGGGCGATGAAGCCCATCGCCAGCTTGCGCCGCGGCAGGCGATGCACGAGCCGTGCGCGGATCCACCCAACGCACCCGCCCATCGTCGCAAGTCAGCGGCAAGCCCCTCGCCGGCAACCAGGTACGCATGACCATTTGCGGTTGCTGCTGGTACTCCGCAAACCGATCACTCTTTCCAGAGCTTTTCATGCGATGCCCGTGCTGGGTGGTTCTGGATGTAGACATCCCTCAGCAGCCCGTGGTGGAAGTCTGCGGGTCTGGCTTTTCACCCCCGACCACATCGGGATTCCCAGCAAATGACCGGCTGGAAAGCCGGTCCCCCAAGCAGAAGACCTTTTCACCACGGACTGTTAGCAGTCTGAGGTGAAAGTTCGGGGGACGGGCTTTCCAGCCTGGCGACCCGCGCACACGCCCGGGACATGACCGGCTGGAAAGCCGGTCCCACATATGAAGGAGACTTTCACCACGGGCTCTTGGCGGAAACTGCACGAAAAATCACGCGTACTGCAGGTCGGAACGCATACCCGCAAGAGCACAGACGGCAGCGAAAATCGAAACTCGTCAACGGCGTCGCGTGGCGGTGCGTGGCAGCCGCGATTCTCCACGGCGGCGGTCCCGCGATGCTCCGCTGCGGCAGACCCGCGCTGCCCGCGGAGGATTACTCATTCTGAGTTCCAGCTTGGTTGGTGGCCGCGGCCTGACGGGCTGCCTGCTTGATGTCTTCGACGCCGACGCCGGTGTACGTGAACACCTCCTCGGCGGTCAGCGCCGACTTGGGCAGGCGGCGGCAGGTCAGACCGATGACCCGCAGGGAACCGGAGTCGGGGTGTCTGCCGTTGGCACACGCCGCGGCGGCCTCCGCCAACTCCGCGTGCAACCCGCCGATGTAGTTGTCCTCCACGCTGAGGATCGTTCCTCCGCAGGCTCGCGCCGCCTCCAGAATCGACGCCGCATCCAGCGGGAATGCGTACACGTCGAACACGTTGCAGGAGATGCCTTCGCGGTCCAGTTCCTCCGCGGCCTTGAGCGCCGTGTGCACCATGTATCCGGTGCTCACGAGCGTCAGCGAACTTCCCTCGCGGAGGCGCTTCCAGCCGGACAGGTCGAAGCGTTCGGCGGGCGGATACAAAAACGGCGCGTCGGGGCGGTGCGTGCGCATATACGCCAGGCCCGGCGCGCTCGCCATCAGCTCCACGCAAGCATACGCGCTCACCGCGTCCGACGGCTGAAACACGCGGCACACCGGCGCGCCGCGACCGTTGTCCGCGCGCGTCATGCTGCGAAAGTACGCCACATCCGGCAGCGACATCTGCGAAGGCCCGTCCGCGCCGAGCGACACGCCCGAGTGCGAGCCGACCAGCTTGACGTTCGCCCGCGTGATGGCCGCCATCTCCACCTGGTCGTACGCCCGCGCGAGGAACTTCGCGAAAGTGCTGACGAAGGGAATCTTCCCAGCCGCGGAAAGCCCCACGGCCGCCGTCACCATGTTCTGCTCGGCGATCTTGCACTCGAAGAACCGCTCCGGATGCCGCTCGGCGAAGAAGCCGGCGTAGGTCGAGTTGCTCACGTCGGCGTCGAGGCTCACGACGCGCGCATCCACGTCGCCCAGCGAAACCAGCGCCGCGCCGTACGCCACGCGCGTCGCCAGCTTCTTCTTCGCCAGCGCCGAGTCCAACCCGACGCGTTTCAGCCCGGTCGCGAAATCCGGCAGGCGCACCGGCGCGGATTTCACCGTCGGCTCCACCGGCGCGGACGGCATCGCCTGGCGCGGCTCGATCGGCTCGTCGTCACCGGCGTCGAAGCTCGCCAGCGTCTCATCAAGCTGCGTGAGCGCGGGCGCGAGCTGGTCATGCGTCAGCGGTTTTCCGTGGTAGTTCCCCGATTGCAGCAGCGGAACACCCCACCCTTTCACCGTCCGCGCCACGGCCGCCAGCGGCTTTTCGCCCTTGCCCGCGCGGGAGAGGATCGAGGAGACTTGCTGCGGATCGTGACCGTTGAGCGTGACGGCCTCCCAGCCGAACGCGGTCGCTTTGGCGCGGATCATCTCCGGCGTCTGCTGATCGGAAACGTCGCCGGCCTGTCCCTGCCCGTTGCAGTTGAATACGACGCAGATGTTGCGCAGGCCCTTCTCGGCGACGAAGTCCATCGCCTCCCAGATCTGCCCCTCGCGTGATTCGCCGTCGCCCACGAGCACGAAGATGCGCTTGTCAATGCCGTCGAGCCGCGCCGCCAGCGCCAGCCCCGCCGCCGCGGAAAGCCCCTGACCCAGCGAACCGGTCGCGGCGTCGAAGAACGGGAACCCCTCGGCCGGGTTGGGATGACCGTCGAGGACGCTGTCCAGCTTTCGCAGGGTGAGCAGATCGTCGCGCGTCAGCCGCCTGCGCTTCTGGCGCGTGCCCACGATGCCGCCGAGGTCCGCGTAGGCCGCGTACACGATGGGGACGACGTGCCCTTCGGAAAGCACGAGCCGGTCGCCGGCGGGATTCCACGGGTCGGCCGGGTCGAAGCGCATCTCGTGATACATCAGCTCGACCACGATGTGCGCCAGCGACAGGGCGCTGGAGGGATGGCCCGAACCCGCCTGCGTCGTCATCCGCAGCACGAGCTTGGACAGCTCGACGGCCTTGGTGTGGAGCGTCTGTCGCGTCGTCGTCGTCGCGCTCAAGTGGATTCTCCCCGTTTGCGTTTGCGTTTGCTGTTGCGTTCGCGTTTCAGAATCTGGCGCTCGCCGGTCGCCGCGGCTGGGCGTCGCCCGGAGCCGGGCGTGAAGTTAGACGGGGCGGGCGTCGCGTTCAAGAAAGGGCGGCGACTTCCCAGGGTCTTTCAATTCTCCTTTTCCGTATGCCGGTTAACAGGAACAGGTCATGGAGGGCCTGGGCATGGCGATGGGGGGATCGTTATGGGAGGCGTTTGAGGAGGCGCCGGATCCGCGGGGGAAGCGGGGGCGGCGGCATCCGTTGCCGGCGGTGCTGACGCTGGCGTCGGTGGCGATGCTGTCCGGGGCGCGGAGTTTGTACGCCGTCGCCCAGTTTGGTCGAGATCGCGGCAAGGCGTTGGCCGTGGTGCTGGGCTTCACGCGAGACGCGCTTCCGTGCTGCTCGACGTTGCACTATCTGTTCGCCGCGCTCAACGCCAAGGCCTTCGAGCGCGCCATCCGGCACTGGACAGCCGGCCGCGTGACGGCGGGTTGGCAGTCGGTCTCGGTGGACGGCAAGACGCTGCGCGGCGTGCAGGGTCATGAAGTGCCGGGCGTGCATCTGCTGGCCGCATACGCGCATGAAGCCCGCACGGTGTTGGATCAGATTCCCGTCGACGCCAAGACCAACGAGCACAAGACCGCGCTCGAACGGCTGGACCTGATTCCTGTGGAAGGGAAAGTCGTGCTCGGCGACGCCGCCTTCTGCCAACGCGATTTGTCGCGGAAAATCTGGAAAAAAAAGGACATTGGCTCTGGCCGGTGAAGGCCAATCAGCCCGATCTGTTGGAAGCGCTCGCCGCGGAATTCGCCACCGACGGCGTCTCTCCCTGGGAACGCAAGCGCATGGCCGCCGAGCGCCAGACGGCCTCGTCCACCACCAAAGGCCACGGTCGCCTTGAAACGCGCACGCTGATCCGCAGCACGAGTCTGCGCGATGACGTGGATGGGCCGGACCTGACGCAGGCCTTCAAGCTCACGCGCCAGCGGACCGTTCGCGGAAAGACGACGACCGAGGTCGCGTACGGCATCACCTCCCTGCCTCCCGAACAGGCCGACGCCTCGACTCTGCTGCGCCTGACGCGCGAACACTGGGGCATTGAAAACCGCGTGTTCCATGTGCGCGACGTGACCTGCGGCGAGGATCCCTGCCGGGTCCGAACCGGCGCCGCGCCGATGATCCTGTCCGCGCTGCGCAACGTGACGCTCAATCTGCCGCGCTGGAACCACGTGCCCAACATCGCCGCCGCCCTCCGCCGCCCTCCGCCGCCACGCCGCCGCCACGCCGCCGCCACGCCGCGCACCCCCTCGAAGCCCTGGCCCTGGTCCGACCGGATGGATGATAACTGAAAGACC
>CAZGJA010000014.1:0-69463 GCA_964526695.1 uncultured Phycisphaeraceae bacterium
CTCGAACGATCCGACGACAAACAAACACTTGACCCCATCCTTGGTGATCTCGAGCGAGTTGTAGAACATCGGCTCGGGATCCTCAAACCACTCCGGATTCGCATAAGGGTTGATGTTTTGGAATTGCACCGTCAGCGTCCCGTCCGGCGCGACGCAATCGGCCGGGACGCGAATCACCTGGTAGCGCCCCACCATGTGCCGCGGCATGACCATGTATCGCTTGGCGCCCTTGTCGGGATCGCCAAACACCCAGATGGACCGGAACACTTCATCCGGCGCATACTCGAGGACTTCCGTGCGATAGCGCAACTGAATGTAATCGTCCGGAGAGCGGCTGCAGAGAATCCTCTCGAAATCAAACGTGCGAGAATCCAGTGGGTGCACGATGCGCCACTGTGCCTCGTGCTTCTTCATCAATCGCCGAATTTCCGCCGAGCGGTCCACCGGCTCGGCGATGTTGTTGTAAAACCCCTCCCGCAGCCGCTGCTCATACTCCGCCTCGGCATAAGGCACAAAGTCCGGGAGCTTGAACATCGTGGCGTGGCGGGCCACGAGCACTTCATTAAACAGCCGCAACCGGTCCGGGCTGGCCTGTCGATCGGTCTCCGTCTCGATCAATGCCTTCTTCTGCTTGAGAATCTCCAGATCGGTCTTGCTCGTCGGCGTCAGTCCAATTGCATAGTTATCCTCAATGGGCGGCTTCGTCGCTATGAGATACTTCATCATCCCATAGATGCAGCCGAAGGAGAATCCCAGAAAGATGAAATTAAAGAGCGCAATGCCCAACCACTTGCCCAGCAGGTATTGCCATCGCGCGATCGGCTTAGAGAAGACGAGGAACGACTGGCGATTCACCAGCTCGTCCGAAATCGAGCGGGCAAGAAAGATCGTCAGCACGCCGAGGAAGAAGCCGGTGAACTCCAGGCTGAAGGACAGGTAGCTCTGCACCGCGCCCGTCAGCGAGCCGTCCCCCTCCACCGCGAAGGGCAGCGCCAGCACGATCATGCCGATCAGCGCCAGAAACACCAGCGCGATCTTCATCCGCAGCCCTTCGGAGATCATGTGCAGCGCCACGCTCCCCGCAGCCGTGCGACCCAGAGGCGTGAGGTCCACGACGCGGCGCACGGATCGCGCGACGCGGTCCCACGCGCCGGAAACGGCGCGGAGCGGGCTGAAGGAGGCGGCAGGAACCGGCGCTGGAGCGGCGTCCATCACGGCTTGGGCCCGTCCTCCCGCGAAGGCGAAGGGCGGCCGCGCATGAGTTGTTCGAGAACGTCCGCGTCCGCGTTGACCGGGCGCGGCGACGGCGGGGCGGCCCCATCGGCAGGAACCGGGCGCGGCGCGGCGCTCGCGGTCTCCCGGGCCTGGGAGGCTTCGATCAAATGCTGCAGCACGCGCTTCGATCCGTCCTCATGCGGCGTCGGCGTCGAGGCGGCGACGGCCACCGGCGCGGGCGCGGAGCGACTGGCGGGCGCGGACACGAGCGACTCCACCACCTGACGACCGGCGTCCTCGTCGCTCGACCCAAGGAAATCCGGAACCTCTCCCGCGCCCGACACGCCCGACGTGGCCACGTTGGCCTTCCTCGCATCCTCCACGATCTGCACAAAGAAGTCCTCAAGCCGGGTGCGCGGCGCGGACACGTCCAGAATGTCCTTGTTTTCCAGCCGTCGCACGAGCTTCCGCATTTCCTCGATCGTCGCGTGCGAGAGCCGATCCGTGGTGAACTGCGTCTTATCCGTCACGCTAAGCAGCTCATCCATGTGCCCGGCCGCGCGTTGACGACCGCCGTACAGAATCGTCACCCGGTCGCAGACGTCCTCGACATCCGCAAGCATGTGACTGGACAGCAGGATCGTCTTGCCGCGTTTGCCCAGCTCACGGATCAGATCCTTGATCTGCCTCGTTCCGATGGGATCCAGCCCGGACGTCGGCTCGTCGAGAATGAGAAACTCCGGATCGTTGATCAGCGCCTGCGCCAGCCCGATGCGCCGCGCCATGCCTTTCGAGTATTCGCCAATGGGCCGCCGCGCCTCATGCTTCAGCCCCACCATCTCCAGCAGCATCTCCGTCCGCTTGCCGCGCACCAGCGGAGGCAGATGAAACAACCGCCCGAAATAGTCCAGCGTCTCGCGCGCATCCAGGAATCGATAAAGATACGACTCCTCCGGCAGGAAGCCGATCCGCGCCTTGACCGCCACGTCCGTCGGCGACTTTCCAAAGACCGCGATGCGTCCTTTGGTCGGGTACAGCAACCCCAGCAACATCTTGATCGTCGTGCTCTTGCCCGAGCCGTTGGGTCCGAGCAGGCCGAAGATCTCGCCGGAGTGGATGTCCATCGTCAGGTCGGTGACGGCGGGCACGCGCGGACGCCGCCAGAAATCGCGGAACGTCTTGCACACGCCCGCCATCTGGACCACGGCGATGGGTTTTTCAGTCGTAGTGACCATCGTGGCTTCTGCTGTCGGCCCTCAGGCTGGCGGCATGGGATCGCCCATGCTGAATCATCTCCAAGCTCACTTCGCAAACGCCGCGGCGAGCATCGTCTGTTCTTTGCGGAGTTTGATGCTTGCGGGAGCGATTGAGCTATTCAAACCCCGTGTCCACGGCGTGGAACTCCGGAGGCTTGCCGCCGATCTTCTTGATGTTGGACTCGATCTCGTCCAGCTTCTTCTGCTGCGGATCCGGGCCGATGCGGATGCGCATCTGCGCCAGCCCCACCGGGCGGTAGATTTTCACGACCTCGCGGTTGCTGAGCAGCTCATTGCGCGTCTCATCCCACAGCCGCTCAAACAACAGCCGCGGATTGCGCTTGAACTCCGGCAGCAAGGAGCGGTACAGCCCCAAGTCGCCCTCCAGCTCGCCGACGAGCGTCGAGTAGTGCGCGCTGGCCCCCTTGATCCGCTGCCCCGCCTCGCCCGCCGCATCGCTGGTCAGCAGCCGGTCCAGCTCGGCGTCCAGCTTCGCCGCAGCCGCCGCGTCGCCCGACGCGTCGCTGATGTCCTTTTGCTCCAGCACCGCGAGGATGTCTTCGAAGACGCGCCCGGCGGCGTTGCTGAGCAATTCGGTGCGCGATTTCTGCGCATCCTGCACAAGCTTGACCTTGTTGTTCTCCGCCTGCTGCGTTTCCTCGAACGCCCCGCGAACCTGCAGCGGCACGATCGACACCGGCGCTTTCACCTGCGTCAGCGTCATGCCGGTCGCCAGCGACGTCAGCCTCGCGTTCACCCGCGCCTTGACCTTCGCACACACGTCGTCGAGACGCTCACGGTACACCTCCTCGGTCTTCATGCCCGAGGCCACCTCGACGCCCGCGTTCTCCACCAGCACGCGGATCAGCTCTTCCGCCGGCGCCATCTTCTTTCCGTGCAGGTTGCGGATGTACTGCACAAGGTCGCTGATCTTGTAAGTCACCACCCACTGAATGTGGACCAGCCCCTTGTCGCCGGTGAGCAGCGCCCCGTCGCGATTCGGATCCAGCCCCTCGTGCCCGCGATCAACGAACTTCAGCCCCTTCGACTTGTCGTCTTCCGAAAGCCACAACATGTGGCTGTCGATGATGATGTCGCTGGACTGGCGCACCGGAAGACGAACCACTTCGTCCACCGGGAAAGGCCAGGCGAAGAGCGCCCCGGAGGCATGCGCCGTGGGCAGCAGCTCGCCGAACCGGAACACCACGGCTTCCTCCGTCGGCTCGATGAAGCGAATGCCCGAGCCGAGGTAGAAAACCACCAGCAGCACCATGATCCCCTTGAGGATGCGGAAGCTCTGATGCAGCGCGTCGGCGAGCGACTGGTTCGCGGCATCGAGCGGAAGGTCCGCGTCACCCGGCTCGCCGGCCGGTCCGTGGTAGTGCTCAAAGAGACCCAGACTGCGACCGTGGTCAAGGTCGTGATCGTGGTCGTGAGGATGATCATGGTCGTGCTGCGTCATCGGGCATCACCCTCTTGAACCCTTGTTGTCGGCGTCCGTCTTTGCATCAGATGCGTCGCCCTTCGCGTCGGCTTCGCCGGCCTGGTGCGCCGTGAACCCATACTTCTCTTCGAGCGCCGCTCCGCCTGAGGCCTTGGGATTCATTGGCGTCGGCAGTGTGGTCCCGGCGTCCCCGCGCATCACGGACTCGCGGCCTTCCGGCACCATCACGCTGAACGGCAGCCCCTTGGTGTCGAAGAACAGCGTAGTTCGCGTCGCCAGCGCCTTTTTCAGGGCACGGAGATTGTCAAGGAATATCCGCAGCTCGGGGTGCTCGTTGAACAGCGTGTAGTACTCGTTGACCTTCTTCTGACCCTCGGACTCGATGCGCGAGACCTTCGCGGTGACGACCGACAGGATCCGCTCCTTCGCGGCTTCCGCCTTCGCGTGAATGTCCCGCGCCTGCGCTTCGCCTGCCGTCATATAAATGCCGGCCCTGCTTTCCTGTGCCGACTTCATGCTGCCGAAGATGGCGCTGGTCACGGATTGCGGCAGCCCCAGCTTCTTGATGCCGAACTCGACGACCTCCAGGCCGTACTCCTGATCGACCGCCTGAATCCGCGCGAGGATCGAGCGCTCGATCGTGCGGAGCGAACTCTCGGGCGCGCCCGGCTCCGGCCCGCTGCCCGGCGCGGCCGGCGCGGTGGCGCCCTCACTGACGGACACGAACTCGGAAAAATCCCGCTGGCCCACCTCGGCATTCTTCATCGTCTGGATGGAGGATCGAAGCTCCTTCGCCCCGTTCTCCTCGACCTGGAAGTTCTCATGGAACTTGCGCGGGTCCGAGATGCGCCAGATGGTGTAGGTCGTGAGGATGACGTTCTTGCCGTCGCGCGTGCTGGTTTCCTCGGTCTTGTCCTCGAGGACGCGCTTGCGGCTGTCATAGGTCACGACGCTGTGAATCGGCCAGGGGAGCTTCCACTTCAGCCCAGCCGTAGCGATCGGCTCGCCCGTGGGTTTGCCAAAAAGTTTGAGAATCGCCACTTCGGTCGAGCGCACCTGGAACGTACACATGTACGTGCCCAGCACAAGCACCAGCACCGCAACGGCGATGTAGGTTGGCAATCGTTTCATCCGTTCACGTCTCCAAACATGCGTCGCTTACAAGCCACGCGCGACATCTCTTGGCGCGACATCTCTTGGCGCGACATCCCTCAGCTTGCCGCCGCGATCTCAAATCACATATCTCAAATCTGAAATCTCAAATCTGAAATCTCAAATCCGAAATCTCAAATCCGAAATCTCAAATCCGAAATCCGAAATCCGAAATCCCATTGCCTTGCACAACCAGCCCGCGCCGGCAAACCCCTAGTTCTTCTCCCCAAGATCGATCCTCGTCGGCTCGACGTTCTCATACTCAAGCAGGAAGTTGGACGGATCCCCCACGATCAAAAACTTGCGAACGCCGTCCAGCCCTTCCAGAACCTCAAGCACCTTTCGAACCTGGTACAACCCCGGCGAGGCCTTGTAGGCCGCGACTTCACTGGGGAACGCCGACGCCTTGGCCGCCGCGTCCGTCAGTCGCTGCTGCGCCCGGAGCCGCGCCATGGAAAGCCGCACGGCCGAATCGCCGCCGATCGGCGCCAGCCCCTTGACGGGATCTCCCATCAGCAGCCGCTCCACGCGCGCCTCGGCATCCGCCAGCGCCTTGGGATCCGCGTCCGGCTGCTTGGCGAGAACCTCTCGCGCCTGGATCGCCTCATCGACGAGCGTGGCCCGCGCGACGCTGCCCGCGACGGCAGTCAGAATCTGCTCCGCTTCTCCCTCGGCGGTGTGGATCGCGTCGAGCTTCTTGCCTTCCGCGGCGATGACGTCCTGAAACGCCTTGGCGACGCCGGCTTCATTGGGCGGATGGAGGCTCTCGATTCCGCAGAACACCACCTTGATCCCCAGCCCGAACGCGTCGATCTCCGCTTGCAGACCCTTCTTCAGCTCTTCATTAAACGCCTGCCGACCCGGACCCATCAGCGTTTCCAGATCGACCCGGCTGGCGCTTTCCGACAGCTTGCGAAACGCCAGCGACTCCAGAACCCGGTCCGGCTCTTCGTAGCTGTACAGGTATTTGTGCAGGTCGGTGATGTGATAGCGGATCGGCACGGACGCCATGACCGCGTTGACTGCCACGCTCTTGCCCTTCTCGGCCTCGGACTCATCCGCCGGTTTGGGCAGATTCTCGACGTTGCTCGAATGCCCGACGATCAGCAGCATCTCCGCCTGGAACTTGTGCTCCTCCGTCCAGAGCACAGCCTTCTCGCGGCCGGTCTCCTCGGATTTGGCCGGTTCCGTCGGCGCGTCGCCCACCACGAGCGTGCTGAGCCGCTTGACCGGCGCGCGCTGCACCCTCTCAATCGGCCAGGGCAGCTTCCAATGGAAGCCCGGCCCGAGCTGCTCCCCTTCCGCGTGCACGCGCCGACCGAATCGCTCAATCACGGCCGCCTCGTCCGCGTCGATGATGACCACACTCGACAGCAGCACGACGAAGAGCATCGTCACCAGCGTCAGCGGCAGGACCGTCGCCGCCAGAAGCTGATAGAACCACGTCTTGCTGACCTCGAAACCGAACTGGTAGTTGATCGCGTCGGCGATCGACTTGGCGATCCCGCCCGGCTCGGTCACCAGCCCCAGAAGCCGGCTGTCGAAGGCGGGTCGCGGCACCACGCCGGGGGTTCGCGGGCGGTAGAAATCGGCGATGAAATTGCCCAGAAACTCGATGCCCAGCAGGAACATCAGGAAGCGGATGACCTGCGCCGCCAGCGGCTCCACCCAGGGGAAACTCCGCTCCGACACCACCATCCCGAGCATCGCAATCGCGCACACAATCGAGCAGCCGGCCATGTACGCCGCGCCGGCGCGCATCAGGCTCCACTCGCGCTGTCGCGCCAGCCCGATCGCATGAGCGCGGAAGAAGTGACAGATCAGCCCCGCTGCCACGACAAACCACACGCACCGCAACGGATTCTGCGTCCGGTGGAACACGTCCGCGGCGGGTACGGAGGCGAAAGGCCACTTCCAGTAGATGAACGAGCCGAGGATGCCGACCAGCGCCAGCACCAGCGTCGCCCCGGGCAGCAGCCAGCGGATCAGCCCCGCGAACTTGCGCCGCTCGATGTGCAGCGCCTCTTCGTCGATCTCGAAGAGCGCCGGGTCCGCGCCGCTGGTCCGCGCCCGCCGAAGCTCCTCGGCTTCCAGCGCCTCCGCGTTGACGCGCTGCACCTGCTTGAAAACCAGAATGAGCGACAGCCAAATGAGCAGCCCCGGCGCAACGAACCGGGCGGCCGCAAAGCACACATCCGACTTTGCCCAGTACGCAACGCCCATCAGGCAGGCGAACACGATCGTCTGGGCGATCAGCCCGAGAACCGCGTTATGCGTCGCCTGTCGGTCTTTCGGCACCGCTGTCTGCATCATGCACGTCAACCCATCGAAATCGCCGGGGATTCCCGAACCCTCGCTGCGCGACCACCGTCTTAGAGGAGGGGCCGCGTTCCGCTCCTGCGTCCGGTTGTGGCGCGAGCCCGGAAGCTTACAATCCGTCGCGGGCGCTGCCAAGCGGAGTCGTTTGGCGTCAAGGCCGCGGACCGGAAAGCCCTCGGGCGGGCAGCTTGGGCGCAAGAGAAACCGGCGCCGCAGCAGGCTCGCCGCCTGCCGGCTCGATCAGAACCACTGATGTTCACACGCTTTCTATCCATCGCCAGGGTGTCGTTTCTCGAAACGGTCAGGCAGCCGATCTACGGCGTCCTGCTGATCTGCACCGCGCTCATGCTCGTGTTCAACGTCTCCCTGGCGGCGTTCACCATGAGCGACGACAACAAGCTCCTCCTCGAGCTAGGTCTTTCTACGCTCCTGCTCAGCGGTTTGTTCTTGGCCTCGTTCAGCGCCACCGGCGTCATCAGCCGGGAGATTGAGAACAAGACGGTGCTGACGGTGGTGTCCAAGCCGGTGGGCAGGCCCGTCTTCTTGCTGGGGAAATTCGCTGGGTTGCTCGGAGCAATCCTGCTGGCACATTACCTCAATACCCTGGTCTTCCTGCTTGCCCAAAGACATGGGGTTCTACAGACCACGGCGGAACCTTGGGACATGCCCGTCCTGCTCTTTGGCGGGCTGGGAGTGATCGTTCCGCTCATGCTCGCGGGGTTTGCTAACTACTTCTACGGCAAGGACTTCCCGCTTTCCGCGCTCGTGCTGACCACGCCCGCGCTCACCTTCTCGCTGGTCCTCGTGGCCTTTTTTGATGAAAAGTGGAACGCCATCTCGTTCGGGTCCAACTTCCCCGGCGGGCAGGTGATGATCGCCACCTTCCTCGTCCTGCTGTTCAACGTCATGCTCGCCGCCGTCGCCACCGCGGCCTCGACCCGATTCGGGCAGCTCATGACCTTGACCATCTGCGTCTTGTTCGTCTGCCTGGCGGTCGTTGCCGACTACGCCTTCGGCCAGTACGCCGAAAAATCCCAGCTCGCGGCCTGGTTGTACCATGTGGTGCCGAACCTCAGCCCGTTCTGGGTCATTGACGGGCTTTTTGCCGAAAAGGCCGAAACGACCGTGACCGGCGGCTACCTCCTCTACGCCCTCGCCTACAGCTCGCTCGTGACCACCGCGTTCGTGAGCTTCGGAATCGCCCTCTTCAACCGGCGCGAAGTGGGCTGATCCCAAGGCTCACGCGGTGGCTGAACCGGCGAGAGCTGAACCGGCGCAGCGCGCTGAGCGCTCTTCTCCCCCCTCCCCCCGGGAGGGGCCGGGGGAGGGCTTTTCCGCGCCGCAGCGCTTCTCGTAGCCGCATTCGCTCGCGCCCCGCGTTTCCCATGCCGTTTCGTCAGTCCGCCATGCCAACCCCACCCGCGCTCGAATCCGCATAACGCTTTGCAATATAACAGCTTACACTGCGTCACGCGCTCCGGCATGGAGCTTGCCCCCATGTACCGACGCAGCCGCGCCATGTCCACGCGGCGTTGGAAAAAGCCATGAACCTCGAACGATTCACAGTCCGAGCGACGGGAACGATCCAGAGTGCCGAGCAACAAGCCCGCTCGGCCGGCCACCCGGAGCTTACCCCGCTGCACCTGCTCCACGCCCTGATCGGTGAGTCCGACGCCGCTGAGCGGAGCATCGGGGTTTCGATGCTCGAACGCACCGGCATCTCCGTCTCTCAGGTCCGGGCCTTGGTCAGCGCCGAGCTGGCCCGCCTGCCACGAATGACCGGCGGCTCGCTCACCCCTTCCCGCGGATTCCTGGATGTGCTGGCCTGCGCAGAGAAGGAGGCCGCACGCCTGAAGGACCAGTATGTCTCCGTGGAGCACCTGCTCCTCGCGCTGCTGGAAACCCGCAGCGAGGCGAGCGAGGTGCTGACCCTGTGCGGCTTGAAGCGGGCGGACCTCCTCTCGGCCATGAAGCACATCCGCGGCTCCGCCTCTGTCAGCACGCAGGATCCTGAGGCGACTTATGAAGCGCTGCTGCGCTACGGGCGGGATCTGGTGCAGATGGCCCGGCAGGGGAAGCTCGATCCGGTGATCGGACGTGACGACGAAATCCGACGCGTCATGCAGGTGCTCGCGCGCCGAACGAAGAACAACCCCGTGCTCATTGGCGAGCCGGGCGTCGGCAAGACCGCGATCGTCGAGGGCCTCGCCCAGCGCATCCTCGCGGGCGACGTGCCCGAAGTCCTGAAAGAAAAGCGCGTTGTTGCGCTGGATATGGGAGCTTTGATCGCCGGCGCGAAGTATCGGGGCGAATTCGAGGAACGCCTGAAGGCTGTCGTCCGCGAGGTCGTCGAGTCCGACGGTCGCGTCATCCTCTTCATCGACGAGCTGCACACCGTCGTCGGCGCGGGCAAGGCTGAAGGCTCGATGGACGCGGGGAACCTGCTCAAGCCGGCGCTGGCCCGCGGCGAGCTGCGTTGCATCGGCGCGACCACCCTCGACGAGTACCGCAAGCACGTCGAGAAGGACAAGGCGCTGGAGCGCCGCTTCCAGACCATCTACGTTACGGAGCCGACCGTCGAGGACACCATCGCCATCCTCCGCGGCCTCAAGCAGCGCTATGACACGCACCACGGCGTGCGCATTCAGGACGCCGCGCTGGTCGCCGCCGCGACGCTCTCGCATCGCTACATCGCCGACCGTCACCTGCCCGACAAGGCGATCGACCTCATCGACGAGGCCGCCTCGCGCCTGCGCATCGAGAACGACTCGATGCCCGCGGAGGTGGACGCACTGCATCGGCGCATCATGCAGCTTGAGATCGAGCGCGAGGCGCTGAAAAAGGAGAAGGACGACGCCAGCCTCAAGCAGCTTCGCCAGACCGAGAAGGAACTCGCGGAGAACAAGGAGGATTTCAACCGCCTCAAGGCACAATGGCAGAGCGAGAAAGACGCCATCGCGGCGATCAAGTCGATCAAGGAGGAACTGGCCCGCAAGCAGACCGACCTCGATGCCGCCCGCCGCCGGTATGACTGGGGCGAGGCCGCGAAGCTGGAGCGCGGCGAGATTCCGCAGTTGGAGCGGGACTTGAAAGCGCGCGAGTCGAAGCTCGTCGATCTGCACCGCAGCGGTCAGGCGCTCCTGCGCGAGGAGGTCACCGCGGAGGAGATCGCCGAAGTCGTCAGCAAGTGGACCGGCGTGCCCGTGACGCGGCTGATGGTAGGCGAGAAGCAGAAGCTCATCCACATGGAGGAGCGCCTGCACGAGCGCCTCATCGGCCAGGACGAAGCCGTCCGCGCCGTGTCGGATGCCGTGCGCCGCTCGCGCGCCGGGCTGGGCGACCCCAACCGCCCGGTCGGATCATTCCTGTTCCTCGGTCCCACGGGCGTGGGCAAGACGGAGTTGTGCAAGGCGCTGGCGGAGTTCCTCTTCGACGACGAGGCCGCGTTCGTCCGCATCGACATGAGCGAGTTCATGGAGCAGCACGCGGTCGCGCGGCTCATCGGCGCGCCGCCCGGATACGTCGGCTATGAAGAAGGCGGCATGTTGACGGAAGCCGTTCACCGCCGGCCTTATTGCGTGATCCTCTTTGATGAAGTGGAAAAGGCACACCGCGACGTCTTCAACGTCCTGCTCCAGGTGCTCGACGACGGCCGCCTGACCGACGGTCACGGTCGCGTCGTGGACTTCAAGAACACGATCATCGCCATGACCAGCAACATCGGCAGCGAGTACATCGCGCAAATGGGCGCCGGGTGGCACGGCTCTCCGAGCTGTGAATCCCAGCCGCGCCCGTCAGGAAGCGCCCCCTCTGAACAGAGCCGCGACCGTGAGGGAGCGAATTCCTCCGAACCGTACCGCGACCGTGAGGGAGCGGGTTCCCGAGCCGCCAGCCTAAGCCCGCGCGAAACGCCAGGCACCGACGCCTCCCTCGCAGCGGAAGAAGGCTGCCCCGCCGACATCGAGACCGAAATGAAAGTCAAGGAAGCCCTCAAGCAACACTTCCGCCCGGAGTTCCTCAACCGCATCGACGAGACGATCCTCTTCCACCGCCTCACGCGCGAAGACCTCGCTCGCATCGTGGACATCCAGCTCCGCCAGCTCCAACAACGCCTGCTTGCGCGCGAGATGACGCTGACCCTGACCGACGCCGCCCGTCGCAAGCTCGCCTCCGACGGCTACGACCCGGTGTACGGCGCCCGCCCCCTCAAGCGGCTGATCCAGCAGGAAATCGAAAACCCGCTGGCGCGAAAAATCCTCGCGGGAGAGTTCGCGCCAGGAGACACCATCGCCGTGGACGTCGCGGGCGATGTTTATGCGTTCGCCAAGCGATGAGCGCTGCGAGCCTGTCTGGACATTGTTTGGAGCCGCGGCGATAATCCTTGAAGGAGTGGCCATCATGGTTGCAACGAAGGATGCCGACATGGGTCGTTTCTCGGTGGATTTGGAGTTGGCGAACAACCGGGATCTCGATCTTGCAAGCGCCGGTCACCTGCCCGCGGCCAGTGTGCGCCGCGCGCGAGTTCGCGGCGTCGTGGACACCGGCGCTACCCGTCTCGTCCTGCCCGAATCGGTGGCCCTTACGCTCGGACTCGAAACCGTCGGCGACGTCGCGGTCCGCTACGCGGATGGCCGCACCGCGCAACGTCCGATGGTCGGCGGAATCCACCTGACCTGCGTCGGCCGCAGCAGCATCTTCAACGCCATCGTCGAACCGGCCCGCGACTCCGCGCTCATCGGCGCGATTGTGATGGAAGATCTGGACTTGATCGCGGATTGCTCGCGGCAGGCGCTGGTTCCCCGTGACCCGAGGCAGATTATTTCTGAAATCGAATGAACTGCACAGACCTGCTTCCGATTCCCATTCCAGCAGTTTCCACCGTGGCTGGTTACCGGACAGTCGCCTCAGCTCCGGCAATAGCCCTCCACATTCTCGCTACCGGGTCGTCCGCGTTTTCCAGTCGTGGGCGAATCCGTTCACACCGCTCGTCATCGGTCAAGCCGGCAAAACAGCGCTCCATCCCTTGCTGAATCTGGTCCTTCATCTCAATACGGTCAAGTGATCTCATGCGCGTGGATCCCATACGAATTCCAATGAGGACCGATTCTTGATCGGTTTGCAGGCAAGCTCCGTGCAGCGGATGAGCTGGTTTCCGCTTGCAGGAAGCCAATCAGAATGGTGGTGGCTCGTTGAAACCAGGCGCCGCGGCCGGCGATCTCCACTTCGGTCGGGGTTTCGGGGAGTTGTGAAGCGGGATCCTATCCTGATTCTTGAGAAGCCATTCATCGCCCTGTCTTGAAGTACGAATTCTCACGAAAGTCTCGCCCGACTCATCGAGATCTTCGCTCGTATCGATCATCTTCTGTCGAGAAAGGGATCGCATCGCTATCCCCGAAGCTGCGCCGGTGTACCCCGCTTGTTCCATCGAATTCCAGAGGTACCCCTGGGACATGCCCTTTGGGTCGGGATAACCCACTATCAGCGAAAGGAAAGCAATCTCATGCGGCGTCAGGCCGCTCGTGGGTGCAATGGGATTCTCCGCAAGCACGTCGATTCTGTCGGCTTGGTCCAAGATCGCCCCAAGCCGCTCGGTAATCTACGGCCGGAGGGCGTCGAAATCGCTTGGACTTTGCACCTCGTACTTGATGATTGTCCGATGCTGGACATCGAATGGATAATGCCCTCCTCTCTCTGTCGAACAGACCAGGCAGCACTCCTTCCTTCTCGCCAGCGCGTATCCGAACTCGAACCAGACGTTCGGATTGTCTTCCGTAAGTTCGACAAAGCAAGCCGCCGCCGCCCCGATCCTTTGCTCTATTTCGAGGATCGGAATTGACACCCCCGGATCCCGATCAACACGGTCGGGTTCCAGTCCAGCCGCACGGATGGCAGGTTCAAATGTGTCATCGTACCGCTTGTCAAACTTCCCTCGATCGAAAGGCTGGATTACGAAACAGGTTGGCATTAGTGAGCTTCCTCGTCCCAGAGAAAATGACGTCCATCTCCGCTCCGCGATGCGCCTCCCCTGCAGGAACAGCAGAAGATAATCTGCCCCCCCCCCCGCCGCCTTGCAAGCCGTGCCGAAGCGGCATCAGGATTGGACTTCGCCCCCCCCCGTGCGTTCCCGACCCGAAGTTGTTCAGCGAACCGTCGCATCCCGCGAAGCCAGCGCTCGCCACTTTCTCGCAACCGGATTGTCGGATGTCTCCAGGTAACGATTCATGGCTTCTCGCCGTTCGTCGTCGGTCATTCCGGCATATCGGCGCTCGAACGCGGATTGCAGTTGATTCTTCATCTCCACACAATCGAACGTCTTCTCGGTTTGCGAACTCATACGACCTCCATCGGCGAGCGAATCTCGATAGGACCGTAACCTTCTCGCAGGTTGACGGCATTGAATCCTCTTATCTTCTCAAAGTGCACGATATGCTTGAAGTTCCAACTCACGATCATGTCCGCGCGTTGGACGGTGGCAAGCGCGACATGGTGGGCATCCACCGCTGAGCCGGACCCAACGACACCGGCTTCAAGGTAGGCATCCCTGAGCTTCTCGGCTTCCGGAGTCGACCGTATTCGCTCGAGCGCTTCAATGGGAATCGCGTTAAGGATTGCCCGGACCCTCTCCGGAGCATCTTCCAACTCCGCCGCCAACAGATTGGAAAGCAGCAACGTCACTCGTCCGCCTGCGGCTTCGTTCAACAGGAGATTGCTCTCGCGAGCGAATTCCGCATCGAGGCAGCCACCCAAGATCGATGTATCTATGTAGATGCGAAGACGCTTCATGGTTCTCTCCTTTCGTCAGGTGGCAAGCGCGGCTCTTGAGATTGTAGCATCCTACCACCGCTCCGTAATGCTCTTCCCCTGCAGGAACAGCAGCAGATAATCCCGCCCCCCGGCTTTGCTGTCCGTGCCGGACATGTTGAAGCCGCCGAGAATCGGGCTCGGTGGCAGCGCCTCTCAGTCGCGCGGGAGCGTCCTGCTGCGCCTCAGCCTCCCTTCGCGCCGCGCAGCAAACCCGCCACGCTCAGGTCTTCGTCCGCGTCAGGCCAGTGGATGCCCTCCCCATCGCCGAGCAATTCCCACTTCTCCCGCTGCTGCGGCGTGGCGCGGAGAAGACGTGGAAACCAGGCCAGCGGAACGGCAAGCCTGCGGCCGTCGGCGAGCGCGACGATCATCTCTTCCTCCGAGAATTGCACGTCCGTCGCCAAGGCGCTCGTCTCAACGCTCGTGATGCTCATTCCAAGCCTCCCTGAACTCAACTTGATGCTCAACGACCATTCGCTCGATCCGGTTCAACTCGTGTGCGGCAAACCGCTTTGAGGAGGCAAGAGCCACCGGATCCAGCCAGAACTTCGCCAGGCACCGCTCCCGCTGCACATGAATGTGCGGTGGCTCCTCCCGCTCGTTGCTGAAGAAAAAAAACCGGTAAGGACCGATCCGTTTGATGGCCGGCATATTAACGCGTCCTTTACGATCCGACCCGCCCATTCTACCACCGCTCAGTAATACTCTTCCCCTGCAAAAACAGCAGCAGATAGTCCCGCCCCCCCGCCTTGCTGTCCGTGCCGGACATGTTGAAGCCGCCGAACGGTTGCACATCGACGAGCGCGCCGGTGCATTTGCGGTTGAGGTACAAATTGCCCACGTGGAACTCGTGGCGCGCGCGCTCCAGGCGGAAGCGGTCGCGGGAGTACAGCGCCCCGGTCAGGCCGTAGTCCGTGCCGTTGGCGATCGTCAGCGCGTCGTCGAAATCTCTGGCCTTGATGACCGCCAGCACGGGGCCGAAGATTTCCTCCTGCGAAATCCGGGCATTGGGCGCGACGCCCTCGATGATCGTCGGCGGGATGAAGTAGCCCAAGGTGGGGCAGCTCTGTGAGACGCCTGGGGTGGGGCAGCTCTGTGAGCTGCCTGCGGTCGAGCAGCTCTCCGAGCTGCTCCGATGTGCGGAAGAATGGCCTGCTCTTGAACCGGCCGGCAGGTCAGAGACCTGCCCCACCCTTGGCAGGTCAGAGACCTGCCCCACCTTTGGCAGGTCGCAGACCTGCCCCACCGCCAGCCTCCCCTCCCCCTGCCCGATCTTGATGTACTCATTGATCTTCTCATAAGCGCTGCGGTCGATCACCGCGCCCATGAAGAAGTTGTCCGGCAGCACCGTATCCCCGATCGTCAGCTTCTTCGTTCGCGTCACGACGCGATCCAGCAGGTCCGCGTAAACGTCCTGGTGCGCGATCAACCGGCTGCACGCCGAGCATTTCTGCCCCTGAAAACCGAACGCCGCCGCCACGACGCCCTCCGCGGCCGCTTCCACGTCCGCCGTCTCATCGACGACGATGCAGTCCTTCCCGCCCATCTCCAGCACGCTGCGCTTCAGCCAGATCTGCCCCTTCTGCACCTTCGAGGCCTTTTCATAAATCCCCACGCCCACCTCGCGCGAGCCGGTGAACGACACGAACCGCGTCAGCGCGTGTGTCACCATCGTGTCACCCACGCTCCCGCCCGGACCGGGCACGAAGTTCACCACGTCCTTCGGCAGCCCCGCCTCGTGCAGGCACTCCAGCATCTTCGCCGCGATCACCGGCGAGGCGCTCGCGGGCTTGAGGCACACCGTGTTGCCGCACACCACCGCGGCCGTCGTCATGCCCGCGCAGATCGCCAGCGGAAAGTTCCACGGCGGGATCACCACGCCGACGCCCAGCGGCATGTAGCGGACCTCGTTCTCCTCGCCGGGATACGGCGTCACCGGCTGCGCGCCCCCCAGCCGCATCATCTCCCGCCCGTAGAAATCGAGGAAGTCGATGGTCTCGCACGTGTCCGCGTAGGCCTCGATCCAGCTCTTGCTCACCTCGTAACACATCCACGCCGACAGCTCGTACACGCGCCGCCGCATGATCGCCGCGGCCTTGATGAGCACGCGGGCGCGCACGTCCGGATCGACGCGGCTCCACGTCTTGAACGTCTCCGCCGCCGCCCGCACCGCCCGGTCCGCCAGCGCCGCATCGGCCTTGCACATCACGCCGACCACGCGACCGGGGTCGGCCGGGCTGACGGAGTTGAACGTCTCCTTCGTGGTCACCGGCTCCCCGCCGATCCACAAGGGGTACGTCCGCCCAAGCTGCGACTTGACCATCGCGAGAGCGTCAAGCATCCGCTGCCGTGGATCGGGCTGAGTGAAATCGACGTAGGGTTCGGGTCGGTAAGGGACGAGCATTATTAGATGACCTCCGAGACTTTGACAACGATTGAATCAAGCTCTTCGCTGCTTCTTGCGGCAACGCGATCTGCAAGCAATGCAGAGTACCCAGCGACTTCCTCCTGGGTCAAACCATGCCGGAGGGGCAAGATGACCTTGCGGGAGTGTACCTCCAACGCAGTCAATCCGCCCAGCTCCTTCTGCGACTGATCCTTAGCGAAGCAGGCCTTGTTGAGAACGACGATGACCTATTGTCAAATCGTGTGGACGGCGCTTCTTCAGGCCATCCACGGGAGTGGATCATGCTCCACGGCTGAAGCCGCCCCGGAACCGCGCATGAGATCTGTGCATGACGGCGCCGCACTCATGTCGGCGCATCATTCATCGCGGTCGATGACCTGCCTTTGCGTCCCGCCAATACGCGATCCGCGCGAGATCGGCTGCGATCGCTGAGGTCGTTCCGCGAGCGTGGAAATACGCAGTGCCCGGCAGCCTCCTCTGCGAAGCAGGATCCGCGGTCGCCATGGCGATGCACGCGTGCGCTGCTGTGGACTCGTGCCGCCCGTTGCACGGCTCCATCCAATGCCATGCCCCCCCCCCGGCAATGCGCCGGCCAATGCACTGTGCCGCCCTCTGCACTGCGTTAACCCGCATGGCGGGACAACCGCTTGTCACCTCCTTGCGAGAAACTCGGAAATCACCGGCACGATGCGTTCGTGCGCGTCCTCCAGCACATAGTGCCCCGCATCCGCGAACCGGTGCACCTCGGCGCCGGGGAAGCGGCGCATCCACTCGCCGAGGAACGCGTCGTTGAAGCAGAAGTCCAGCCCGCCCCAGCAGATCAGCATCGGGCGCCCGGTCAGCGTGGACAGCCCGCGCTGAATCTCATCGATGACCGCATAGCTGTCCTGCGCGGGCGATGTTGGAATGTCGCGCACGAACGCCAGCACGGCGCGACGATGCGCCCATGTGTCGTAGGGCGCCAAATACCCCGCGCGAACATCCGCGGTCATGCGCTCGCGCCGCTTGCAGGCCATGAACACCGCAGGCCGGGCAAAGCCGTTCAGCCCGCGCACCACGATATCGCCCAAGACAGGCCAGCGACACATGCGAATGCGCATCGGAATCCGCCCGAAGAAGGCCGCGGTGTTGAGCACCACGAATCGCCGGAACCGCTGCGGCATTCGCAGCGCCGCGCCAAACCCGATCGCCCCGCCCCAGTCGTGCACGACCAGCGTGACGTCCCGCAAGTCGAGCTGCTCAACCAACTGCTCCACGTTTTCGATGTGCCGCCGAAGCGTATAAGGGTAGTCCCGCGGCTTATCCGAGCGTCCGCAGCCCACGTGATCCGGCGCGATCACGCGATGCGTGTAGCGGAATGCGGCGATGAGCCGGCGATAATAAAACGACCACGTCGGGTTGCCGTGCAGCATCAGGATCGGCTCGCCCTGACCTTCGTCGACGTATCGCAGCATCGCCCCGCCGACGCCCAGTTCGTGTGCCGCATAGGGAAACAGCGGTTCCCACGCCGCCCCGGTCGCGGAGGGCGGGCCGGATGCACGGGGGGGGGGAGACGTGGTCGAGGGCGGCGTCATTTGCGGAGCTTCTGCCGCTGGAGATTGACGGTGATGAGCAGCAGGGTGTCCATCGTCTGACCCGACGCGCTGTGCGTGAAATACCGGCTGCCGGTCAGAAACCCGTTGGTCGTGTTCTCGTGCGGGCCGATGACCAGCATCTCGCCGGGGACGAGGACGAGGCTCGCCAGCAACTCGCGGAACTGGTGCGACGGCGTCAGCTCGCCGGCTTGCGACGGCGACAGCACCCACGCCGACGTGCTCTCCGGCGGAAAGACGTCCAGCTCGACGAGCAGCCGCACGCGATCGCGCTTCGGGGGGGGCACTTCATAATCCAGGCGGATCATCATGCGCCCCGGCTGCAAGGTCTCTCCGACGAGTTCACCGGAAGGACCATACACGAACACCGTCGCCGGTTCGGCAAACTCGCCCACCTGCAGCAGCAGCGGCAGGCCCGCCTGAAGCGTCTGCGTGGCGATGGCCGTCGTCGCCTGCGAGGATTTCAGGATGGCCTGCATCGCCTCCCATGCGTCCGCCGAGGCCACCCCCATGCGTACGCCGTTCTGCGCCAGCACCGGCGCCACGGCGGGATCGACGCGCATCTCGTCAACGTGATTCCACAAGTTCAGCGAGTGCCGCAGCGGAGCGGACGGCAGCTCCACGCGCAACAGGTCGAACTGCACGAGCAGGATTTCGGTCGTCGGCTCGGAGAGATCGGGCGGCTGCGTGAACTCGGCGAAGGGGTGCTGCGGCGCATCCCCTTCAGTTGCCGGCTTGGCGGACGACTCGCCGGCGCGCTGCCGCTGAACGAAAGGCCAGCCCCAAGGCCAGTCGCGCATCTGCTCGCAGCCGGCCAGACTCAGCGCCGCCGCAAGGGCGAGGACCGATGCCGATCGAAGGAAAACGCCATTGCCGCGCTGCGTGACCATGCCTGATAACCGCCGGTCACGTTAGCGCCGCGCCGCGTCAGGGTCAAGACGGGTTCGATACCGTGAGTGCCGGGTTCAGGGTTCAGGGTTGGGCTGGGTGGCATGGCTTCACCCCGGGTGGCATGGCTTCACCCCGGGTGGCATGGCTTCACGCGCAGCGGGTAGCCATGCGCCGCGCAGTGGGCAACCCCATGCTCACGCTGAGTACAGCGAGAGCATGCCACCCGGCATCGACTCGTCCAGCCACAAAGAGACTCGTGCTGTCCTGGGATGCTCCGGCTCGTCTCCCGTTGACACAGTCCGTGATGGATCGAATACTCCGCTCAGTTGGTGGCCGCCAGGCGCACGGGTCGCCTTGCCGCCGCGCGGAGCGAATCCTTGGCCATCATCGCCGTCATCCCGGCTCGCTATGCGTCCTCGCGCCTGCCGGGAAAGCCGCTGCTCCGAGAGACCGGCAAATACCTGATCCAGCACGTCTGGGAGCGGGTGCTGCAGGCGCAGGGTCCCATCCAGGACTTTCATGTCGCCACGGACGACCCGCGAGTTCTCGACGCTGTGATATCTTTCGGCGGCAAGGCCATGATGACGCGGGCGGATCACCCCAGCGGCACCGACCGCGTCGCCGAAGTCGCCCGCGCGCTGAAGCTGGCCCCGAGCGACTGGGTCATCAACATTCAGGGCGATGAGCCGGAAATCGACGCCGAGGCGCTGGTCCGGCTGGCCTCGACCTTGGCGCAGCGCGGGGACGATCCCACCGCCGAGATCTTCACGCTGGCGTCGCGGTTCTCGGACGATGGCCCCCGCAGCGGACCCGGCTCTCCCGCGGATCCGAACTGCGTGAAGGTCGTGGTGGATAGCCGCTCTCGCGCGCTATACTTTTCAAGGAGCCTTGTTCCATACCCGCGGGCGACGAAAGGCGAGGCGGACCGGGCGTCGCGCTGGCTGCTGCATCTGGGCGTTTATGCCTATCGCGCGGATGTCTTGATGCAAATCGCCGATCGCGTTAAGATGCCGCCCAGTTCCCTCGAAGAGGCGGAGTCGCTCGAACAGTTGCGCTGGCTGGAGCACGGCCGGTCGGTCTTCGTTTTGATCGTGGATCCCCAGGCGCCCGGCATTGACACGCCGGAAGACTACGCGGCCTTTGTGCGCCGGGCGAAGGGGAAGTGACGGTTACGCGGTCCGTGTGGGCCGAAGGAGAGGGGAAGCGATCGGGCGCCCGGTGTAGGGCGCTCGATGAGGTTGGCGGGGCGAGGGTGTCAGCGGCAGCCGGATCCGGCGCGGTGCGCGGCGGAGTCGCTGCCGCATCGGACCACCGACCCGAAACCGTGACCCGAAACCCGTGACCCGAGACGCGATCATGAGCGCCGACGAAATCCTCTCCAGTGTCAGCCACGTTTCGGACGAGACCGAGTTCTACACCCCCCTTCCCGCCGGCTACGCCAAGGGCCGGACGAAGTACGTCGTCACCTTCGGCACGGTGATGAGCGGGCTGGGCAAGGGCATCTTTTCCAGCTCCCTGGCGAAGATTCTTCAGGACAAGGGCTTGAAGGTCGCCCCCATCAAGCTCGAAGGCTACCTCAACCGCGACAGCGGCACGCTCAACCCCTTCCGCCACGGTGAGGTCTTCGTCCTGGACGACGGCATGGAATGCGACATGGACCTGGGAACCTACGAGCGCATGCTCGACCAGGATCTCACGCGCCTGAACTTCTCCACCAGCGGGCAGATCTTCGCCACCGTCATCGAGAAGGAGCGCAAGGGTCTTTACCTCGGGCGCGACGTGCAGATGATCCCGCACGTCACCGGCGAGGTGAAATACCGCCTGCGCGAACTGGCGGTGTCCAGCCGCGCCGACGTCGTCTTTGTCGAAATCGGCGGCACGGTGGGCGACGTCGAGAACGCCTACTACATCGAGGCCGTCCGAGAAATGGCCTACGAGGAAGGCGCGGAGAACTTCTGCTTCGTCGCGCTCACGTACGTCATCGAGCCGCAGTCGCTGGGCGAGCAGAAGTCCAAGGCCGCACAGATCAACCTCAAGCTGCTGAACGCCGCTGGGATCCAGCCGCACATCATCGCCTGCCGCGCGCATCGCCCGGTGGCGCAAAAGGCGCGGGAGAAGCTGGCGCTTTATTCCAACGTGCCCATGAACCGCGTCTTTTCCATGCACGACTGCGAGAGCATCTACCTCATTCCGGAGATGCTGCACGGCGCGGGCATCGACCAGGCCGTGCTCGACATTCTGCACGTGCAACCGCTCGTGGATGAACAGCGGGAAGAGCAGGCCCGGCGCACGTGGAACGGCTACATCGGCAAGTTCCGCGGCGCGCAGTACCCCATGACCATCGGCATCATCGGCAAATACACGACGGTGCGCGACAGCTACGCCAGCATCATCCAGGCGCTTGAGCACGCCGGCACGCAGTCCAACGCGCGCGTGCAGATGGAGTGGGTGGACAGCTCGGAACTGACCGCGTCCAACGTGGCCGACCGGCTGCAGCACATTCACGGCGTCATCGTGCCGGGCGGATTCGGCTTCCGCGGCGTGGACGGAAAGCTGGAGTGCATCGAGTACGTGCGGACGGCGGGCGTGCCCTACCTGGGCATCTGCTACGGGATGCAGATGGCCGTGATCGAGTTCGCGCGCAACGTGCTGGGGCTTAAGCACGCGAGCACGACCGAGCTGGACCGCGACTGCGCGGACCCGGTCATCGACCTGCTGCCGGAGCAGAAACGCATCGAGGGTCTGGGCGGGAACATGCGGCTGGGCGGGTTCGACGTTGTGCTCAAGCCGGAGAGCCTCATCCACCGGCTGTGCGGCGGACAGGACCACATCCGCCTTCGCTTCCGCCACCGCTACGAAGTCAACCCCGTGTACATCGAGCGACTCGAAGCCGCGGGGATGATCTTCTCCGGCAAGGCGCCGAATCACCCGATCATGCAGGTGCTGGAGCTGCCCGAGCGGCTGCATCCGTTCTTCCTCGCCACGCAAGCGCACCCGGAGCTGACCGGTCGCCCGCTGAATCCGTCGCCGTTCTTCCTCGGGCTGGTGCGCGCATCGCTGAAGCGGTCGGGCATCGAGCCGCCCCCGTTCACCGCACAAATTGCAGAACAGCCACTGCGCTCGGAGAACCGTTCAGCGAGCGCCAACCCGGCTCACCTCGACAGCAGCCCGGCAAACCTAGTTGATGCCTAGCGTAGTGCCTCGCAAATACCGCAGCGTTCGATCTTGGGGGGACGGGCTTGAGGGGGGGCGGGCTTGAGGGGGGGCGGGCGTCCTCGCCCGCCGGCGGGCCAGAGGCCAGCCCCCCCAACCGTTTCGAATGCGTCGTCGCTTCAAGGAGGCAGTGCGCCAGGCTCGCGGTCGAGCTACAATCCTCGGGCACATGTATCTGCAAACGCTCATTGTCTTTGCGCTCGTCTTCTTCCGATCCGACCAGCTTCGGGGGGATGCGTCCGCAGGCGCGCGGGAATGGGCATGGGCCTTCGCCGCGGTCGCGGCGCTTCTCCTTGGAACCGCGTTGCTCACCCGGATCGCCACGAAGGCGGCCTTGCGCCGCATGGGCGGTGTGGGCGGAGACTTGCACGACGCGCATCACCTGCACCACCGCTGGATGACCACGATCAAGGCCTCGCTGCTGATCGGCTTCGGCATCGTGCTCTACGCAACGCCCTGGCCCATCGCGTGTTACGGCCTGACCCGCAGTCCGTGGCTGCGGATCGCCTCGGACGTCCTCCTGCTCGTACCGTACTTTGTCTGCGCCGCGGCGCTCTGGGCGTTTTCGCACCCGGTGGAGCGGGCCTTCCGGGCGGAGATGGGCGAGCCGCGAACAAGACCGAGCGACCCCGCGCATGGCTTTTCACGCTGGGGATTCGTCCTCTTCAACTTTCGCTTTCACATCCTGGTCGTCGCGCTGCCGATGCTGCTCATCCTCTTCACCGCCAACCTCGCGCGCGGCTACGGCGCGTGGATCCGGCGGAACGTGGCGCCCTGGCCCTTCGCCCCGGACCTTCTTTTGGGAGCGGTGGCGTTCCTCGTCTTCCTCGTGTCGCCGCTGCTGCTGACTCGAGTCTGGAGCACGACCCAGCTGGAGCGCGGACCGCTGCGAGACCGGCTGGAGGCGGTGTGCCGCGCGATCGGGCTTCGCTGCCGCGACGTTCTGCTGTGGAAAAGCGACGGCATGATGATCAACGCCGCGGTGATGGGGCTTGTCGCGCCGGTGCGGTACGTCTTGCTTTCCGACGGCCTGCTGCAGTCGATGAACGACCGGCAGATCGAAGCCGTCTTCGGCCATGAAGCCGGGCACATCCGGCGGCGGCACATCGAGTTCTTCCTGCTCTTCGCGTTCGTGGCCATGCTCGCGGTTTCTGGCGCGCTGGAGCTGCTCTTGACCTTGTCGCCGAACCTCTCGAACACGACGCTGGAGCTGGTCGGCGTCCTGCTGACGGCGTGTACGTGGGGCTTCGGGTTCGGCCACATCTCGCGCAGCTTCGAGCGCGAGGCGGACTGGTTCGGCGCGACGTGCGTGACGCCGGAGGCGGAGGGCTGCGCGCTGCCCTGCGCCCTTCACCCTTCCGCGCCGCACACTGAGGGGCGTCGGCTTTGCGCCACGGCCGCCGCCGTGTTCGCCTCCGCGCTGGACCGCGTGGCGCTGCTCAACGGCATCGAGCACGAGGAGTTCAGTTGGCGGCATTCGTCCATCGGCAGCCGCATGAGGTTCCTCACGGCGCTCGCCGCGGATCCGAACCGCCTGCGACAATTCCACGCGGCGCTGCGTCGGATCAAGGCGTTCTTGCTGGTGACGGCCGTGGGCGGAGGGGGCTACGCCCTGTATTACTGCCTGTACCGCGAGCCGCTGCTTCTGCGGGCGGGAGCCGGCTGAGCGCGTTACAGATCGGTGACAGACGCCGCTGGAATCGAGGGTTAGACTTGACCGACATCCTGACAGAGGTTTTCAGTCGGCGAGGATAAAATCCCATGAGTCCCAAGCGTCGCATTGTCGTGGTGGAAGATGAACCGGCCATTCGCCGCGGCGTCGTCGATATCCTGCGGATGGCGGGGTACGAGCCGGTGGAAGCCGCGGATGGCGAGGTGGGGCTGAAGGAGTCGCGCCGCGCGGGGGTGGACCTCGTGCTGCTCGATCTGATGCTGCCCAAGGTGGACGGATTCGACGTGCTGGCGGCGCTGCGCGAGACTCATGCGTCGCTGCCGGTCATCATCCTCACGGCGCGCGGAGCGGAAGAGGATCGCGTGCGCGGGCTGAAGCTCGGCGCGGATGACTACGTGGTCAAGCCGTTCTCCTCGCGCGAGCTGCTGGCGCGCGTCGAGGCCGTCCTGCGACGAAGCCCGGAGCGGCCGGAGCCGGTGGTGCGGCTGAAGTTGGGCAAGACGGTGGCGGACTGCGCGCGGCACGAGCTGAACCTCGCGGGCGGACAGCGCGTGGCGCTTTCGGAGATGGAGGCGGAGCTGCTGCGCCGGCTCGCCCTGCAGCGCGGGCAGGCCGTCTCGCGCGAGTCGCTGCTCAGCTCCGTCTGGGGCATCCGCGACGGGCGCGTCGAGACTCGCGCCATCGACATGCACATCACGCGCCTGCGCAACAAGCTCAGCGGCGAGGCGCCGGACGCCGAAGGGCAGGATTGGATTGTGACCGTGCGCGGCAAGGGTTACATGCTCGGCGCGGAGGTCGAGGTGCTGGCGGAAGCCGGCGCGACCGTGGCGCCATGACCCGGCGGCGCCGCATCCTTCGGCGAGAAGCGAACCCATGAGCGGCATGAATCGGATGAAAACGCTGGCGACCGCGGGCTTCGCGCTGGTGTGCGTGGGGGTCATCGGCGGTCTGGCCTGGGCGACCTGGCTCACCGTGCGGCTGGAACGGTATGAGCTTCAAGCCGCGGGGGAGGAAGGGCTGCAGGCCGCCCTGTGGCGCATCGACAACGAGTTCATGCCCCTCCTCGCGCAGGAGTCCGGGCGGTCCTACCTGCATTACACGGCGCTGTACAACCCGACGACGCTGTACGACGCGACGGAGGGCGGCGACGCGGATCGAACGCGGTATGTCGTGGAGTCGCCGATTCACGAGCAGTGGGTGAAGGGCGACACGTGGCGCGACTGGATCGACCTTTACTTCCAGGTGACGCCGGAGCAGCCGTCAGGCCCGAATCCTCTGGGCGACTGGACTTCGCCGCAGACTCCGGGAGACACGCCGGCTCTCCGCGGGATCGACCATGTGACGGGAAGTCGGCGCAAGCTGGTCGAGGAGCGCCTTACGTTTCTCCGCGGCGCGGTCCCTTATCACGAGCTGACCTTTCGCATGGCCGCTGCGGAAGACTTGTACTCCACATACGAGCGCACCCTCGAGCCGGCACAGCCCCAGCAGTGGGCCAATGCCATCGTCCCCCGCGGACAGGATCGTTATGAAGCCGCGCGCGAGAAGGGTCTGCAGAGTTTCCAGCAGCGGCTGGAAATGAACCGCAACGTCCAGCAGCAGAGCATGCCCATGGAGGCCTGTGACCCTGTCGAGGTGTTGAAGGGAACGCTGCTCCCGCAAAGCAAGGTGGATTCGGATGCGCTGCCGGAATTCGAGGAAGACAGGGCGGTTCGGGTTTCGGCGCTGTATCCCATGTGGGTGACGATCCCGGAGATGCCGGGGCAGAAGCTCGTCTTTCTGCGCCGGGTCACGGTCGGCGATCCGACGGACGGACTGGCCATCTACCAGGGGTTTCTGGCCGATTGGGGCAAGCTCTCCGCGGAACTGCTCAAGCCCGTCGCGAGCCTCTACGGTCACGCGCAGATCAAACCGGCGCCGATCGCCCGCGAGTTCAAGGCGCACAACATGATGGCGACGCTGCCCGCGTTTCTGGATGTGGCGCCGGTGGACGATCATGCGCCGCTCTTTGTCTGGAACGAGAGCCGCGCGACGCTCCTGCTCCTGTGGGTGCTGGCGCTCGTGTCGCTGGGGGTGATCGGGCTGGGGCTGCGAACGCTCCTGGCTGTCTCCCACCGCCGGGTCGAGTTCGCCTACGCCGTCGCCCACGAGCTGCGGACGCCGCTGACGACGTTCCGGCTCTACACCGACATGCTGGCCGAGGGACTCGTTCCGGAGGAATCCCGGCAGGAATACCTTGAGATCCTCAACCGCGAGTCCAAGCGACTGGCCGACCTGGTGAACGGCGTGCTCGAGTACGCACGCGTGGAGAACCGCCGGGTGCGGCTCAACCCGCAGACGATCTCCGCGGACGAGTTCCTAAACCGCGCCCGATCCACGTTCGCGCGCGCGTGCGAGGACGAGGGCGTCGAGCTGGTGCTCGACAATCAGTGGAAGGACGGCGCGCCGCTGCGCACCGACATCGACCTGGTCATGTGCGTGGCGGGCGTGCTGGTGGCCAACGCCTGCCGCCACGGTCGCAATGGCGCTTCCTCCCGCGTGGTCATGCGGCTGGATGAAGCTCACGAACGCATCCACCTTGATGTGATCGACAACGGTCCGGGCATCGAGGCGGAGGACGCGCGTCACCTGTACACGCCGTTTCGACGCGGAAAAACCGCCGAATCCAAGGCGAAGGGCGGGCTGGGGCTGGGGCTGGCACTCGCGCGCAACTGGTGCCGGCTCCTGGGCGGGAAGCTGGAACTCGTCGCGCGAAAGGACGAGAGCCTCGGCGGCGCGCACTTCCGCATGACGCTCCCGCAGCTCGAAGGCACCGGAATAACCTAGCTCGCATTCCGCGCGCTCGTGCGGCACCGGTTGTCCAACCAGTGAATGCGGCGCAGGTTTCCAACCCGTGTGGCACCGGTTTCCAACCGGTGGTGTAGCACAGGTTTCCAACCTGTGCTCCATCGGGTGGCACGGTCTGGCGTACTCGCCAGACCGTGGACGTTGAAGCCCAAACGCGCCGCCCGCTCCGTACGGCTCCGCTGCCGCGGACTCATGAGATTCGAGCCTTGCCACACACCCCCGCCGCGACCCCTGCGGAACGTGCGGGGCCTTGCCGCGTTGTCATCTCGCGGTCAGGAGGATGGGACCGGACGAGGAGGGGGAGGGGAGAGTTTGCAGGGCTTGCCGGAGTTCCTCGGCGTCCTGAGCCAGCGCGGGGCTGATTTCGATCGGGCGCGTCGGCGCGCCGTCGGGACGGCACTCCACGTGAACGCCGCTGGCCGCCAGCCAACGGGCGCCGCGGAGAGACATGTCGCGGCGCGCCTGCTCGGCGCTGTCCGCGCCGCTGGCGTTCTTCACCGGCGAGAAGCACTCCTCGCGCCGACCACGCAGCAGCAGCGAGCGAGAAGCGAGCGGCAGCGCGTCAAACACGAAGCGCTCGAACTTGATGGCGTTAGGCTCCTTCGGGTCGAGGCGCTCGCCGGTGGCCGGATTGAGGCACGGCACTTTCTTCAGCGCGCGGTGCCAGGGCAGCTCGTCGCCCGCGCCGGTGATGCGTTCCAGGAACGGCAGCGAGAAGACGAAGATCGAGAGGTTGGCGGCGTCGAAAAGGCGCCGGCCTAGCGCGTCGCGGCGGCGGGCGAGCGCGTCCGGCAGCTCGGTGTACTCGATGACGTGGTTGCGATCGCCGGTGCGGACAAAGTTCCCGACGCGTTCAAGGTCGTCCGCCTTGCCGATCGTGAGCGATGAGACTTCGGCTTGCTCGCGGAGATGAAGCCCGATCAGCAGGGGATCGACGGGTCGCACGAGGGGGTTGTCCACCTGGAAGTAGCTGAGCGTGTCGATGCCGCGTCGTTTCATGTCGTCGAGGAAGCCGCTGCGCGCCAAGGCCGTGAGGCTGCCCCCGTGTCCATCCGGCGAGAGGGCAAGCGCGTGCATGCTCTCGAGCAGAATCTTGCCGTCCGTGGAGACGGCCGGCATGACGCCCTGCGAAAAGAAGCGGACGGTGTCCTCTCCAAGATCGAAGAAGCGCTGCTGCGCGAAGTAGCGGCGCGTGGCCTGATCATTGACCGGGCTGGTCATGATGTACCAGGGGATCGCGGCGTTGAAGCGGCGACGAGCGCCGACCAGGGCTTCGGCGAACCACTGGAAGAGCGTGGCGTTGCGGATCGGGGAGATCGGGAACAGGCCTTTGGGGGCGTCGAAGCCCAGCCGCGTGCCCTGCCCGCCGGCGACGATCATCGCGGCCACCTTGTTCTGCCGAATATGGTTCTCGCCGATGGCTCTTGCACCCGGGTAGTCGTGCTCGGCGCCGGCGGTCCATGGATCCGGGAGCGTCGGTGCCGGCTCAATGCAGGACGGCGGATGGACGGGCGACGAGGCCCCGGCGGCGTTCTCGCGCACAAGCTGCGCGATTAACGAGAGATCGACTTGCGCGATGTCGCGCAGGATTCGCTCCTGCTTCTGCGAATCCAGAAGACTCCAGAAACGCAACAGGTGCTGCTGACCGAGAGACGCCAGCAGCGTCGAACACGATTCGAACGTCAAGCCCACGGTCTTCTCCTGGCCAGCGGGGTCCCTGCATGGCGCTGGGCGATGTTACGACTCGGCACAGGCCGAGAGAAGTCTGCCGGAATACGCGCCTTCGCGAAGCAGCGCTATGCCGGCGGATTGGACCGCACGCGCTGGACACTCTCCCTCAGCCCCTCCCTGGACGAGATGGGAGTGGTGGACGCGGTTCATCCTGCTCCTGCTCCTCCTTGGAAGGGAGGCGATGATGGGCGGAAAGGAGGGGATGATGGGCGCTTCACCTTCCCTCTGCGCTGCCTCGCGATGGAGGGGGGGTCAGCCCGGCCGCGGCGGCGCTCCGATAACCGCGAGGCGTGCGTCTGCGTCAACCTGCGTGCGGACAGCGACGATAAACCCACATCAGCATCATCTCCGAAGCAGGAATCCCGAAGTTCAGGGTGTCGGAGGTTTGGAACCCTCATGGCGGTAGCGCTCGTCTGTCCCAATCTGCAGTGCCGGACACTGTTGCGCGTGCCTGACAAGGCGCGGGGCAAGCGCGTGCGCTGCCCCGAATGCGGAGGTGTGCTGATCGTGCCGAAGAACGCACCGCGCGAAGGATCGTCGCGAGGGCAGGCCAGCCAGGCCACCGATGTGTCTCCGTAAGCTGGCCGGTCGCCGTCGGGACTCGGAGGATTCCGGCGATCCCGATGATGCTGCCTCGATCTCGCTACGCCGTTTCCGACCGTGCCCACGCCAGCCGCGGCGCGTCGCCCCACAACAGCTCCAGATCGTAGTAATCCCGAGCCTCGCGCGAGAACACGTGCACGACCACGTCCACGAAATCCAGCAGGAGCCAGGACTCGCTCTCGTAGCCGCTCATCCCGTAAGGCCTCTCGCCGACCTTGGCTGCGTACTCCCGCACGTGATCGGCCACGGCGCGCATTTGCCGCTCCGACGTTCCCGTGGAAATGACGAGGTAGTCGGTGATGGAGGTCAGCCCGCGCAGGTCGAGCACGACCACGTTGTCGGCCTTGTGGTCGGCGGCGATCCGAGCAAGCTCCAGCGCAAATTCCCGAGGTTCGATCCGCGGCTTCATGCGCGTATGATAGGGGCGGACGGGGCGAAGTTCCAACTTTTGAATGGGAGGCCGCCGGGAGCGGGGAACTCGGGGAGGCTCTGCTTGGCGTTGCCACCTTGGCCGATGCCGAAAGCCGCGCCCAACCGGTCGGGCGGAGCGATCCAGCGCATGTTAACGGCGCGTTACATAGGCTTCATGTTCCCCGGGCTTGCCGCCGGGCTGGTCGTCGCGGCGGCCTACCCGCCAGTTTGGCCGAAATGGGGAAAACTGACGATGCTCGTGTGCGCGGGGGCGTGGGTTTTCGTGGTCGCGCCGATCATGATCGGCATGAGGGAGGAGAAGGAGCGGACGGGGCTGTCATTGCGCCAGCAGATGCGCTCCCGCGCGGACCGATGCGTGAAGTGCGGCTATCACCTTAAGGGCAACGAGAGCGGAACCTGTCCGGAATGCGGGCATGTGTGGTTGTGAAGCGAACTTGGGAGGTGTCGGGATTTTCCGTGCTCCGCGGATGGATACAATGAGTGCGGAACCGGAGCAGCAGCGCAGCGCCGAAGTGGCACGGCTCGATCGGTCGGGCATCCAACGCCGTCGAGTGCGGTGCTGATTCCATGGCGCGGGAGTTTGCCGGGAGATGACCATGATTGTGTTGTTCATATCGTGTTGTGGGTTCGGCGCTCCCGGGGTTCTCCCCGTCGCGCCGGTGGTCTCACGGATGGAAAACATCGCGCAGGATGCGCCGGCGGCGCAGGACAAGCCCGCGGGACAGGACAAGCCCGCGCCCCTGCCGGAAGCGCCCGCCGCGTCGCAGGAGGCGCCCGACTGCAGGCAGCTTTTCGAAGACGCGCTGAAGGCTGTGACCGGTCTGAAATCCGGATCATACGACGCGCGATTCTTCGGCATGGGCCTCGTCGAGGACAAGGCGCCGAAAATCAAGGGAAGCGTCGTGTTCGCGCCGATTGGCGGGGATGACCCCCTCGGCGCCAAGGTGGAAATCCGCGGAGGCTACGGCGAGGAGGGCAAGTCGAATCCGTTTCGTCTGGCGTATGACGGAACGACCTGCGCGATCCTGTTTGAGAAGGACCAGGTCGTCTTTCAAGGCAATCCGCGAGAGCAGCGCGACGTCATTCGGCGCGAGGAGATTCGCCTGCTGCTGAAGGACTATGTCCCCAGCGACTACCAGTTTCAGCACGCGCTGAACGCGAAGACCTACAAGTACGAGGGTAAGCAGGACGTTGAGGGCGTAAGCTGCCACGTCGTCTCCACCGAGTTCGAGCCGGAAAAAAGCCGCAATCTGCCGGCATACTATGAGACGCGGGAGGTGTTTCGGGCGCGTTGGTTTCTTGCCGTGGACGACCACCTGCCGCGGCGCGTCGAGTGGAAATCCGCCCGCATCCCGGACATTACGGGAAAGCACGCGGAAGCCGGCACCGCTTTGGTCTTGTCCAATCTCAAGGTGAACATCGCGCTGGACGCGAAGGCGTTCGAGCTTCCAAAGGCGAATCCGGCGCCCCAGCCGCCCGCCGGCTCGCCGCCGGCCGAAACTTCCAAGCCGCAGGCGGGCGACGGCGGAACGCACTCGCCGAGCGGAAGCGCTGATCCGGGCGCTGCGTCGATCCCTGCCGGCGGCGTCCCGGCCGCGGCCAATCTCCCGCCTTCGCTCGACGTGCCTTCCCCCGACGACGGCACGGGGAAGCGGACGCGCAAACATGATCGGCTGGAGGAGGGCGAGCTCGCGCCCGACTGGGAACTTGCGGACTTCGACGGCAAGAAACACAAGCTCTCGGATTTCCGAGGCAAAGTCGTGTTGCTGGACTTCTGGGCAACGTGGTGCAAGCCGTGCATCCTGGCGATGCCCGGGATCGAGCAGCTTCAGCAGTCGTACAAGGACAAGGGCGTGGTCGTCATCGGCATGAACGTGGAGGACGAGGTGCAGGTCGCCCGGGACTTCCTCCGCCAGAAACCGGCCAAGTACCCCCAGCTTGCGGAAGCCGGCGCGGTTTCCCGGCAGTACCGGATCTTCGGGCTTCCGGGGTTCGTGGTGATCGACGCCGAGGGAAAGGTAACGCTGCGCATGTCGGGGTGGGGATCGGATTCGCAGCAGCGGATAACGGACAAGCTTGATGCGGCCGTGAAGGCGATGGCGAAACCGGCGGGCTGAGCGCGGCTTGAGGCTCGAGGCCCCGCGGTGGGTGCGCTGCCCCGTCGTAGCCGAATTTCGATGCGCGTTGAAGTCCGCGCTGCGTTGGCCCGGCGTGATCTGACCGCCGTCGGGAGCCTCCCCGTCCTGAGTGGGCGCGCGGGGCAAACGGAAACGGCGGTTCCCGGTGTTTTTTCGCAGGGCGAGCACCCCAAGTCATGCCGCCCGTCGCGCATGCTCGGCCGTGCGCGCTCGACCGCTCAACCCACCTGCCCGACGGCGCCAGGCGCCACCGCCTGCTGCCCTGGGGCGCCACATCACGGCGCCGGCGCGCGTTGCGGCCGTGGTCCAATCTTGCGCGAAAGCAGCGCTGGTTCTCCGCGCCGAGGGGCGCTTTCGAGCCGGCGCGCCGCGTGTTAGGCTCCCGAAGCTGACCTGCGCGGCGGGCGGATCGGCGATCGACGGCATCCATGGCAAAGTCACCTCGATTCTTCTGGCGCTTGTTCGCGGGCCATGCGGCGCCGCTGCTGCTTGCCGTGATGGTGGTTCTGGCGCTGATGCTGCTCGCACACGAGCGCGAGTATCGACGACAGGAGGAGGAACGGCTGAAGTCGTTCGCACGCGCGACGGCGAGCATGTGGGCTTCTGTGACCGAAACGGCCGGCGACCTTCCCGAAACGGGCGGCGAACTTCCCGATGTCCAGCGGCGGGTCAGGTCGTTTGCCGCTTCGCTCCACGCCGACCTGCGTTTGACGATCGTCGCGGCGGATGGACGGCTGCTGGCGGATTCGCAGGGTCTTTCGGGCGGCGATGCAGAGGCGAACGCGCCGGAGGTCGCGGACGCTTTGCGAAACGGTGAGGCGCTGGCCGTGCGCTGGTCGTATCCGCTGGCGCGCGAGTTCGCCTTCGCCGCGGCGCGCGTCGGCCCCGCCATCGCGCCACGGGCGGTGGTTCGGGCGGGCCTTCCGTCGGCATGTCTTGACGCGGGGGATACGGGCGTGACATCGGCCTTCCTGCGGATCGCGCTGGGCGTCGGAACCGTGGGATGCGCGCTGGCGGCGGGCATTTCGCTGATCTGGAGCCTCCCTCTCACGCGGCTTGTCAGGCTGCAAGGGAGCGAGGCAAGCGCCGTGGGCACGGGATCCGCCGCGCTGGACTCGGTGGCGATGAGCCTGCATCGCCTGCGCGAAGACCTCGCCGCGCGGCACGCCGTCATCGATCGACAGCAAAGCACGCTGGAGGAGCTGCTCTCGCGCGTGCGCGACGGCGTCGTCGTGGCCGATCGAGCCGCGCGCATCGTGCTGATGAACCCGGCTGCCGTCCAGTTGCTGGATCTCACGGCCGACGGCGCCGGCTCTGCGAAGCGCTTCATCGGGATGCCCATCGAGGCTTGCGTGCCGTTGTTCGAGCTTCAGGCCATGCTGCGCATGGATCGGAAGCTGGAGGAAGGAGACGACCGCGAGGCCCAGGATCGTCGCGTGGAGATTCGCCGGCGCGGGGGATCGGTGTTCCTGCTGGCGCGAAGCTCGCCGATCCGCCTGCACGACAAGCCGAACGACGAGGGCGAGGAAGGGCGGCTGCTGGTGCTGACGGACGTGACCGAGCTGTCGCGCGTCGTGCAGGTGAAGAGCGACCTGGTGGCGAATGCCTCGCATGAGCTGCGCACGCCGATCGCCGCGATCCGCATGGCCGCGGAAACGGTGCGATCGCTCGATCCCGTCGCGGACGCCGTGGCGCTGAAGCGTTGCGTGGACGTGATCGATCGGCAGACGGGTTGGCTCGAGGAACTGGTGCGCGATCTGCTGGACCTCTCCAAGCTTGAGGCGCCGAGCGCGCGGTTCCATCCGCAGGCGGTTGACCTGCCGCGTTTCTGCGAAGAGCTGGTGGAGAGGTTCGCGCCGCCGGTGGAAAAGAAGCGAATGCAACTGGTCATCGACGGATCGGACTCCCTGCCGGGCATTCACGTTCATCCCGGGCTGCTGCGCATGGTGCTGGACAATCTGGTGGACAACGCGTTGAAGTTTACGCCCGAGGGCGGCCGCGTGCGTCTGGCGTGGCGCGGGGTGGGGCATGACGTGGAGTTTGTGGTCGAGGACAATGGCAGCGGGATTCCCATGGAGGACCAGGCGCGGGTGTTTGAGCGCTTCTACCAGGTGGAGCGGGCGCGATCCGGCGCCGGCTCGTTGCGCGACGCGCCGCGCGGCACGGGGCTGGGGCTGTCGATCGTGCGGCACGCCGTGCTGGCGATGAACGGGCGCATGGAACTGGAGAGCCTGTTGGGCAAGGGGACGAAGTTCACGGTGACGCTGCCGCGGGTCGCGGGGGAAAGCTGTTCGCCGGCGACCGCCGGCTGATGGCGCTGGGCTGCCGGCTGCGGGCCGACGGCGGCCCGTCAGAGCGCAAGGTCCCTGGATCGCATGTATTGCATCCTCTCCCGAAGCCCTTCGACGGCCCGCAACAACTGTGGCCGGCATCCGGTACATTCATGATGAGTTCGGTCAACCCTCCCATACTGATGCCGCCGCCTACGGGTCATCGCGCCTATGCACGGCCCTTGCACAGGCGGCGAGTCGGACTTTGGGTGATCGTGCCCGTGGCGATGCTCGCTCGACTGGTGCATCTGTGGAGCGCGCGAGAGCTGCCGTTCCTCCAGTACCCCGTGGGCGATGCGGAAGGATACCTCGCCTGGGCGACGCGCCTCGCGGGCGGAGATTGGGTCGGCTCCGAACCGTTTTACCAGGCGCCGCTATACCCCTACCTGCTGGGCGCCCTGTTTCGTCTTGTCGGGGTCCGCGGCTTGGCGGTCCTTCTGACGCAGTCGATGATCGGCGCGCTTGCCGCGCTCGCGCTGGCAACCACCGCCGGACGCATCGGTGGGCGCCGCGCGGCGTGGACGGCCGGCTTGATGTATGCGCTGTACCCGCCCGCGATTTTTCTTGATGGCATCATTCAGAAGGCGAGTCTCGCGGGGGCGCTGACGTGCCTGCTGCTGCTGCTTCTCACAGTGGGAAATCGACGATTGCGCGCGGGGCGGGTGGCCGCGGCGGGAGCGGTCACGGGACTGCTGGTGTTGACGCGCGAGAATGCGTTTGTCTGGCTGGGGCTGATCGCCGTCTGGCTCATGGCTTACGGGCGGCGCGGTGCGCCGATGAGCCAACGCCTCGCTCGATGCGGCGCCTATCTGGCCGGGGCGGCGGTCGTCGTGGGTCCGGTGGCGGCGCGCAATTGGCATGTGGGCGGGGAGATGTCTTTCTCGACATTTCAGATGGGCCCGAATTTTTTTATTGGCAACAGCCTCGAGGCCACCGGCAGGTATCGACCGCTGGTTCGCGGGCACGAGACGCCGGAATTTGAGCGTTCGGACGCCGCTCGACTGGCCGAGGAGGCGCTGGGTCGCCGGCTCAGCGCCTCGGAGGTTTCGGATTATTGGCTGGATCGCGCGTGGGATGACATTCGCACCGCGCCGGCTCAGTGGGTCCGGCTGACGATTCGGAAACTGCTGATGACCGTGAATGCTTATGAGGTCGGCGACGTGGAGAGTTTCCGCGTTTATGCGGATCGTTCCTTCATGCTCGGCGCGCTTGGAAAAGTGTGGCACTTCGGCACGCTGCTGCCGCTGGCGGGCGTCGGGATGGTGCTGAGCCGCCGTCGATTTGGCGCGCGAGGTCTGCATGGGCTGCTGCTTGCCGGCATGCTGATCGCGGTTGCGGGCTTCTATGTGCTTGGGCGATATCGATTTCCGCTGGCGGCGGTGCTGACGCCGTTTGCGGCGGTGGGTCTGGTGCGCGCGGTTCGAGCAGCGAGCGGACGGCGAACGCGCCACGCGCCCGCGGCGCTGGCGATTGCGGCCGTTCTGGCCTTTGTCGCCAATGCCGTGCGGGTTCATCCAGAGCAGGAACTTGACGGCATGGCGTACTCGAACCTTGGCGTGTGCTACGCACGCGCGGGGAGGTTGGACGCGGCCATTCCCTGTCTGCGCCGCGCGGCGGAGGCCAATCCGACGGCTGAGGCGCTGTATAACCTGGGTCTGGCGCTGTCGCAGACCCGGCAGTGGGCGGAGTCGGTCGTTCAATTCCGCGCCGCTTCGGCGGCGGATCCGGGCTTGATGGAAGTGGACTATCAGTGCGGCGCGGCGCTCGAGTCGCTGGGGCGCTGGGAGGAGGCGGCGATGCGCTATCGCCGGGCGCTGGACCTTGACCCGCATGACGAACGGGCGAAGGCGGCGCTGGAACGGCTTTCGAGATTGCAGACCGGGGGGGGCGCGTCTCGACCCATGATCATCCGCATGGGCGGCGATCGCGCCGCGGCTCAGCGCGTGACCAGGGGCGCGCTCAATCACAACCGGAACGCTTCGAAATAGACAGGATGAACAAGATGAACAGGATGCAGATGTACCGAGTTCTTGGCCGCGGGATTCCGTCCATCCTGTTCATCCTGTAAATCCTGTCCATACATAAAATACGTGTTCAATTCACTCTTGAGCGCCGCCTAACTTCGTGCCGCGTCTGGTGCACGGATGTCCGTGAGGGGAACCTCCATCTCGAAGGCGCCGACGGCGACGATGGCGATCTGGCGGTGGAGCTGCAGCCGGACGAGCTTGCCGGCTTTCTCGAAGCTGGCGACGTACACCTGCTCGCCGCCCTTCAGCGACGCGAGCCACCGGGACCACTGCTCGTACGCCTCGCGCTCCAGTTGCAGCTCGATCTGCTTCTCCTCGAAACCCCTGCGGGCGCGGTCGGCTTCAAGACCGGCCTGGCGTGCGGCTTTCAAGGCTTCCTCGGCGTCGCGGCGTGAACTCAGCGTGCCGCGGATGGCCTTGTCGAGCGCGCAGTTGCGATCGTCGAGATGGTGCCGCGCCTGCTGGACCAGCCTCCCGTTCATGCCGAGGCGCTCGGCGATGATGATGGCGTTGCTGTTGCCCGGCTCGCCCATGAGCAGGCGATACGTGGGGCGGAGCGTCTGGACGTCGAACTCGACCGAGGCATTGTCCACCCTCGGACGCGTGTAGGCCACGGCTTTGAGCGCGGAGAGGTGCGTGGTGACGACGACGTGCGCGCCGAGGGTGAGCAGCTCCTCGATGACCGTGCGTCCGATGGCCGCGCCTTCGTCCGGGTCCGTGCCGGCGCCGAGTTCGTCGATCAGCACGAGCGACCCTCGGCCGCTCTTGCGGAGGATGGCGAGCTGGTTGGACATGTGCGAGCTGAACGTGGAGAGGGATTGCTGGAGGTTCTGCTCGTCGCCGATGTCCACAAAGACGTCGCGGTACACGGGCAGGCGCGAGCCTTCGGCGACGGGGATGGGCAGACCGGACTGCGCCATGAGAACCAGCAGGCCCAGAGTCTTGATCGCCACCGTCTTGCCGCCGGTGTTCGGGCCGGTGATGACCATCGCGTCGAAGTCGATGCCTATGCGGATGTCGATCGGCATGACTTCCTTGTGCGGATGGCCATCAGGATGCGTCTCGAAGAGGTCGAGCAGGACGGGGTGTCGCGCGGCGATGAGGTCCAGTTGGCCGTTGGCATCGACAACCGGGTATGTGCATTGGTGATGGCTGGCGTACACCCACTTCGCGCGGTTGAGGTCGAGCAGGCCGATGGCCTGGAGCGTGGTGAGGATGCCCGTCGCCTCCCGGTGCACGAGCCGGCTCAGCTCGCGGAGGATCCGGGTGATTTCTTTCTTCTCCTCCTCCTTAAGCGAGATGATGGTGTTGTTGATTTCGACGACTTCGGTCGGCTCGACGAAGAGGGTCGCGCCGGAGTCGGAGCTGCGGTGGATGATGCCGGCGATGCGCCCGCGATGCTCGGCGCGCAAGGGCAGGACGACGCGATCGTTGTGAAACGTGGTGCCGGCGTATTGGAGCATCTTGACGGTGGTGGTCTGGCGCAGGATGCGATCGAAGGTCACGTTGATCCGATCGTGCGCTTCCTCGATCGTGCGGCGGATGGAGCGCAGCTTGGAGCTGGCGTGGTCGAGCACCTGGCCGCGGGCGTCTATCTGCTCTCGAATCTCCCGCGCCAGGGCGCTGTAATCGGTGATGCGTTCGCCCAGCGACTTGAGCCGGGCGAACTTGGCGTCCAAGCGGTGAAACCAGAGGCACAGCTCCGAGGTAGCCTGGAGCGTGTCGGAGACCCTTGCCAGCGCGTCGCCTTCAAGCGGGGTGGGCTTCGCCGTGGCGTGGATTTCCGTGCGCACGTCGAAGACGCCGCCCATGGGCGGCGGGCCAAGCTCGTCCGCGGCTTCGTGGAATTCGCGTCCCAGGTCGAGCCACTGACGCACCGTGGCTTCGTTCGCCGAAGGCAGGATCGTCTTGGCCAGGTGCTTGCCGAGCGAGCAGGCGCAGCAGGAGGCCAGCCGATCGAGAACATGCTCGAAATTCAGTTTGTCCAGGGTTTCGTGCTTCACGCGGCGCGTACCGGTCCTTTCAGGGGAAGCCCATCGGAATCGGGCTTGTACTGGCCGCCAGGCGGGTCGTCGAGCGCGGCAGGCCGCCCATGTGCGATCACGCGGTCGTAGAGGAGTGGAAGTCGGCGCGCATCCCCGTTCAGGCTCCTGAGCGGCGAACTCAAGATCCCGTTGGTGCTGCGAATGGGCTTTGCCAAGCCTGCGAGTGAAGCGCTAGATCGCGCCGCCGAACAGCAGCGAGAGCAGCAGATTCAGCAACACGGGCAGGAGGCTCGACAGGAACCCGCTGAACAACTGATCGATAAACATAGTGGATCCTCGTTTGGCCGACCGAAGCCGGAACTGAGCCGCATCCCTGCGTGCGTACGCTCGCCCGCGCTTGACGAATGCCGCACAGATCGTCCACGATGCGGACGCACCGCCCCTGATTTCCACGGGCGGCAAGTCCGCTAACCGGGGCGATCATAAGCGGGATGGGGGCGCATGAAAATACCCGCCGAAGCGGGTATTTAAAAAGTGCGGCAATCACCTACTCTCACCTTGCGACTACCATCGGCCGTGCAGGCTTAACTTCCGTGTTCGGAAAGGGAACGGGTGTGACCCCGCACGTATCGTCACCGCACGGGTGAAGATAACCGGGGGACACGGGGCGTCAAGAGCCACGTCGGAAATTTTTTTGGGGGGCTGCGAGCCGGGCGGGATGGGCAGCGACTTGGATGGGTCTCTGCCTAATCTAAGGCGGTTTTCCGGCCTGATTCTCAGCGAACCGTCGGGTGGAAGCCGAATGCGATGGTCCCGCCGGAACCCCTCCTCCTATCCCTACCCTGCGCGGGGGGTGACGCGCCTCTCTTGTAGTGCCTCGCGGATATCACCCCGTTGAATCTTGGGGGGCGGCGGACTTGGGGGGCGGGCGTCCTCGCCCGCCGGCGGGCCAGAGGCCCGCCCCCCGCCGTTTCGAATACGCTGCAGTTTCAAACAGGCAGGCTCCTATGGTGCTCGGAGTTCGAGGTTGTGGATCCGCGTGCCGTCGAGTTCTCGCAGCCCGACTCGGAGGAGTTTTCCTGAAAGGGGGCTCGCCTGCGGCAGCGAGTATTCCTCGATGCGCGAGGCGCCGGGCGGGATTTCGGCGATGAGGCGGTATTGGCGCGCGCGACCCGGCGCGCTGACGAACCCCCTGAAGGACAGGGTCTCGCTGGAGCGGTTGCGGATTGTCTGGCGGACGACGAGCGACGAGCGGTCGGTGAACGCGGTGGCCCATACGTCCACGTCGGCCAGTCCCAGGTCGAGCGTAAACTCCTTCTCGAAAACGCGCGGCGGCGTGCCCTCGAGGGTCATGCGCAAGCGCAGGAGCTTGGATCCCGCGGGCTCTCCGCTGGGGTAGCGCAGCTCGATCGGATAGGTCACGGTTCCCTGCGCCGGCAGCTCGAACCGCAGCTTGGACGGCTTCGCTTCCCATGCGTCCGGCAGCTCCAGCTCCGCGTCTCCGCTGATCGCCTGCGAGGTCGGATTGGTGAGGGAGAGCGTGCGCGTCTGCGGCTCGACGCTGAACGGCAGGCTCGCGGGCGTCAGCGTGGCTTTCTCCTGAAACTCGAACACCCACATCGACGCGCCGGGAACCAGCACCGGCATGGGCGTTAAGCGGATGCGCTGTCGCCCGTCGGCGGAGGTGGCCAGCTCCTGTCGCCGCCCCCACAAATCCACGACTTCGCGCACGCCGTCGAGTTGCAGCTCGTGCTCGCGCTCGCCGTCGGCGGCCGCGGGATCCCACAGCGCGACCACGGCTTCGTCACCACGGATGAAGACGGCCGCCCGCGCGGTCTCGTCGATGCCGACGATCGAACCGGGCTGGGCGTCGCCGAGGACGTCGGTGAGCGTGTGCAAGAGGACAAACTCCTCCTTCGGCTCGACGACGGGGCTTGCGTCGAGCCAACCAACGGACCAGGTCTGGGGGACGTACACGGTCTGCGCGCCCGTGTGGCGCGCGAGAATCACGCGCTGCGCCCAGTCGGCCAGTCGCGCGCGGCGATCGTAGCGGTCCTCGTCGGCGGAGCAGACGAACAGGTCCAGCTTTGCGGCGCCGTCCTTGCGAAAAGCATCGACGTGCGCCTCGATCTGATCGGGCACGATCTCCCGGCCCAGCGTCAGGGACAGATCCCCTCCTTCCGCGAGGGAGGCCGAAGGTTCCAAGGCAGAGGACGCGGGCGTGACCATCAGCGGCTCATGCACGAATCGCTTCATCTCCTGGCGCAGCTTTCCCCGCGCATCAGGCAGGCGCGCGTCCGACGCCAGCTCGAGATCGCCGTCCGCGCCAACCTGCCACGCCTGAATCATGGTGGCGTAGGGCGCGACGACCTCCGCGACCGAGGGCGACCAGGCGGCCGGGTCTGACGTCAAGATTTCAAGCAAAGCAGGGCGGTATGCGCCGGAAGCCCTGAGCACATCCGGTGGCGGACCGGCGAAAACGCCGGTGAGGCGAAATCCGCCGCGGAAGAGGCTCATCATGGCCTGGTCGATTTCCCGCCGGGATGCCTCGCTTCCCGCATCCTCGGACAGGATGCCGCTCCACATGGGGAGCTTGGCCGAACGAACGCCCTGCTCTAGAAGAAGGTCCGCCTCGATGCCCGGCGCGCATCGCGCGGCGGGATCGATGACGATGCCGAACGGGCGTGCGGGCGACACGCGTGAGGCGTGCTGCGGCGCGCCGACGCGCGCGCAGGTCAAGGCCCGCTGTGTCAACGGCTGGTCTCCCTCATAGACGGTTAACTCGACGCGGTAGATGCCGGGGGACAGCTTGCCGAGCTTCAAGCGGCGCGAAGCGCCCTCAGCGGAGAGATCCACATCCGCGGATTCCTCCAACACGGCGCGACCTTCCACGTCGCGGACGACCGCTGTGAAGCGCAGGCCGGTCGGCTCGGCCGAGGTGATGCGGATGTCCACGCCCTCCGCGTCGCCGTCGGTGAACACGTGAGTCGGCGTGGAAGAACGCAGCTCGATGCGCGGCAGCGCGTAAACGCGGATGTCGTCGAACCAGGCCCCGCCGTGGACGTCCTGGAACTCGACGTGGCCTCGTCGCCGGGTTGCAGGATCCCACGAATCTCGCTGGAGAATCATGACCAGCAGCCCGATGGTGCGCGCCTCGGGCGGCGCGACGGGCAGGTCCATGCTGACCTCGACCCACTCGCCGTCGCCGTTTCCGCCGATCGGCTCGCTTTTCGCCAACCCTGCGAGGATCGGCTCGCCGCGCGGATCGAGGAAGCAGGCCGCGAGCATCGCGCGCGAGTGAAGCAGCGCCTCCGGCTTGATCCATCCGGCGACGCGGTACGTGCTGTTGGGGCGGACGCGCGTCTGCGCGCCCTGGTAAAGGAAGCACACGTTGCGCCCGCTGCACGCAAGGCGAAAGGACGGGGACGCATCGTGCCCGACGCGTTCGTCAAAGCTGCCGTCGGCGAAGAAGGGAAAGCCTTTGCCGCGGAAGGGCGCCCAGTACATGGGGATCGTCTCGAGGTTCCCCAGCGGGCGCTCGTTGAAATCGAAAGCGTGGATCACGCGGTGCGAAACGAACGTGGCGTCAGGCGCCGTGTCCTGCGGCGGCGCGGCAGGGGCCTTGCCTTGAAGCGGCAAGGCAAAGGCTCGATGCTGCAGGATCGCGGCGAGCAGCAGCAAGGGGAATACGTGAAGGCGCGCTGCCCCGCGATCGGTGTGCAGCCAAAATCGCCCGAGTCGTGCGGTCGCGTGCTGTAATGACGCGGCAGCTATCACCCCCGCTTATCGGCAAGAACCGCGCGCGTCTTCAGATTGCGGTCCGCTAAGGACTGACGGCCCCGCGTTTGGCATCTTTCGTTGAATGACGAGGGCCGCGGGTGTTCAGTGAACTCGTGGGCCACGTGCGCGGACCCCCGCTGATGGCGTTTGGCGTGAGTTTGAGTCGCGGCTCTCAATCAGGTAACCGAACCGTGCATGGCCCTCGGGTTGTCCTCCCGCCGCCGCTCCCTCGCCGATTCAACTCGGGTCGCTTGCTCCGCGGCAACCCACAACCGGCTGGGTCATCCTGCGACCCAGACCGAATCGAGCGATGTTATCGGGCAGGCGGCACGCGTTTCGGCCTTGGCACACGCACGGACCCGTCCGCCCGCGGTGGTGCGCGAGGCGGCGCTTGTGTGCGCCCACGTGGTTACGCGGCGACTCCCCGGCGACCCCACCCCGCTGCATGTCACCGCGGTTACGAGGAATTAGCGGTTTCTTTTCGAGGCACCGCTTAACAACGACGGACTTCGGTCCTAGATTACGCCCGTCCTGTGCTGCTCTTCTGCTTGTCCGTTTAGCGGACCGGCTTTCCAGAGCGGCGGCGGGAAGCGTGATGGAGAGACCGGCGTCTGACGCACTTGGAGGAGGAATCAGCATGTCAAGTCGATGGATGGCGTTGGGGATGCTCTGCGCCTTGGCGGCCGGGGCGCGCGGACAAACGTTCATTAGTGAAGTGCTCTTCGACGGACCGAGCACCGATCAGGGGCAGGAATCCGTCGAGATTCAGACCACGCCGGGATTCGCCTTCACCGGCTGGTGGTTGCTCACGTTCGACGGCGACAGCACCGAATCCGGCAAGATCGATCTGGCGCTCGACCTCAGCAGCTACAGCGCCGGCGCCAACGGTCTGCTGCTGATCCGCGACACCAGCACCGTCCTCCAGCCGGCGCCGGATGTAAACACGAACGTCGCCGTGTTCGATTTCAATCCCGACCTGGAGAACGGCACGAACACGTACGTGATCGGTTTCGGCGGGACGTTCAGCCCGGGGCAGGATTTCGACACCAACAACGACGGAACGTTCGATGTTCCACTGACCGGCTTTACGCCCGCAGACGCCGTGAGCTACACGGACAGCGGGACGTCGGACAGCGAGTACGGCGACGACCTGGGCGGCACGAAGCTGGGACATCCCAGCACGGGCACGATCATGGCGCTGTACCGCATCCGCTGCGGAAGCTCGCCGTTGCTCTGGGCGGGAGGCACCATCACCGGCGCCACGCCCGGTCCGTACAACTTCGTGTCGGGTCAGCATTTCGGCTGGAGCACCATCGGCGAGAGCACGCCGCCGACGCTGAACCTCGGCAACTTCAACTACTCGATCGTTGACTGCGACGGCGACTGCGTCTCCGACTTGACGGAGTCGGACCGCGACCACGACGGCACGATCGACGACTGCGACGGTTGTCCGGACGACGGCGGCAAGATCGCGCCGGGCGAGTGCGGCTGCGGCGTGGCGGACATCGACAGCGACGGCGATCTCATTCTGGATTGCTTCGACAACTGCGATTTCAACGCCAACAACGATCAGCAAAATTCCGACGGCGACAGCTACGGCGACGTCTGCGACAACTGCCCCTTCGTCACCAACGAGAACCAGGCCAACACCGACGGCGACGGCGCCGGCGACGTTTGCGACGAGTGCTTTGAGGACTTCAACAAGGTCGATCCGGGCCAGTGCGGCTGCGGCGTGCCCGACACCGACACCGACGGCGACGGAACGGCGGATTGCATCGACGGCTGCCCGGAGGATCCGAACAAGATCGAACCGGGGGTCTGCGGCTGCGGCGTGCCTGATACCGACACCGACGGCGACGGGACGGCTGACTGCAACGACGGCTGCCCGGAGGATCCGAACAAGATCGAGCCGGGAGTCTGCGGCTGCGGTACGCCGGACACGGACACCGACGGTGACGGCACAGCTGACTGCAACGACGGCTGCCCGGAGGATCCGAACAAGACCGAACCGGGAGTCTGCGGCTGCGGCACGCCGGACACCGACACCGACGGCGACGGCACCGCTGACTGCAACGACGGCTGCCCGGAGGATCCGAACAAGATCGAGCCGGGAGTGTGCGGCTGCGGTACACCGGACACGGATACGGACGGTGACGGGACGGCGGACTGCAACGACGGCTGCCCGGAGGATCCGAACAAGGTCGAGCCGGGGGTCTGCGGCTGCGGTACGCCGGACACCGACACCGACGGCGACGGCACGGCCGACTGCATCGACGGCTGCCCGGAAGATCCAAACAAGATCGAGCCGGGGGTCTGCGGATGCGGTACGCCGGACACCGACACCGACGGCGACGGCGTGGCCGATTGCGAGGATAACTGTCCCGACGTCTTCAACCCCGGTCAGGAGGACGGCGACGGCGACGGCGTCGGCGATGCCTGTGAGGAACACGGCGACTGCACGGGTCTGGAGTACCTCCAGATGCGGTGCAAACTCAACTCTGACAACACGATCACGGTCATCTCGAAGCTGTTCAACGGCATCCCCGGTCAGCCGGCGACGTTCCGGCTGGACAGCGATCCGAATACGGATGTGACCAGGACGATCAACATCAACGGCAAAGCCAAGGCGAAGTACTTCGGCATTCCGAACGGTCAGCACTTCGTGGCCATGCTCGAGTGCGGCGTGGAGGCGAGCCTCACCTGCGGCCCGCAGCCGTGACGGTTGAAGCGGAGTCGTGATCATGCGGGCGGCGGATCAGCGCATATCGCGCGGGTCCGCCGCCCGCTTCGTTTCATGTCCGTGGATGACCCAGCTCCTTCCGGGAACCGCGCGTCCGCGTTGGGGCGGCGCAAAGGGGTCGCGGGGTTGGCCGAGCTGTGCTGCGTGCGCACATCCCAGCGCCGCCGTTGGGTTTTCGTCCGGTTCCGACATCATGCGGGCGCGCCGCAAGGCTATCGCCACCCACCGACAGCCGCATGGCGGGTCATCGTTGCCGAACAAGCTCTGCCGAAGATCGTGGCGCGATGAGCAGGTGTCATCTTCCCGATCGCCGATTGGGCGGCGAGAGGGGCGGGCATCGTTGAGTCGCTCGATTCTGGCTACATCTTGGTTTATCCAGCCCGCAAAACTCTAGAATTCTCCTTGTATGAATGCTATGGATTCGGATAGCATGGTAAGTTCGGATGCGAAGACTCTGATCGCCGGTGGTCCTGGTTGGGTTCCAGGTTGCCCTTTCCGGCAGATGTTCCGGCACTTGCGTGCCGTGCGGAGCGCTTCGCAGGCCGTCGCGCAAAGGTACGGCGATGGAGGGAAGGAAGCCGCAAGTTTGCCGCTGGGGTCTAGGCCCGCGCCCAGACCCCCATGCACGATCCCCCGTCCATCGCCGCAGGTCTGAATCCGAATTGGGCCCACGACTGGGCCACGATGCTCCGCGCGAAGGCGAAACCCCGAGGGTTCAGAGGTCGCCTGCGAATCGGGATGCACCATCGCCCGGATGGTCGTTCACGTCATTTGAAGCCTGCTACACGACGCCGGCAGGCGTACGTGGAATCGAGGGCTTAGGTTCTTCAAACCCCTTACGTGTCGCGATCCCTCCAGCGGAGGGACCAGCCAAGAAACGTTCGCCGGGGTCCGCTGGCAGGGCGAAGCACGCTCCTGCGCGATCGGGCAACCCGGCATCCGTCTCGTTTTTTTCCAGGAGGAGGAGGCAACAATGAGAGGCAGGTTGTTTATTCCAGCGCTGCTCGCGCTGTGCTGCACGATGGTCAGTCAAACGCTGGCCGCGGCCGTGGCGGCACCGGCCGTGGATCGGCCCACAGGATTGCTCCAATTCGCCAAGGTCGGTGGAATCATCTTTCCATCCATCGTACCGCCGATCTAGAAGGCGGAGGCGATCGGCATTGCCGGTTCGCGGACATCCGACACGACCGCGCGGCCTCCCGTCGGGCTCCCGGCGACGGCGGCCGAGCCGAAGGTGAACCTCGATGTGCGCACGGGGCAGACAACGGCGGCCACGCCGACGGCCAAGCCGCCGGTCGCGCCGCAGTCCGTAACGCCGATGGTCACCGAACATCCGGTGGCGTTCAAACTCGTCGAGCAAGGCAAACAAGGACCGATCATCCTGCCTCCCCCCAGCGAGAACCCGCAGGATGTGCTCTATGACGCCTTGGGCAACGTCAACTGCGCCTGGGGCGGGATTGGCAACGCCTGGTCCGGCATCGATTGCTTCGGCGACACCTACGATCTACAAGCCTGCGATGACTTCGTCCTCTCAACGACGACGGACATCACGCGGGTGACTGGGATTTTTCAGGCTGCCTGTTTCGGCTCGTGCCCGCCGACGGCCTACATCGCCATTTACGCGGACAACGGCTGCTTCCCCGCTGAGTCGCCCACTTGCGAGTACGACGATGTGCCCCTGGCCGCGTGCTCGGGCGGTTCACCTAACACTATGACGGCCGACCTGCCGTCGCCCTGCACCTTGGCCGCGGGGCGCTGGTGGATCCTGCTGCAGCCGAAGAACCTGGGGAACGGCAGCGCAGACTGGACTTGGCAGTATGTTGCTCAAAACCCGCCTTGTGCCGGCAACGACGATTGTGTTGCCCACGTCCGAGACGGCTTGCGCGGTGTACAGGGCTATGGTGTCTCGACGTGGACGTCAAGCACGACTTACTGGGGCATTCGGTTCACGCTGGCGATGAGCGTTGAAGGAACCCCCTCCGGCGGCGGCGGCTGCGACGAGGTCGTCTTTGATTACGGCCCGAACACGGGTTCCAACGGCGGCTGCTGGTCGAATTATACGGAGTCGCAGAACTTCGCTGAGAAGTTCAGCTTCGCCACGGCGACCTCGGTGGGGCAGCTCATCAGTTGGTCGTGCATCAACGCCAGCGGCACGATGCACATCAAGATCCTCGACGACCTCGGCGGCGCGCCCGGCAACTACCTCTACGAGGTGGACATGAGTCCGGACAGCGTGGAGTACGACAACGGCCAGTACAAGTACACCTATACGCTGCCTTCGCCCTTCTCCGCCGCCGGCGGCGCAACGTACTGGATCGGCGTTTCAGGCAACGGCTTCGAACTGGGGCAGACCTCGGTCTATACGCCGGGCGACGGCGCCATGGCGCAGTTCTCCGGCCGGAACTACTCGTCCCCCGCCGGCGTCGGCGACATGATGTTCCAGTTGGTGTCCTGCGGCTGCGAGCCGGGCAACGACGACGACGGCGACGGCGTGGACAACTGCGATGATAACTGCCCGAATGACTACAATCCGGATCAGTCCGACGGCGACGGCGACGGCGCCGGCGATGTCTGCGACGGGTGCCCGGATGACCCGAACAAGACGGATCCGGGCGTCTGCGGTTGCGGCGTGGCGGATGATGATCGCGACGGCGACGGCAGTCCCGACTGCGTGGACGGCTGCCCGGATGATCCCGGCAAGTCCGATCCCGGCGTCTGCGGTTGCGGCACGCCGGACACCGACCGCGACGGCGACGGCTATGCCGACTGCATCGACGGCTGTCCGGACAATCCAGATCTCCAGGAGCCGGGCCCGTGCGGGTGTCAGCGAGGAGAGGCTGTCTATGACATTCCGCGCGATCAGCTTGACAACCTGTTCAATGATTGCGGCAACGGCTCGCTGTATAACTGCGGCGCGCCCGTCGGTTTCCACTGGACGGACACCGGAAACTCGACGCCGACGTTCGTTACGCTGGAGCTGAACCTGGGCGTGGACTGCCACGGCGCCGGAACCTCGTTCACGACGGCACTCAACGGCAACCCGGATGCCGGCTTCCAGAACAACAACTCCTTCTGCGACTGCAATGTGCGCACGGAGATCATTTCGCTGAACCTCAGTTCCGCGAATTACACCGTGGGCGGAACCAACTACTTCCTCATCACCAATCCAACCACCTGCCTGGGCTTCTGCCCGACCGGGGCTTTGGACAATGCCTACGCCCGAGTTCATGTCGGCCGTCCATTGGACGAAGGCGACAACGACCAGGACGGCGTACTCAACTGCGTGGATAACTGTCCGGACATCTCCAACGCCGGACAGGAAGACGGCGACGGCGACGGCGCCGGCGATGTCTGCGACGGCTGCCCGGAGGATGGCAACAAGACCGAGCCGGGTCAGTGCGGGTGCGGCGTTGCGGACACCGATCGTGACGGCGACGGCACGGCGGATTGCAACGACGAGTGTCCGGACGATCCCAACAAGACCGATCCCGGTCAGTGCGGTTGCTTCGTTCCGGATACCGACTCCGACGGCGACGCAACGCCGGACTGCCACGACAACTGCGTCTTCACCTACAATCCGGGTCAGGAAGATGCGGACGGGGACGGCGTGGGCGACGCCTGCGACGGCTGTCCGGAGGACGGCAGCAAGACCGAGCCGGGCGTCTGTGGTTGCGGCGTGCCGGATACGGACACGGACGGCGACGGCACGGCGGATTGCATCGACGGCTGTCCGGAGGATCCGAACAAGACCGAGCCGGGCGTCTGCGGCTGCGGCGTGCCGGAGGGCGGCACCGCAACGTACGACATCCAGTTTGCCAACTTGATCGACACGAGTTGCAGTTGCGGCACGGGTTCATACTACAACTGCTGCGGCGGCGTGAATCCGGGCTTCGGTTGGGTGGACGCGTCCGGCGCCGCGCCGACCAGCGTGGTCGTCGAGATCAATACCGGCGTGGACTGCACCGGCACGGGCAGCCATGACGTGTATCTCAACGGCATCAACCAGGGGCCCATCGGCGCTTCGTTCTGGTGCGACTGCACGGCGAGGACGTATCTGCAGTCGATCAGCATCAACCCGGCCGACTACGTGGTCAACGGGTACAACGAAGTCCGGTTGGCGGACGGAAACCTGTCTTGCCTGGGCTTCAGCCAGACGGGCGATTTGGGCGGAGCGTTCGCACGGATCACCGTGACGGTCGATAATGACCGCGACGGCGATGGCACGCCGGACTGCATCGACGGCTGCCCGGACGACCCGAACAAGATCGAACCGGGAGTGTGCGGCTGCGGTACGCCGGACACCGACACCGACGGCGACGGCACGGCGGACTGCATCGACGCCTGCCCGGAGGATCCGAACAAGATCGAACCGGGAGTCTGCGGCTGCGGTACACCGGACACCGACACCGACGGCGACGGGACGGCGGACTGCAACGACGGCTGCCCGGAAGACCCGAACAAGATCGAACCGGGAGTCTGCGGCTGCGGTACACCGGACACCGACACCGACGGTGACGGCGTGGCCGATTGCGTGGACAACTGTCCGGACGTGTTCAACCCCGGTCAGGAGGACGGCGACGGCGACGGCATCGGTGATGCGTGTGAAGAGCAGGGCGGCTGCACGGGTCTGGAGTACCTCCAGATGCGCTGCAAGCTCAACACGGACAACACGATCACGGTGATCTCCAAGCTGTACAACGGCGTTCCCAATCAGACGGCGACGTTCCGTTTGGACAACAATCCGAACACGGACGTGGCGAAGGTGATCAACGCCAACGGCAAGGCGAAGGTGAAGTACTTCGGCATTCCGATCGGTCAGCACTTCGTGGCCATGATCGAATGCGGCGTGGAGGCAAGCATCACCTGCGGCCCGCAACCGTGACGGTTGAAGCGGAGTCGTGATCATGCGGGCGGCGGATCAGCGCATAGCGCGCAGGTCCGCCGCCCGCTCCTTTTACGCGCGGGCCGCCGCGCGCGTGCCGCGTTCGATAAGCTGCGCCGGGTCGATAATGATGCACTTCTCCGGTCGCCGCAGGCCGCGCCCTTGAGTTGCGCCGCTTGCCGGGAACAATCAGGCAGTTCCTGCACCAGCACGCGCCGCACGAGGCGCCGGGAGGGGAAGCCGATCATGATGCTCGCGCTGACGTATGAGTTCTTCAAGCGGAAGATGCGCATCGCGGTGTTGACCGCCATGGTGTACGCCGCGTTGTGCTGATCGCGCCGCGTTCAAGTCCGTTCGCGCGCTGTCCGATAACACCCGTGCCTCGTCAGCGCGGGTTCGTAGATTGAATCGGACATGGCGGACGTTCTCGATCAAAGCGAAATTGACGCCTTGCTCGCCGCCGCGAGCGCCGGCGACGTGGAGTCCGCGGTCGCCGCGCCGCGCGAGCGCGACCAGCGCGCGCAACAGCCCGTCCGCACCTACGATTTCAAACGCCCGGAGCGCGTCAGCAAGGAGCAGATGCGCTCGCTGGAGGGCATCCACGAGAACTTCGCGCGCAATCTCGGCGCGGCGCTCTCCGGCTTCCTGCGCACCATCGTTGAAATCCGCGTCGCCACCGTCGAGCAGCTCACCTACAGCGAGTTCATCCACTCGCTGCCGAACCCGACGAACTTCAACCTCCTCTCGGCCGAGCCGCTCCAGGGGCAGCTCTGCCTCGAGGTCTCGCCCATCATCATCTACCCGATCATCGACCGCCTGTTGGGCGGGTCGAACTCGGAGGTGTACATCCCGCAGCGCTCGCTGACGCTGATCGAGATGCGCCTGGTGCGCTGCATCACGGACCGGGCGGTGAACTCGCTGACCGAAGTGTGGTCGGAGCTGGTGGATGTGAAGTTCGCCATCCGCGAAGTGGAAAGCAACCCGCACCTCGTGCAGATCGTCGCGCCGAACGAAGTCGTCGTCGTTCTCGGATTCGAAATCCGGCTCGGCTCGCGCGCCGGCACGATGAGCCTGTGCATCCCGTTCAAGGTCATCGAACCCGTCATCGACAAGCTCGCCGCGCAGGGCTGGCTCGCCTATCAGCGGCAGACGAAGACCGAGAGCCGCGCGACGGAAATCAGCCGCAACATCGGCGCCACCTGGGTGGACATCCGCGGCTTCCTCGCCGAGACCACCATCACGATGCGCGAGCTGAAAGGCCTGCAGCCCGGCGACATCATTCAGACCACCAAAGCCACCACCGGCGAAATCGTCCTGCAGGTCAACGAGCAGAACACCTTCGCCGGCGGCATCGGCCGGCACAAGGATCATCTCGCCATCCGCATCAGCCGCCGCGCCGAGATCGAGGAATCGCTGTAGCCGCGTCCGCCTCGGGTGGCACGAAAGCACAATCCCTCACGACCGCTTCTGCAGTTTCTCCATCCGCTTGTTGAGCGCCGCCACCTGCTTGCGCAAGTCATTCAGCGCGTCCTCCGAATCCGATGTCGCGTCCTCCACCTTCGGCGGCGCATCCGCGCCATCCGGCTCCGGCGACGCGGGCGGGCTGGTGAACGCGCGCATCAGCGCCTGCGTCCACTCCAGCGGGTTGATGAACTCCCCGGCCAGCGCGCGGTTCATCAGCTCGTCCATCTGCCGCTGCGTGGCGGCCATGGGGCCGGTGATCGGGCGGATGAGGTGGTCCATCGCGCCGCGAAACGCCGACGGCTTGGAGCGCACCATCGAGTGGAGGATCCACGAAGGGAACAAGTGGAGCTTCGGCGGATCCTTCTCCAGCAAGATCTGGACGAGGATCACGTTGGTGATGTCCTCGCCCGTCTTCGAGTCGGCGACGATGAGCGAGTGCCCCTCGACAATGGCCTCGTGCAGTTCCTGCAAGGTGACATGCCGGCTGCGGGTCGTGTCGTAAAACCGGCGGTTGGGGTACTTCTTGATCTGGAGCGTTTGACGGGTCTTCGGATCAGTCATCCCGACTGCCTTTCATGGTGGGTTTGCACCAAACGGACGATAGCGCCGAGCCGTCTTTCTGTCAACATGGGCGTAGCACATGAGAGGTAAAGCTTTAATTAACATGAGCTTACGACGATTATGCCCGTTTTTGTGCAAACGCAACAATTTCCTTGACGCGAACGCACAAATGTGGTATGCTTTATCGGCGGAGAAGCGAAGGAAGCGGGTCGTCGGGAGGTTCCGGCGGCACCGAGTTGATACGAAGTTCAGTCAAGAGCACGGAGAAGCACCATGACTATGCAGACCCCGGAATTTATGCAGGAGATGATGGACCAGGCGCGGCAGACGTTCGAGGCGGGCATCACCGCCACCACGCGCATGTGGGACGCCGCGGGCAAGGCGATGGGCACGGCCACGTGCGTCCCGTCGAAGATCGAGGACATCCGCGGCTGCAACGAGCGGATCACGCGGAACTTCGCCCCGGTGATGCGCGACAACCTCGAGATGATGACGCAGGCGTTCAACACGCAGTTCAAGGCGAACATGGACTTCCTGAAGCGCTCCTTCGAGAAGACCCAGGGCGGCAAGGACTTCGACTGGACGCGCGCCACGCAGGACACAATGAAGGACGCGCTGAGCACCATGCGCTCGCAGATCGACTTCGTCGGCGAGACCGGCGCCAAGGCGGCCCGTAACTGGTCGAACCTCTTCGTCGAGTGCGCCTGCGACAAGACGGAAGCCGGCAAGATGCCGCCAAAGCCCGTGAAGTAAAGCCTATTTCCCCGACCCGGTCGCGGTTCGCTCGGGCGAAGCTGCGGGGCACTGCCCTCGACTTCGTCCCAGCGGGCCGCGACCATTCCCCCTTTCCGGGATAAGCTTGGACCGCGGCGAGTGGAAGAGCGCCGGGCAGGTAGAAAGGGAAAGATCATGCTGAAGAACGTGTACGTGGCGGGAGGGGTGCGCACACCGTTCGGCTCGATGAGCGGGAGCCTCTCGGCCATGCGGGCGCCGGAACTGGGCAGCGTCGTCATCCGCCATGTGCTGCAACGCGCGGGCATCGACGCCAGGCACGTCGATCACGTCTATTTCGGAAACGTCCTCCAGGCGGGACAGGGCCAGAACGTCGCCCGCCAGGCCTCCCTCGGCGCCGGCGTCCCCGACAGCGTCGGCGCGATCACGATCAACAAGGTGTGCGGGTCGAGCCTGCGCGCGGTCATCATGGCGTCGCAGGCGATCCAGTGCGGCGATGCGGACGTGATTATCGCCGGCGGCTGCGAGAGCATGACCCACGCTCCCTACCTCCTGCCCAAAGCGCGCCAGGGCTATCGCATGGGCAACGGCGAGCTGATCGACAGCATGATCCACGACGGCATCTGGGACGTTTATAAGAACAAGCACATGGGCACCTGCGGGGAGATGTGCGCGTCGAAGTACAAGTTCACGCGACAGGAGCAGGACGCCTACGCCACCGCCAGCTATCAGCGGGCGACCGACGCCTGGAAGAGCGGTTTTTACGCGGAAGCCGTCGTGCCTGTGGAGGTCAAGTCGCGCAAGGGCGTTGAGATGGTGACGATGGACGAGGACGTCGCCAAGTTCGACGCTTCCAAAATGACGACCCTCAAGCCCGCCTTCAGCGCCGACGGCACCATCACCGCGGGCAACGCCTCGGGCATCAACGACGGGGCGGCCGGCATGGCGGTGTACGGCGAGGAGAAGATGAAGGCGCTGGGGCTTAAGCCCGTGGCGCGGATACTCGGCTACGCCAATTACGCCACCGAGCCGGACTGGTTCACCATCGCCCCTATCCACGCCATCAAGAAACTGTGTGAACAACTCTCGCTCAAGGCGAGTCAAATCGACTTGTTCGAGATCAACGAGGCGTTCTCGGTGGTTCCCATGGCGGCGATGCGCGAGTTGGGGCTGGACCACGCGAAGGTCAACGCGTTCGGCGGCGCGGTGGCGATCGGCCACCCGATCGGCGCGACCGGCTCCCGGATCGTCAACACGCTGACGCGCGGGCTGAAATGGCGCAAGGGCAAGATCGGCATCGCGTGCCTGTGCATCGGCGGCGGCGAGGCGGATGCGATCGCGGTGGAATTGTGCGGGTGAAGAGGGGCTGTGGGCTCCTAGCTATTGGCTCTTGGCCAGAGAGCGATCGACGTCCTCGGCAAGGGCTTGGAGCCGTGAGCGCCGTGAAGGGACGTAGCCGGGGGAGTTGACGGACGCCGATCATGCAAGACTTCCGGAATCTCCGCGTTTGGCAGCGTGCGCATGGTCTTACGGTTGAAATCTATCGTTTGACGCGCGCGTTTCCGAAGGATGAGCTGTATGGGCTAACAAGCCAACTGCGTCGCGCGGCCTCCTCAATCGGGGCGAATATCGCTGAAGGATGCGGGCGAGGAGGCGACAAAGAGTTCGCCCAATTCCTCCAAGTGACCACAGGATCCGCAAGCGAGGTCGGGTATCACCTGCTTCTGGCGAGGGACTTGGGTTATCTGGCTCAGGAGCCGTACGACGTTCTGTCCGCTCAGGCGGTCGAGTGCATGCAAATGCTGATTTCGTTGATGAAAACCGTCCGAGGTGGAGGAGCGAAGCGGACCGCCGAGCGCCTGGCGGGTTCAGTTGATTCCGTGACCTGAAGATACGTGTTCGTTTGCCGCTCTCTGGCTAAGAGCTAGCAGCTAACAGCGAACAGCTTTGAGTGAGGAGTTCCAACAACATGGCCGACACTCCCAACACATTTCCCGGCGCCGACGCCTGGATGAAGTTCTGGTCCGACGCGATGGGCAAGATGTCCGGCATGGCGGGAATGCCTGGAATGCCGGGCATGTCGGCCGCGCCCAGCGCCGATGCGTGCGCCTCCGCGTTTTCGCAGGCCTGCTCGCCCTCGGAGATGGTCACGAAGATGCAGCAGGCGTTCCTCGAGTCCTGGGCCAAGTCGCTGGACCAGTACATGCGCTCCGAGACCTTCCTCGCCATGATGAAGAAGTCGATGGAGAACGCGCTGGCGATGCGGCAGCAGATGGATGACCTGCTGCGCAAGACGCTGCACATGGGGCAGTCGCCCAGCCGCGCGGACACGTCCGACATCATGCAGTTCCTCCACAGCTTCGAGGACCGGGTGCTTGACCAGCTTACCGTGCTGACGCGCCGCGTGGACGAGGTTGAGTCCGCCGTCGGCGAGAAACCGAAATCGGCGCCCAAAACGAAATGAGGTGATTGGCGATGACCGCGTTTGACACGCTGACCGGGATGTGGTCCGCCGCGCTGGCGGACACCACCAAGCAGTGGCAGGACTTCGCGACGAAGGCGGCGAGCTGGCCCAACGTCATCGAGACGGCGGAGAAGGTCCGCGTCGCCATCACGCCGTCCGAGCCGATTTACAAGGAAGACAAGCTCCGCCTTCTGCACTACCGCGACGGCGTCGAGCAGGCGTTCGACACGCCGCTCCTGTTCATCTTCGCGCTGGTGAACCGCCCGTACATTCTCGACCTGAAGGAAGGCAAGACCGTCGTCGGGCACTTCGTTCGCCGCGGGTTCGACACGTACAACATCGACTGGGGCGTGCCCTCCGACGGCGATCGATACCTCGACATGGAGGACTACATCGAGCGCTACGTCCACCACTGCGTCGAGCGCGTGTGCCAGCGCACCGGGCAGGAGAAGATCAACATTCTCGGCTATTGCATGGGCGGCTCGATGAGCGCCATGTACGCCTCCCTCCATCCCGAGCGCGTCAAGAACCTCATTCTCATGGCCGCCCCGGTGGACTGGTCGAGCCAGGAGCATCACCTTGCATTGTGGACCAGGCCGGAATACTTCGACGTGGACAAGTTCATCGAGGTGTACGGCAACGCGCCGGCGGAGTGGCTGCAGTGGTCGTTCCTCCTGCTGCGCCCGGTGGACAATCTTTTTTCCAAGTACGTGAACTTCTACAACAACATGGAGGACGAGAAGTACCTCGAGGACTTCTTCGCCATGGAGCGCTGGCTCAACGACAACATCCCCGTCGCCGGCGAGATGTTCCGCCAGTTCGTCAAGCATTGCATGCAGAAGAATGAGCTGATCCAGGGCAGGCTGATGATCGGCGATCGGCGCGTGGACCTGCGGAACATCACCTGTCCGATCCTCAACCTGACGGCGAGCAACGACCACCTCGTCCCGTGCGGCCAGTCGCTGCCGTTCAACGACGCCGTCGGCTCGACGGACAAGGAGGCGATCACGTTCCCCGCCGGGCACATCGGACTGGCCGTAGGGTCAAAAGCCCATCGGGACATGTGGCCGAAGGTGGTGGAGTGGCTCGCGAAACGATCGGGGGGAAGAGGCTCTTAGCTGCTAGCTCTCAGCCAGAGGCTTCGCCTGCCGATGAGACAAGAGGGCACGCGGCCCGCCGGGATGATGCTCGCGTTCGGATGCTGCTTGCGTCCGGATGATGGAGGCGAGCTTCGCGCCGGAATGTGAGCTTGGCGGCTTCGATCGCGGAGGCGGCAATAGAGAGGGCGTGTGCGTGTGTCTGGCTAACAGCTAACAGCTAACAGCTAACAGCTAGTAGCTGACAGCTCCGTAGGAGCAGCATCATGAAAATCGAAGGAAAAGTCGCCGTCGTCACCGGCGCCGCCAGCGGCATCGGGCAGGCGACGTGCCTCAAACTGGCGGAAGAAGGCATTCGCGCCATCGCGGCCGTGGACCGCAGCGAGAGCGTGACCGAGTTCTGCCGCATCATCAACGACGGCTTCGCCCGGCCCGTTCTCCACCCCTACGCCGGCGATGTCGTGGACGGCGAGTTCCGCGAGCGCGTCTTCGCGGACATCGAGTCCAAGTTCGACGCCGTGCAGATCTGCGTGCCGGCTGCGGGCATCACGCGCGATCGGCTGGCGGTGAAGGTGTCCAACGGCGACGGCAAGATCAAGCTCGATCTTTACAACGAGGATGAGTTCCGCCGGGTCATGAACATCAACCTGGTGGCGCCGATCTATTGGGCGCTGCGCACGGTGGGTTCGATGGCCATGTCGCGCAAGCGCGCGGGACTGGGCGCGTGGGATCCGGACGAGCGCATCCAGGGCAGCATCGTGCTGATCGGCTCCGTCTCCAGCGCCGGCAACCGCGGGCAGATCTCCTACGCCACGGCCAAAGCCGGTCTCGAAGGGGCGCAGGCGACGCTCTCCATCGAGGCCATCTACCACGGCGTGCGTTGCTCGATCATCCACCCGGGCTTCACCGACACCCCCATGGTGCGCGCCATGGGCGAGGACATGATCAACGAGCGCATCATCCCCAACACGCAGCTCAAGCGGCTGATCCGCCCGGAGGAGATCGCCGAGGCCATCGTCTTCATGCTCAAGAACTCGTCCGTCAGCGGCGCGCTCTGGGCGGACGCCGGCTGGCACCCGACGATGTGAGCGAGGGTGAATTCAGACGCTCGCCGCACACGGGGCACACGCCGGAAATGCTGCCTGTCAGATCATAACCACCTGAAGCGCAGCGTCCCCCTTCCGCGAGGATTCCGGCGCACCGCCGCCGGCGAACCCGCCACATGAGCAGCCCCGAAAACGCCGCTGCCGGAATCCACAACGGCAAGATGAGCTTGCCATACGCGCGCGGATCGTTGCCTCCCGCCCGAACCCTCAGGATCGTCGGAACCGTCGCCTCCATCATGCCCCACCCTCGTGCGTATTAACGGGCAACCGTGCTTTTCGCCGGTAAGGCGCCGGCAGGAGCTGCGGGCTTGCATCCCGCTCTGCAAAGCGGTCGCCACGCAGTGGAAACGGCATCTCTCCCCGCCCCTCGGAAGTGTTAAAAAAAAACGCGGAAGCAGCCTTTTCTCATCGTGCTTTAAGGTTGGCTCTCTAAACTGGTGGCGGGCCGCGAAAGGCGGCCAGCGAAGTCGGCGGGGGCGAGCCGCTCAGGGCTGATTTCGGGGTCCATAACACAAAGGAGTGCATCATGATTCGACGAAACTACTGGGGGCTTTTCAGCGCCGGCGTTGTCGTTCTCTGCGGCGCGATGTGGGTCGCGGCCCAAGACAAGAAGGCGAAGGAGGAGCCGAAGGAGTCCGAGCGATCGGTCAAGGAAACTGAAGTCCCGGCGGCGGCGCTGGCGGCGCTGAAAAAGCTGGCGGCCGGGGCGGCGATCACCGAGTTCGCCGAGGAAATCGAGCACGGGCACAAATACTACGAAGGCTCGTGGAAGGGCGCGGACGGCAACATCGACGGGCTGGTCACCGAGGCCGGCGACGTCGTTGAGCTTGAGGAGACCGTCGCCGCCCCGAAGGTCCCCGCAGGGGTTCGCGCGGCCATGGAGAAAGAAGCCGGCGCCGGCGCCGCGCTCGTTTACGAAAGGAAGACCGTTTACTTCTACGAGGCCCACTTCAAGAAGGACGGCAAGGGCCGCGAAGTCATCATGACCGCCGACGCGCGCGTCTTCCATGAAGAAGGCGGCGACGAGGACGAGGATGAGAAGGAAGGCGACGACGACGACAGGGGCGGCGACGACGATGATGATGACGATGGCCACAACTGATTGACCTCTGAACGTGGCGCAAGGTGAGCCGCGTGATCCGCATTTCGTAGAGACTGCTCCTCGTACCGTGGATTGAACGGCGAGGAATCGCGTTGCCGCAACTGAGCGATTTGGCGCGCGTTCCACACGCCAGGCGCTTAGGGTCTGCGCCGACCGAGAGAGTGCACGTCGGGCTGCCCGTCGGATTCGGGAAGTCGATCAGCATTCCTGCTTTCTCTGCGTCTTCTGCGTCCCCTGCGGATAATTGTCTTCCGCAGAGGACGCAGAAGACGCAGAGATGGAGTTCTCATTGAGACCCGCACGTGTGCGGGAACTTGAAAGCATGAGAAGCACGAGCTCGTCGGGGAAATCGTGATGATCCCCCCAAGAAAAACGATCCTGCGGTCGGTCCGCAGTTGTCTTACGAACGATCAACTGAAAGGAGAATGGTTATGAGGGGCGCAAGTGGACGAATGGCAACCGTTGTGATGGGTGTCTTGATTACATGGACCCCGAATGCGATCTATGGCGAAGAGATTTGCGCTGACACGTCCGAGGATGTGCGCGATTCATGCAGACACCAAGCGAGGGCGGATTATTGGCTGGAGTCGGCCAAGTGTGAGAACATCACGGATGCCGAAGCGCGCAGACTGTGCAAGCAGGAAGCGCGGCTCGCGCGCATTGAGCAGCTTGAGGAATGCGACGACCAGTTCGACGCGCGCGAGGAGCTTTGCGACGCTATCGGCGACGACGCCTATGATCCGAACATCGACCCGGCGGACTTCGTGGCCGTCGTGGATAACCCCTACTTCCCGCTCACGCCCGGCACAACGTACATCTATGAGCAGCATGACGAAGACGGCGTCGAGCATCAGGAGCTGACCGTCACGCACGAATCGCGCGTGATCCTCGGCGTGACGTGCATTCAGGTTCACGACGTGGTCGCGCTGAACGGAGAGGTGATCGAAGACACGCTCGACTGGTATGCCCAGGACGTCCACGGCAACGTCTGGTACTTCGGGGAAATCGCCATGAACTTCGAAGACGGCTGGCTGGCGGACGTGGACGGCTCGTGGGTCGGCGGCGTCAACCGCGCCAAGCCGGGGATCATCATGCAGGCCGACCCGCAGGCCGGCAACGTGTACCGCCAGGAGTTCGACCTGGGCAACGCGGAAGATGTGGCGCGGGTGCTGAGCCTGACGGAATCCGTGGACGTGCCTTACAATCACTTCGACAACTGCCTGAAGACGGAAGATTACACGCCCATCGAGCCGGACGCGCGGGAGCACAAATTCTACGCCCCGGGCATCGGGCAGGTGCTCACCATCAACTTGCAGACGGGCGCCCGGCTTGAGCTGATCGACATCCGGTAATCCAAAGTCGATGGCAAGTCGGACCTGCACGGCTCCCGCGCGCAAGGAGGCAACAAGGCCTCAGTCGCGCGGGAGCCGACATTGTTCCTCGGGAAGCGCATGCCGTCCGCATCGTGCCGCAAGAGGTGTACAATGAGACGATCCTTGAGGAGGAGACGTAAGGCGAGCGGAACATGCTTATGCGCGGGGTGGACATCGCCCCGCCGGCCTTCGGTGAAAGTGAAGACCGCACCGTGAAGCTGCTGCTGGTTGAAGATGACGATCTGCTGGGCCGCTCGCTCGCGCAAGGGCTACGGGAGAACGGCTACGCGCTGGACTGGGCGCGTGAGGGTCCGCACGCGGCGCGGCTCCTGCGCGGCTCGGAATACGACGGCGTCATCCTCGACTGGATGCTGCCGGGCATGGACGGCCTGACGGTCCTGCGCGACTACCGGCGACGCGGCGGCAAGACGCCGGTGCTCATGCTCACCGCCCGCGACGCCACGCGCGACGTCGTGGCGGGACTGGACACGGGCGCGGACGACTATCTGGTCAAACCCTTCGACTTCGCCGAGTTGCTCGCTCGCGTGCGACTGCTCATGCGGCACGGATATGCGCAGCCCTCCTCGATCATCCGTGTGGCCGATCTCGAAGTGGACCTGGGTCGAAGGAGCGCCCGCCGCGACGGGAACCCCATCGACCTGACCGCGCGCGAGTTCGCCCTGCTGGAACTTCTCGCCCTGCGCGTCAACCACGTCGTCTCGCGTCTGGAAATCTGGGAAAAACTCTACGAAACGGAAGATGACCGTTCGAGCAACGTCGTGGACGTGTACATCTCCTACCTCCGCCGCAAGATCGACCGCGGGAAAGTCCCGCTGATCGTCACGCGCCGCGGCGAGGGCTACATGTTGCGAGGCGAACCATGCACCCCTCCCTGACGCGGCGCCTGCTGGTGTTTTATCTCGCCACGCTCATGGTCATCGTCGCCCTGACCTGCGTGCTCGCGTGGTTCATGATGAAGCGGGCGCTGTACGCGGCGATGGACGACGGGCTTCATGCCGAAGCGCTCGCCGTCGCCAGCCGCCTGGAGATCGACGAGGGGCGGCTGGTCTTCGAGCAGGCGCCGGGCGACGCGGGCGCGGCGCTCTCGGCCAATGCGTTCGTGCAGATCGTGCAGGAGAACGGCAGCGTCGTGTTCTCAACGCCGGCGCTGGCTGACGAGAAGACGCTCATCGAGTCCATCGCCGCCCATGCGCCGGGCGATTCGGTGGATTGCCGCACGCTGCGCCTCTTCCCCGATCAGCAGGCGTGCCGCGTGGCGGGCCTGCACCGCGTGGCGCGGCCGGATGAAGACGAAATCGAGGAGGATCCGGCCGTCAAGCCGATCGGCGCGTTCGTCTTCGTCGCGCGACCGCTCGCGCCTCTTCAGGCGACGCTTGGGCGGCTGACCTCAAGCCTGCTCGCCGTATCCGCGGCCGCGATGCTGCTGGCGCTGGCGGGAGGCGTCTTCGCCGTGCGTCGAGGTCTGCGCCCCTTGCAGCTTGTCGCGGCCGACCTCGGTCGAGTCGCGCCGGAGAATCCGCATCTTCAACTCAGCGGGTCGCGCGCCCCGATCGAGTTGCAGCCCATCGTTTCAACGATCGACCGACTGCTCGGACGCATCCGGGAGGAGCTGCATCGGCAGCGCTGCCTGACGGCGGACATCGCGCACGACTTGCGCACGCCCGTCGCCGGCATGAGAACGTTGTTGGACGTCTCGCTGCAACGGGAGCGTTCGGCGATCGAGTACGCCGCGGCGATGGAGCAGTGCCGCGGGGCGCTGCGGCAGCTCACCGCCCTGCTCGACGACGTGATGGCGCTGTCGCGGCTGGACGCGGGCGTGGACGAGGTCAGGCTCCAGCGCGTGCCGCTGAAGGCGATCGTCGAGGACGCCGTCGCGACCGTGCAGCCGATGGCCGCGGCGCGCGGCGTCGCCCTCCGCTGCGAGGACTGCCGCGGCGTCGAGCTTGAATCGGACCGCGCGAAAGTCACGCAGATTCTTGCAAACCTGCTCAGCAACGCCATCGAGCACGGCCAGGACGGCAAGCTTGTCGAACTAGGTTTCGCGTTAACGCCAGATCGCCTGGAATGCTCGATCGCCGATCGCGGACGGGGCATCGAGGCGCCGCTGCGCGCCCGCATCTTCGACCGCTTCGTCCGCGGCGACGCCGCCCGCTCGGGCGAGAACGAGCACCACGGACTGGGCCTGCCCATCGCGGTAGGCCTGGCACGCCTCCTCGGCGGCGACATCCGGCTTGATGAAGCGCACTCGCCCGGCGCCCGCTTCGTCGTAAGCCTGCCTCGGTCACCCGGCCGACCGGTCCCCTGAATCGACGCCCGCCCCGTCGCGAGCAGAGGTGGATGACCCTCGCTCCCCCGCCACAATCGCTCCACGCGCGCCACGGATCTGTGGCAAGCCCGTTGAGGGGCGCTTATGATTCGCTGGACGCCGAACGAGTCCGGTCCGCCCCCCCTGGCCGCATCGCGCCACCGTAGCTCAATTGGCAGAGCAGCGGTTTTGTAAACCGCAGGTTATCGGTTCGAGTCCGATCGGTGGCTTGATCTTTTTTCGCAGGGAATCCAGCGTTTTCTCGGGGCTCCTGCCCATTTCGGGAAGCATCGCCCGTCCTAACATTTCTCGCACTACTTCGCACTGATTCGCTGTGATTTGTACCGCGCGCGCTAGCGCCAGCGCTGCGCGCTGCGCTGGGGGTCCGATCGTCGGTTCCGGTGGCACGCAGCGATTGGGCGGGTTCACACGTCGTCCCCGTCGAGGGGAGTGCATCCAACGCCGCGGACAGGTCCGTCAGGCGCGCATGAGCGTAGCGCCCGATCGTCAGCTTGGGATCGGAGTGCCGCGCCAACTCCTGCGCCACCTTCACCGAAACGCCGCTGTTGACCAGCCGGGTGATGTACGAATGCCGCAGGCCGTGGAAGTCCGCGACGCGCCCGGACCCATCCGCGACGGCCAGAAACTCCGCTTTCCGGCGCTCGCGCCGTTCATTGCGACCGAGACCCTCACGAATCCACCTTGCCCGAGCCAGCCGAAGATCGGCGCGGATCAGCTCGGCCGTCCGGCTCGAAAGCGAAAAGACTGGCTTGCTCCGCGGCTTGCCTTGAAGCCAACCGCGGAGCTGCTCGGCCAGGTCCGCCCGGATCGGTTGCACGTCCTCACGTCGCCGCTTGGAGCTGCCAGCAGACACGGTGATCGTCGGCGGATCGGCGTCGAGGTCGAAACTCTCGGGCGTCAGGGACCGAAGCTCGGACGATCGGAAGCCGGTGCCAAGCGCCGTCCGGTACGCCATTGCCCGCGCGGGTCCATCCATGCCGAGCCGCACGGGTCCGCTCTCGGCTGAATCGATCAGCGCCTTAATCTCCGCATCGGTGAGCGCCCGCCGTTCGTACACGCGCTCTGTCGCCACGTTGAAGTCAGCTTTCAGGAATGCGAGCGCGTCGGTCGCCGTCCGTCCGTCCCGCGCAAGCCGGCGGGAGAACTGCTTGATCCCCCGGATGTAGTGCTAGATACCGAATAAATCCCGCTGTAGTCATTCCGAGGAGCTGGCGCGTCGGCATGGTCGAGGCCTAAATGAACATGCACCGCACGGCCCTGATCGCTCGCGCATGCGTCATCGAACCAAAGCTCCTGTCCGCCGATTCCGAAGGCGTCAATCGTGCTGGTCACCGCTTTGAGAATCAGGCGCTGCGGGCGTCGGCGATAACAGTCCGTGGCGAATGGCCACTCTCGTCACTCCCGCGAAGGCGGAAATCCAGCCCCTGGCTTGCGACGACGCAGACTCCAGCGGATTCCCGGGCGGACTGGACCGCCGCCTGCGCGGCCGTGACGGTCATCACGCCTCGCCGTTGGCAGCATCGGCGGATGCCCGTACAGTCGCGGCAATGGATACACCTGACATGCCGGCCGAAGCGCCGTTGCCCGACCTGACCGAGGATCTACCCGGCGCGGGCGGCGTCATCAAGCAAATCAACGAGGATTTCCGCGTCGAGGAGCTGCCCCTGTACGCTCCGGCCGGCAGCGGCACGCACGTGTACTTCGGAATCGAGAAGGACGGCCTGACGACGCACGCGGCCATCGAGCGCATCGCGCGCTCCGTGGGCAGGCATCCGCGCGAGATCGGCTACGCGGGACTGAAGGACGCACATGCCGTCACGCGGCAGACGCTCAGCCTCGAGCACATCGACCCGCAGCGCATCGCCGATCTCGACATCGCCGATCTGCGCGTGCTGTGGGTTGATCGACACGGCAACAAGCTCAAGCTCGGGCACCTGCGCGGCAACCGCTTCGTGCTCCGCGTGCGCGAGATCGACGCCGGCGCGGCCGCTCGCGCGGAAGCGATCCTCGCCGTGCTGAGACGCCGGGGCATGCCCAACTACTTCGGACCCCAGCGGTTCGGCGCGCGCGGCGACACCGGGCTGATCGGCAAGGCCGCCATGCTCGGCGATTTCGAGGACGCGATGCGGTACGTCCTCGGCAGGCCCACGCCCGAGGATCGTGGACCGGTGCTGGCCGCGCGGCGGCATTTCGAGGCGGGCGAATACGAGCAGGCGTCGCGCCTGTGGTTCAAGGCCTCCGTGCCGAACGCCAAGGCGTGCCGCGATCTGGCGCAGCGCGCGACGGCGTGGCGCAAGGCGTGGATGACGCTGGGGCCTTCGTTGCGGAAGCTGTATCTCAACGCCTACCAGGCGCGGATTTTCAACCTGGTCGTGGCGAGGCGGATCACGGCGATCGACCGGATGCTCACGGGCGACATCGCCTGGCTGCATCGCAACGGCGCGTGCTTCCGCGTCGAGGACGCCGAGGCGGAGCAGCCGCGCTGCGAGCAGTTCGAGATTTCAGCCACGGGTCCGCTGTTTGGACCGCGCATGACCGCGGCGGAAGGCGAGCCGGGCCGGATCGAGTCCGACGTCTTCGCTTCCGAGGGGATCACGCCGGAAGTGCTTCAAGGCAACAAGGACGCGCGCGTGGACGGCGCGCGCCGCGCCTTGCGCGTGTCGATCGGGGACGCCGTATGCGAGGAGGGCGAGGACGCGCGGGGTCGCTTCCTGCAACTGACGTTCGATCTCCCCAGCGGAAGCTACGCGACGTGCCTGACGCGCGAAGTGTGCAAGTCGGGTGTGAAAGCCTCGGAAAGCCAGGCGCCTGACGACGAAGCATGAGTTGCAGATGCGCGTGGCGATGAGGCGCGCGAGGTGGAATCGACGCTTGGCCGATTCCGCTCGCAGCGGCAATCAGAACCCGAAGCGCCAGCGAGGGCGGTATCCGCAACGTCTCGCGCCCAACATGCCGGCGTCCCGACGGTTTGTGGTATCATCGTATCCGAGTCCAATGAACCGGACCGGAGATGGCCGACGAAGCGGAAATCGCGGGAGGCGCTGCGACGGGAGGTTCAACATGCGAAGCTTCACGTTGACGGTTTCATGCTCCCTGCTTGTGTTCATTCTTCCCGCGATCCCCACGACATCCGCCCAGACATGGACCGAGTCTGACAAGGTCTTCGCCGGCGATGCGGCGCCCGATTCCGTCTTCGGGCACGCGATCGGCGTGTCGCGCGACGCGGCGATCGTCGGCGCTTACCGCAACGACCGCTGGCGCGGCGCCGCTTACGTGCTGCGCCGCGTGGACGGGGCATGGGTGCAGGAGACGAAGCTGACCGCGTCCGACGCGGCGGCGGATGACTGCTTCGGCTGGTCAGCGGCCATCAGCGGATCGCTGGCGGTGGCGGGCGCTTATGGCGACGACGACGCCGGCTCGCAATCCGGCTCCGCCTATGTCTTCGAAAAGCTCGGCGATCGGTGGTCGCAGACGGCCAGGCTGACCGACGCCGACGCCGCCACGATCGACGCCTTCGGCATCAGCGCCGCGATCCTCGGCGCAAGCACCGCATCGAGCGAGGCAATCTTCATTGGCGCGCCGTTCGACGACGAGCCGGCGCTGGACTGCGGCTCCGTTTGCGTGTTCGAGCGGCGCGACGGGCAATGGACGCAGACGGGGAAGATCACCGCTTCCGACGCCGACAGCCAGGACCGGTTCGGCATCGCGGTCGCGGCATCCGGCGATTGGCTCCTCGTCGGCGCCTACTTCGACGACGAGCGGGGCGAAGACGCCGGAGCGGCATACCTCTTCCATCGCGAGCAGGGACAGTGGATTCAGCACGCCAGGCTGACGGCCGATCCGGCCGGGGCGCGCGATGAGTTCGGCTACGCGGTCGCGCTCGAAGGCGGCACGGCGATGGTCGGCGCGCGTTACCACGACGCGCACGGAGGCGACTCCGGGGCCGTGTATGTCTTCACCGAGGCGAACGGCGCGTGGACGCAAACGTCGCGGCTCACGCCCGATGACGCGGCCGCTTTCGCGCGTTTTGGAAACTCGGTGGCGATGCTGGGCGACGTGGCGATCATCGGCGCCGATCACGACGACGATCGCGGCACCTCCGGCGGCGCCGCCTACGTCTTCCGCAGGGCGGGGGACGCTTGGATCCAGCAGAGCAAGCTCATCGGTCACGACACCCGCGCGGGAGACGAGGTGGGACACGCCGTCGCTCTGAGCACGGGTTCGGCGCTCGTCGGCGCGCGACTCGATGACGACTGGGGCATGGACAGCGGCTCGGTCTTCGTCTTCCGACCGGACACGCCGTGCACCGAACATGAGCGCATCAACCGTGCGGCCTGCTCCTCGCGCGGCGGCGTGAACACGCTGAAAGTCTCGCTCCGCGGCGGAGCGGCCGGCGATGCGTTCGGCCTGCTGCTTTCGACGGGCGATGCCCACCATGGCACATTGGACGATGGCGGGCGCGCCAAGGTTCGATTCCGACGCCTGCTCACGGGCGACGGCGGAGTGATCGCTGACTGGGGCTGCGGCGCGACGCATGAGCTGGCGTACACATGCCCGTGAAGCCATACCGCTGAAATCCTGCCTGACGCCGACGCCGCCATGAGCTTCACGCGCGTCCGGGCGAAGGATGAAGACCTGCTGCAATCAGCTCATCCGCCGCCGGTGCTGGAAGCTGCGCACCGCATCCACCGAGTACAGCAGCAGCCCCGCCCAGATCAGCGCGAAGCTGGCCGCGTGTACGCGCGTGAACGCCTCGCCATAGATCGCAACGCCGACAACCAGTTGAAGCGTCGGCGCGAGGTATTGCAGAAACCCCAGAGTCGCCAGCCGCAGTCGCCGTGCCGCCGCCGCAAAGCACAGCAGCGGAATCGACGTCATCACGCCCGATAGTGCCAGCAACGCGTCGCTGCCCCGCCCATGCTCGCCGAACGATCCGGTGCCGGCGATGCCGAGGTAGATCAGGTACCCCGCTGCCAGCGGCGCCAGCAGCATCGTCTCCACCGTCAGCCCGACCAGCGCCCCCGCAGCGACGCGCTTGCGCAGCAATCCGTAAAACGCAAACGTCCCGGCCAGAAACAGCGCGATCGAGGGGAACACACCGCGACCGATCGTCATCACCACGACGCCGCCGGCGGCCAGCACGACGCTGATCTTCTGCATCGGTCGCAGGCTTTCGCCGAGGAATATCCGCCCCAGCAGGATGTTCACCAGCGGGTTGATGAAATACCCGAGACTCCCCTCGACGATGCGTTTCGTGGCCGTGGCGTGGATGTACGCGAACCAGTTGGCCGCCACGAGCACCGTGGAGAACATCAGCGTCCTTCGCGTTCGCGGCTCGCGCAGCGCGATCCACGCCGCGCCCCACTGCCCGAAGGCGAACATCAACCCCGACAGAAGCAGCAGAGACCAGACGACACGTTGCGCCACGACTTCCAACGGCGGCGCCACGCCCGTCGCCATCTTGAAGTAGATCGGCGCCATCCCCCACGAGCCGTAGGCCGCCAGCCCGTACAGCACTCCGGCGCGCGACGCATGACCGTCGCCACGGCTCGCGGGCGTCCCCTCCGCAGCCGTCGTGGAAGGGGACTCGGCGGGAACCGGCGAAGAATCGCTCATTCGCCGCGGCGCTCCCCTCGCAGCGCCCGAAGCCGATCCGCAATGAACTCGCTTTCCGGCTTCAGCTCCAACGCCTTCTCCCACGCCTGCCGGCGCTCCTCAACCGCCGCCCCGGCCTCGTCGAGCGCCAGCCCCAGATAAGTCCATGTCATCACGTTACCAGGATCATGCACGACGCCGCGACGCGCGAAGTGCAGCGCGCCGGCGAGATCGGGAGGTTGCTGCGTGCGGAAGTAATTGGACAACAGAACTTCCAGCGTTTCCGGGCGACGCTCGATCGCCTCGATCCGCCCCATGCGGTAGTTGTCGAGAACGATCATGGACTCCGTCCAGGGTCTCGCCGCGGCATCTCTCGGGTTCCGCTGAAACATCGGCTCGAACTTCGCCGCCGGACCCCACACCGTCGGACCGCACAACGACAGAGCCACGAAAGCCACGAGTACCATCCCTATCTCCACTCGCTCGGACGGTCGTCGTTGCGATGAGGTGGCGAACAGGCGGACCCCGATAACGCCCGCGACGACGGCAAACGGCGCGCCGAACGTCAGCGCGCGAATCAGCGACCACCGACCGTCGCTCCACGAAACCCACCCCAGCGACGCGGCCGCCACAAGCGCACACCACGCCACGGCGCCGCCCTGCCGGGTTGGTGAGGACCCACGTAATCGCGGCAACGTCAGCGCCGCCAGCAGCCACAGCGCCGGCAGATACATCAGATGAAACCGCGCCCCCGTCGCCCCGCGCCACACAACGTATGCGCATCCGACGACGGCCCACGCGAGAAGGGCGGCCTGAGCCCGCCGCCGCGAAGTCCACCCTCTCCGATGCCCCGAAAGCACGTCCGCCGACGCAAGCACGAGCGTCACCAGCATCAAGCCCATCGCCATCGCGTTCGTGGGCCAGACGCCCGCATCGAGCCACACCATCGCCGCCTCGATCGGCGGACCGACCACGTGCGCCTTTGCTTTCCCGTACTCCAGCGTCATCGCCCGCACGAGGTCGAGCACGCCCGACGCGTCCGCCTTCGCCTCGTGAACGATCGTGCGTCCGGCGTAATGTCGCCCCGCAAGCGTGAACCACGCGCCGACCGGCGCGGCCGCAAGCACCAGCGAAACAACAATCCCTCGAACGCGCGCACCCCGATCCTCGCGCGAAACCGCCGCGGCGACGCACTCGCCCAGCACGTTCAACCCGACGATGAACAGCGCCTTGCCGAAAAACGTCAGCGCCATCCCCGCCCAGCACGCGCCCCGCAGAACCCCGCTCTGCCGCCGCCCGGACCCGCAGACGACCGGGATCATGAAGACCACCAGCAGCGCTTCGAAGAAATCGCTGCGCACCGTGCAGAATGAGAGGATGTCGGACAGCGCCAGGAACGCCGCGAAGATCAGCGCCGTCCGTCGGCCAAATCGCCGCGCGGCGCAGACGTAGCCGAGCGCGGGAATCGCCAGGCTGCACAACATCGGAACGAGCCGCAGCCCCGACAGCGTGACCTCTCCGGTGAAGCGCAGCGGCAGCGACTCCACCCACCACCACAGCGGCGCCAGCGCGCTGCTCCGCTGCATCGGCGTCTCCACCAGCCACGCAGCGGGCGACTTCGCCATCTCCAACAGCCCCACGGCCATGACGAACACTTCGTCATAACCCACGGGAAGTCGAATCGACAGCATGAGCCGATACGCGCCGCCGGCGACCAGAATCAGCAGGAGCAAGCCCAAGCGAACGCGCCGCCGCCGCGCAAGCGATCGCGGCGCAAACCGTCTCGACCCAAGCGCCGGCCCATCGGCTTGAGTGGTCAGAGTCGGGGCGTTCCCATGTTCGCCATCAGTCACCGTGACGTGTTGACCTCCGGGCGGGTGATTAAGGTGATCGCGACATGCGGTCAAGCTCACCTCGCGTTCATCATCCGGTGCAAGCGCAACGACCGCGCTGGATATCGGCTGATCGCGTAGGGCGGGCTACGCCTGCCTGCGCCCCAACGAGCCCGCGCGATCGGCGGGCATAGCCCCATAAGCGTTAACTTAATTGTGGTGCGTTGAGGATTATCGTGGTATGGTTGGGGCATGGAAGCCACGGAAGGTTTGATACCGGCGGACGAATGGAACCTGTTGAAGCGTTATTTTCCGCCGGGCTGGGAGGCTGCG
>CAZGJA010000015.1:0-34696 GCA_964526695.1 uncultured Phycisphaeraceae bacterium
CCTTTCTAAGCCAAAGGACTCCTCGGGCGGGTGTAAGGTACCGGCCCGAGAAACGGACGCTCTTCCCCATCTATTCACGTGGTTCCACTTCGGAGAACAGACCCTTCGGCGCGTCCATCCATGCTCGCCCATCGGCGCATCCATCCATGCTCGGCGGTCGGCGCATCCCGCCATGCTTGCCGCTCGGCACATGCCGCCCTGTTCAGAGATGTTCCGACTGGATCCATGTTTCCGGGCAGCGCGCTGCATACAAGTGTGCGAACCGCCTATTCGATAGCGCCAGTGGGGGGAGAGCAGGTGCTGCCGTCGCGTTCGATCTCTTGCCCCGAAATATGGGCACACCCGTCAACGGTCACTATAGCTCTGTCAATCCACCAGCGTGCTATAAGCCGCCTCGGCTGCGAGCTGCAGAGCGGCATGGATGTCCTCGCGAGCTGACTGCGGGCACTGCGCCAGCAACTCGCTCATGGTCAGGTCGGTCAGGCTCGCTACAAGCACCGACACGGCGATACGTGTCCCGCGAACGCAAGGTTCGCCATGGTGAATTTGCGGATCACAGACGATTCGATCGCGCCAAGGTTCGGAGTTCGTCATCGCCTCCTTCATCACGGCCTTGTTCAGTACCGGCTCGGTAACAGCTCGCGGATAAGTCGCAGAGTGTTTACGGGAATCCCATGCGGTACACCAATGGGGGACTTGGTTTGTGGGGTGAACTTCAAGGTTCGGGGCTTGTCCGCCTTGCAAAGGGCGAGGCGAGCCGGCGACAGGCGCCGGGCACAAGCGTGGGCGAGGTTGCGGCCGAGCGCGTCGAGTTAACGCCACTCTGAGGGCGACGATGCGCCATCCTCAATACGGCTCCGGTCGCGCGCCGCGGAGCCACTCCCTGAACAGCTCCCGGCACTCCCCGGTGCCGAGGCCGCCATGTGCGCGAACGCGGCTGCCTCCCACGCGATACAGCTCCGCGCAGGGCATGGACAGCTCGCGGAAGCCCGCGGCCGCCGCGTCCGCGATCGACGCGCCCCATGCGACCTCGTCGAGCTTCGCCCAGTGGATCGCCGACGCGCACATTGGGCACGGCTCGCACGTCGTGAACATCACGTGCCCGCTCAAGTCGATGCGTTCCAGTCCGCCGCAGGCGGCGCGGATGGCGTTCACTTCGGCATGGGCCGTCGGATCGGTCGACGCGCGAACGGTGTTGTGCGTCGAGGCGAGAATGCGACCGTCCCGCCGCGCGATCACCGCGGCAAACGGGCTTTGCCCCGCGAGAATCCCCGCGCGGCAGACTCGAACGGCTTCACTGATCAGGGGACTCCAATCCATGTTGACGATTCCCGCGCTGATCGGACGCTCACGGGATTGAGCGGTTCAACGATCCATCGCGTGGCACCGGTTTCCAACCGGTATGTGTAGCACAGGTTTCCAACCTGTGCGAGTTTGGAAACTGCCGCCTGGGGCATTCCAACGACCCATCCCCTTCCTTCACCGAAGCGGAGAGAGGCGGTCATCACCACGTCGAACCACCCTCGCCGAAACACGCAGCCTGCCGCCACATGCCGCGCCAGCGCGGTGGGTCGCCAAGTCGAACCACCCTCCCCCAACCCCTCCCTTGCCGAGAGGGGGGTATGGGGCAGTCGAAACGAGCTTGCCCGTAAATCCCGGCGAATGCCAGGGGATGGCGCGCGGACCGTCTATTCGCGGCAAGCCCCCGTTGAACGAGGCGGCAGCGCGTAGGAATGCGTCGCCCCTGGGAAGGAACAGCCTTCGGCGCGAAACGGGCAGCGAGGCGCGTTACTCGCGCACGACGACGCGCGAGATCATGTCGGCCAGCTCGGTGACGCTGCTTTGGCACTGCTCGAGCGTCCGTTGGATCGCCTGCTGCTCGAGCCGCCCGGCGGTCTGCGTCAGCGTCGGATAGCCGTAGCCGCCGGCGCTGCCTTTGAGCTGGTGCGCGGCGATCTTAAGGTCGTCGAAGTTCGACTGGGCAACCGCCTGCTGCATCCGCGTAAGTCGCTGCGGCAGCCCTGCGACGAATTCCTCGACGATGTCCGTCAGGTCGGGATCGGTCTTGACCAGTTCCGACGAAATCCTGTTGCCTGTTACGCTTGCCACGTGCATCTCCCAAGCTTGCCCAGCGTGACGGGCGGGCGAAAGGGCGCCGAGTCCGTCGAGGAAAATATCGGCAAAATCCAGACGTCGCTTGGGCGCAGCTTCTGCGCGACCGCGGCGGGCCGCATGTTCTGCCCGGGCATCCCAGGAGTCGGTCTTGCGCGGGATGTGCGCGGCTTGGGAAAAGTTCATGCCGCCGGCGACGATGCACCCGTCTGCGGATCGCCCGTCGGGACGGCATCCAGCAGGGCTTGCGTGCAGGCGTGACGTGGGCAGGCGAACACTTCGCTTGCCGCTCCGCTCTCGACGATTCTCCCCTCGTGCATCACGGCCACGGCGTCGCAGACGTATCGAACCACCGCCAGGTTGTGCGTGATGAAGAGGCAGCTCAGCCCCAGCTCGCCGCGCAGGTCGGCCAGCAGGTTGAGCACCTCGGCCTGAATGGAGACGTCCAGTGCGCTGGTCGGCTCGTCACAGATCAACAGGCGCGGCGCCGGCCCCAGGGCACGGGCGATGTTCACACGCTGCCGCTGCCCGCCGGACAGTTCATGCGGATACCTATCCGCGTGCGACGCGCCCAACCCCACCTGCTCCAGAAGCCCGATCGCTCGGCGCCGGCGATCGCGCCGAGCCACCGCGCGGTGAACCACCAGCGGCTCCACCACCAGCTCCGCGACGCGCAGCCGCGGATTCAGGCTCCCGGCCGGATCCTGAAACACCATCTGCACGCTGCGACGATACTCGCGCAGCTCCTGGCGGCCCATCCGCAAGACATCCCGCCCCTCGAAACGAATCTCCCCGCCGGCAGCCGGCGTGAGCCGCAGGAGGGTCCGCGCCAGCGTCGTCTTCCCGCACCCGCTTTCGCCGACGAGCGCCAGACTATCACCCGCACCGAGGTCGAAAGAAGCGTGATCCACGGCCCGGCGAACGCTCGGCGCGCCCAACCCGCCTTGACGGGTTGAGTACTGCGTGATCACGTCGCGCACCGAAAGCAGCGGGATCGAAGCCACCATTCGCCGACTTTGACCGCGACGCCTCCGGTTTTCAACACGCGGGATGCACCGTTACACAGCAAGCGCCGTTGCGCGACAGGCGACGCTCGGGATCACCCTGCTTTGCCCTCACATGAGGTTGTCACACTCTGGCGTGCTCGCCAGGCCGTGGAGACGGCGGAACGAACGCGCCGCTGTCACAAGCCACGGGTCCGCCGCTGCGGACCCCTGCCGCCCGGCAGCTCGCTGCTGCCGTGCAGCGCCACCCGCTGGTCAACCTCCCGGCGCGGCCTGCGGGGCGCCAAGCCCGCCGACCGCCATCGCCGCGGAAATCGCGCCTTCCGTCGCCACCCGCAGAGCCTCGATCACCTTGGTCGGATCGTTCGTGACCTTCTTCAGATGCCAGTTGCCGGCCTCGTCCTTGACGAGCATCATGTTGACCTCGCCGGTCCCCTGCACTTCCACGGGATTGATGTTGCCCCAGTATCGATCCTCGAAGACGGAAACGATGTAGTCTCGGGTTGCCGGGGAGAGCCAGGGGTGATTACGGATCGCAGTGATGAGCGTTCCCGGCGCCTGGCTGGCCATGACGTTGTTGATCCGATTGTGGAATGCGTCCTCACTCGCCTTGACGGCCTCCTTCGTGAACGGCGTGATGGCCTGCCATGCATCCGTGACAAGCTGTTCCCGCGCCTGCGGCGTCAACTCGGCTCTCTGGAACAGGTCATTCGACAGGGGAGCCAGCGCGCGGTCGAGGTTCGCGGACAGCACAGCGTGCTTTTCCGCCCATTCCTGCTCCGTCAGGATGGAGTTGACCAGCACGGCGATGATCCGGCCGTTCTCATCGATGTCCACCAGCGCGGACATCAAGCCTGCGTGCGAGAGAAACCCCCAGGTCGTCATGTGCTCGAAGCCGATCCGCTGCGCCACGGACTGGCAGTAATCGCTGAACGCGATCAGATCGGATCGGAGTTCAGCCGCGTCGTCGGCCGCGGCGCTGGAGTGCGGGAACTCGGCGCGATCGTCGTGGTAAGCGACGATCTCAGCCAGAAGGTCGGCGTGGTGCCTGGCGTATCCCTGGTTGACGAGGTGCGCGGCCACGTCGCGGCAGGCACGGGCAAGCCCCAGAGCCTTGTCGAGACGACCCTGGGGTGTGTCCACGATCGGTCCCTTGTACACCGCCACGTCAACACGCAGCGACGCCGAGCAACCCGCGGCCGCTAGCAGAATGAACACGGCAAACGTTCGGTGAATCATGTGCAGCCTCATCAGCCTTGACCTCCCGAAAGGGCCTCAAGCATCCCCAGAGCCTGCAGAATCCGGCCTTTCTGCTCGCCTTCCGGCAACTGGCCCACGAAGTCTCGAAGTTTCTGCAGCGAAGCGCGTCGCTCCTCCTGCACGCGATTCCTGCGTTCACTTGCCGCGGCGATGGCGGTCTTGATCGCATCGCTGTCCGCAAACGCCTTGATGGCTTGCGTGACCGGCTCAGGATCCGAACTCATGATGATGGCCAGTTGGGCGTGGTCCTTGTATTGAAGCTTGCCCTCCGGACCGGTGATGTAGTACCGCGTGCTCTCCGGCTGCGCGGCGCCGGCGGCCAGTTCTTTCAGCGGATCCCCCAGTCCGCTGCCCGCAAGCGATTCGATGGCGGCCGAGGAGTACCAGCCCGAGACGAATTGAGTTTTCGTCCAGCCGGACCGGCCATCCAGATCGAATCGATAGAACTGAACCCCGGGGGCGTTGTCGGCGCTGACGCCGACGTGATAAGTCTCGCGGAACTCTGTCAGGTGACATCCCGCAAGGAACATGAGCGAGGCGGCCGATGCCGCCGCGATCACTTCGCGCGGACCTTTCCCCATCAAACGGATCGTGCGCATCCCCTGTCCTTTCTCTGTTGAAGCCCGGTTGAAACCCGTCCCAGCCCGTGTCGTAATACGCTAGACCGGGTTCGATCGTCGACAAGCGCTCGGTGACACACGCATGTCGCTGTGCCTGAGAATCACTCGGATTCCCGCGCCCGCCGGTGCAACGAGTGTTTCGACTCCTCACGAGGTGCATGCGCGAGCGAGCGTGTGCGTTGAGCCGACGATGCCTGATCCCGATGCAGTCAGTGACGCGCGGATTGGAAGCAGGAGAAGCGTCGGCGAGTCGAACTTCGTCAATCTGGGAAGGAGGCGATGTTCAGGGTAACCTCGCCGGCGCGAACTGGGTTGTTGGCGATGCTGTGCTGTCATTCCCAAGGCGGTTGATTCGACGATGTGATCGTAGGGAGAACTCCCCCCGCGCGCAGCGGTCCTGGTTTTTTGCAGTAAAAAAGGTCGGTTTCATCGGTCTGGCGCCGCGGCGCTGTATACTGCACTTGTCGGGCGTGCCGGAATGCGCCGAGCCTGTCGGCGGACCGGATTGAGTGCTGTCCTCGACCTGCGACTGACGGGATTGTGCGTCATGGAACTCGGTGCCGTAACCTGCACTGCCGAGCAGCGGGAGCAACGATTGCACAAGCTGATCGACCTGGCGCTGCACTATCGCGGCTGGTCGAAGAAGCAGCTCGCCGACGCGCTCGATCGCCACGTCACGAAGCTCTACCCCGAGGGCGGCAACCCCAAGCTCGATTTTGTCATCGGTCTGGCGCAGATTCTCGAGTGGCCCATCGAAGCCGTCGTGGACTTCATCTGGTTCGATGATTCGGAACTGGAGCCCAGCGACGACGAGGCGGCGTTCGAGGCGCTCGACGCCGTGGCGATGGAGGCGTTCCGCAGCGCCGACCACCGCCGCATGCTCGCGATCAGCCAGCGCGCCTTCGTCGTGGCGGAGACGCCGGAGCAGCGGGCGCTCGCCTGCCAGCGACAGGCCGGCGCCTGGGATCTTCTCGGTCAGTCGCACAAGTCGCTGGAAATGCTGCGCAAGGGGCTGCGTCAGGTTCCGCTGTCGGACAGCCTGCGGCTGATGCTCGAATCGAACCTGGCGTATGAGTTGCTCGTGCAAGGCGAGATCACCGAGGCGCGCGGCATCGCGCAGCTCGTGCTCGACTGGTACACGGATCACCCGCCGACGGGCCGGCGCGACGTGGGTACGCAGGGCTTTGCCTACTACGTACGCGGGCACATTTCCCTGCGGATGCTGCAATTTCCGCTGGACGACGCGCTGCCCTACGCAGAATGCGCGCGGGCGGACCTGCAAAGCGCCAGCGACATCTTCTCGCGCCTGCACACCGAGTTCGGCGATGAGCAGACCTTAAGCATCGCGCACACCTGCCACGGCGGGCTGCTCGAAGCGGAGGTCGCGCTGGGACATCGCCCCGCACAGGACGTCGTTTCGCAGATCATGACCAAGCTCGACGACGCTGACGCGCTGCCCGTCGGCGACATGCTGGAAAGCCACGGCTGGTGGTGCATCTTCGGGGCGAACCTGGCGCTGCGTCACCTGCAAGGGCGCGAGCAGCAGCGGGCGATTGCCGTGCTGACGAACAAGGGGCTGGAGATCGCCAACCGGCTCAACAACTGGGTCATTCGCGAGCGCGTGCTCAACATGGAGTACAAGGTCCACCTGGCGCTGAAGGACCGCGCGAACTATGACCTGGATTACGTGATTGATGAAGAAGACCTGCGCCTGATTACCGGGGCGGTGGGACAGTTCCCGCTGTTTAGGCGGTTGGGCTGGCAGATCATCCGAACTGCGAGAGTCGTGGACTCGAAGTAGAAGTTCTCCGGACCGAGGTCGCCCGTCGCTGCGAGGCGGAAAGCCTGCTGCTACACGTGGTGTTGGCAGATTCCCTGCGCCGAAGCGGGGAGGTTCCGGATTCGCTTCTGGTTTTTTTATGGAGGCCATCTATGGCGAAGACGCGAAGAGAGAGTTTGTGGATGGGCGCTGTGCTGCTGGCGTTGCTGGCGGTTCCCGGCGTCGCGCTGGCGGGCGGTGAAACGCCGAGCCAGTGGCAGGGCATGGTCGTCGAAACCGGCCACACGCTGATCGGCTGGTTGTTCGACGTGTTTGTGAATCTATTCACGCCGTAGCGGGTCGCCAAGACGCGCTGACGCGCCGCTGGGGCCGACGTGGGAGTCGTCCGGCCCCAGCGGTGCCTCGTTTTTACCGGCGCGGTTTTGCTGCAACGCGCGTCTACAGCACGGCGGTCCTGCTTTCGTCGAGCCGAATGCGCCGTCATTCCGGCGCTCAGGCGTGACGCAGCCACAGCGCCTGAATCTTGCACTGGGCGGTCGAAACGGGGAGAGGTTTGGCGCGAAGCTTCAGATCTGATCCGTCACCGAGCGCGACCCATCGCCCGCGCGGGGCTTCGCCCGGCCGCGCGATTTCAACCTCACGACGCGAGACTTCAACCGCGTGAAGGTGAAACGTGACGGCGCGATGCGTGAGTTGATGCTGGATCTCGCTGATCTCCCGCACGCGCGGCGTCGCGGTGCCCGTCGTTTCCCGCGCGAGCTTCGCGGCACACTCTCGCGGCGTCTCGCCTGCGGCCACCTCACGCGTCGGCCACTCCCACAGACCCGCCCACAGGCCTTCCACCGGGCGCTGAACGTACAAGAAGCGCCCCGCCCGCCGCACGGCCAGCGAGACGAGGTGCAGCCGTCGGGGGGAGCGAACGGAACGGTGATTCGTCCGAGTCAGGCGATCGCGGCTGCGATCTCGACCAAGAGGCTTGCGCATCGCCGCGGCGAGTTCACGCCCGCCAATCCTCGATCTGCGACGTACTCCCTCGTCGCCACAGCGACGCTTCGACCCAAGGGAGGGGGGAACAGCGTGGTTTCCCTCGATTTCGGCGGCGTTGTTCGATCCTGGCTGACCGGACATCGAAACGAAAGACGAAAGCGCCGAATCGTCCCGCGCGGCCCCGAACGCACACAAACGGCGCACCGGGCATGAACCGCACTGCGGCGTTCTCGGCGAGCACACCGTCGCGCCGAGTTCCATCAGCGCCTGGTTGAAATCGCCCGGTCGTTTCGCGGGCACGAGCCGTTCGGCCAGCGCGACAAGCCTCTGCTGCGTTGAGCCGCCTTGCGCGCCCGAAGTGTCGAAATGGGTTGCTCCGATCACCCGGGCCAGCACACGTCGCACGTTTCCGTCCACCGCCGGCGCGCGAACGCCAAACGCTATCGAGGCCACCGCTCCAGCCGTGTACGCGCCGACGCCGGGCAGGGATCGCAACACCTCAACGTCCTGCGGAACCCTTCCCCCGTGTTCCCGCACGATCGCCTTGGCCGCGGCATGCAGATGATGACAGCGCCGGTAGTATCCCAGCCCCGCCCAGTAAGGCAGAACGGAGTCGATCCTCGCCCGCGCGAGCGACTGCACGGTGGGGAACCGCCGCATGAACCGGTCGAAGTAGGGGATGACCGTCGCCACCTGCGTCTGCTGGAGCATGAACTCGGACACGAGCGTGGCGTAAGCGTTCGGCGGATCAAGCCGCCACGGCAGGTCGCGCCGATGCCGGCCGTACCACGCCAGCAGCGCGCGGCGGAATCGGCGGACCCATGCCTGATCCGGCTGTGCGGCCATGCCGTTCGTGTACCGTCGAAGGCACGGGGCGTCCACCGTTCTCCATTCGCCGAACCGCCATCGGACTTGACGAACGAGCCGTGCCCGCAGAAACGTCACCTCACCGCCGTCGCGCGCGGCGGCGCATTGGGGCACGCGCGGTCTGGCCAGCGTTCACGGAGCGCGGTGCAGTCGTTTCATCGAAGCACATCCAACTATGTCCATGCTCTCCATCCCGGTGTCCGAATACGCCCGCAAGGTGCACGCCTCGTGGATCGGGCAGTGCGTCGGCAACATGTTCGGGCTGGGTTACGAAAACCTCTTCATCGAGGAGCCGATGCCGCACGGGCAGGATCCGGTCTGGGCGCCGTGGGTGCTCGACCTGATCCGCCAGGCCGACGGGGCGTTCTCTGACGACGACACGGACATCGAGTACATGGTCTTGCTGGCCATGGAGGCCGCGAAAGACGAGCAGGGACGCTCGCGCGAGGTCACGCGCGAGGAGCTGGCGCGGCGATGGATGCACCACGTGCGCAGCCACGTGTGGGTGGCCAACCGAGCGGCGCTGGGGCTGATGCACCACGGCCTGCGCCCGCCGGCGACCGGTCGGCAGGGCGTCAACCCGCACTGGTTTCAGATCGATCCGCAGCTCGTCAATGAAATCTGGGGCGTCACCGCGCCGGGGATGTTGCGATTCGCCGCGGACAGGAGCGCCTGGGCGGCGCGCGTCATGGCCGACGGATGGGGCATCGAGCCGACCGTCCACTACGGCGTGATGTACGCGGCGGCGTTCTTTGAGCAGGACGTGGTCCACCTTGTGGACCTGGCCTGTTCATACTTGCCGCAAGGCAGTCGCTTCGCGCGAACGGTGAGTTACCTGCGCGCGCTGCACGCGGCGCATCCGGACGACTGGCGCGCCGCGCGCCGCGAGGTGTGCAGGGCGTATTACCACGAAGAAGAAACGGCTACGAAGACGATCTGGAACGCGAACCTCAACGCCGCCGCCGGCATTCTCGCGCTGCTCTACGGCGGCGGCGACTTTCGGCGCACGCTGGACATGTGCTGCCGCATCGGGTTCGACACCGACAATCAGGCGGCGACGATGTGCGGCCTCGTGGCGATGCTCGTGGGGGTGGAAGGCATCCCCGACGAGTTGCTGCACCCGCTGCCGGAGCGCCGATGGGCGCAGCCGCTTAATGACCGCTACCACAACCGCACGCGCTTCGACCTGCCCGACGCGAGCCTGAGCGACCAGTCGCGGCGCATCGCCGAGCAGGGCGTGGCCACGGTGCTGCGCGCCGGCGGACGCCTCGAAGATCGATCAGGCGAACGGTGGCTGGTCGTTGACTCGGCCGCGGAGTTCGTCGCACCGCCGGAGCCGGCCGCGTTGCGGTTCCCGCTGCGCTGTGGTGATCGGGAGAATCTTACCCAGAGCGCATCGGGCATCCTGACGCATCGCCCGCGGCTCGATGAGGCGGCGCTGGGGCGCATCATCGTGTTCGCGCCGCGCGCGTTGCTGGCTGACGACGTGGACGTGATCCAACGGCAGGCGCCCGAGCCTTGCTGGCCTCCTTCCACGCGCAGTGCACCGCGGTCGTTTTACGGATTTGGTCGGGAAGACGCGGAGCATTTCTACGGCTACGAATGGGCGCATCCGGTGCGCATCGAGGCCGTGGTGTTTCGCGTGGGCACGCTGGAAGAAGTGGGCGGCTGGTTCGTCGATCCGCGGATCGAGGTGCTCGCGGAATCGGAGGGATGTGAAACTCGAACCAAGCCCGGCGCGCCGAACGCGAGAGACGCATGGGCGTTCGTTGCCGATGTGACCTGGTCGCCGCCCCGTCCGCCCGACGATCAACCGCTCCACCACGCGCCCTGGGTGCAGTACGAAATCCGATTCGCACCCGTGGAGACGCACGCCGTCCGCATCATCGGGCGCGCCGGGGGAACTGGGAACTTCACCTCGATCGCTTCGCTCGCGGTGTTCGGCTCGCGCGCGAACGGACCCCCTGCATGATACTACTTTGACGTCAAACGTAGAGTTTCGAACCACTCAAAGCACGTGAGGGATCGGACGAGATCGGGTTGAGCCATCAGGGTGCGCAGGCCCTGGGTGAGCCTCTCGCCGACGTCCTCCAGCGTGGGGAACACCTCATTTCCGAAGTGGTTTTCGCGTAGGTGCTCCCACACGTGTTCGACCGGATTGAGTTCCGGGCTGTACGGGGGAAGGAACACCAGGCGGAGGTTGTCCGGCACCTGGAGCGCCTCGGCGTGATGCCATCCCGCCCCGTCCAGCACCATGACGTTGAAGCTGTCCGCGAACTCGTCGGCCGTGGTGCGCAGGAAAATGGACATCGTCTGATGGTCGACCCACGGCAGCGTCAGCGCGCTGAGCCGGCCATCGAAGGGGCTGACCGCCACCACGCCGTAGAGGTACTCGCGCACGATCTGATGGCCCACGATCGGGCGGTCCGGCTTGGGGGCCCAGCACCGGCGCGTATCGCTGATCCGTCCGAAGCGGGCTTCGTCCTGGAACAGCAACCGTCGCGGACGGTCGCGGGGAGCGTCTTTCAGCGTTTCTTCGAGGGTTTCCGGGAGTTTTTTTTGAACTCCGCCTGGGCTTGCGGGTCGGCCTGAACGTGGCGCGGACGCGGGCTGAGCTTGCGCCAGTCGTGACGATGCATCAACCGATAGACGTAGCCCAGCGACACCTCGCGCTTCGCCGTCTCACACACACGCGCGTAGACGTGTTTGGCCGTCATCACCCGGCCCTCCAACGCCTCCGCACGCATCGATGCCAGGAGCCGCTCCTCCTGCTCCCAACTGAGAAACGCCCATCGGCGCCCGCCGCGTCCCTCACGATCGAGCCCCTCGGGACCGAGGCGGTTGTATTGCCCCATCCATGCCCAGATCGCCTGCTTGGACACGCCCAACAGCCTCGCCACTTCGTGCGCGGGCCAGCCGTGCAAGGTCGTGATCCACACCGCCAGACGCCTTCGGCATTCCGCGGGCGTCGTCGCCTGGCGCGTCCATTCCAAAAGCTCCACTTCCGACAACCACGTCTTGACCCGCGGCCGCCTCGCCATCGCTCAGCCTCCCTGCGACGGTGGGCAAGGATACAATTACTCTATGTTTGATGTCAAAGTGGTATGAGAGGCTGGCAGTCCGACAGTGCCGCGACCGTGAGGGAGCGGTGGATGACGACAACCGAGGCGCTTCTCGCCGAGTTTCGGACGGCGCCCGCGCGACGCTTACAAACGCTTCCTAACGGGCGCGGCTCTGAACGACGCATGCTCGCGGACGTGCTCCGTCACCGCAGCGCCGCCAGTGCCTTACCGATGGACCGCCTGCGGCACCGCGAACGGCCCGCTTCCCTCTTCTGAAATGCCGTCCTGCCGCAGCGAGGCGTCCCGCTTCATGACGTTGAGCACCAGGCCCCGCAGCTTCGCCGGCTCGCGCTCCGCCAGCTCGTAACGGACGCGCACCGCCGGCTTGTTCAGCTTCAGCAGGCGCGTCAGGTCGATCGGCGTGCCCACGAGGACCGTGTCGCAGTCCACCGCGTTGATCGTCTCCTCCAGTTCATGCACCTGCTTGCTGCCATACCCCATGGCCGGCAGCACGTCCGTCAGATGCGGAAACTTCTCGAACGTCTCGCGGATCGAGCCTGTCGCAAACGGGCGCGGATCGACAATCTGCCGCGCGCCCAGGCGCCGGGCGGCCACGTGCGCCGCGCCGAACTTCATCCCGCCGTGCGTCACCGTCGGACCGTCCTCCACCGCCAGCACGCGCTTGCCCCGCACCGCATCCGGCTCGGCGACCATCACCGGCGATTCCGCTTCCATCACCGTCGCGCGCCGATTCACGCGGGCGATGTGCTCGCGCACGGTGGCCACGTCTTCGGGCCGGCTGCTGTCCACCTTGTTGATGATGACGAGGTCCGCCAGCCGCAGGTTCGTCTCGCCGGGGTAGTAGCGCAGCTCATGCCCGGCGCGCAGCGGGTCTGTCACGGTGATGTACAGGTCCGCGCGGTAGAACGACATGTCGTTGTTGCCGCCGTCCCAAAGGATGACGTCGGCCTCCTGCTCCGCCTCCCGCAAAATGCGCTCGTAGTCCACGCCGGCGAAGACCAGCGTGCCCGCGCGAATGTGCGGCTCGTACTCCTCGCGCTCCTCGATGGTGCACTCGTGCCGGTCGAGGTCCGCCAGCTCCGCGAACCGCTGGCAGATCTGGCGCGAGAGGTCGCCGTAGGGCATCGGGTGGCGCACGACGGCCACGCGGTGTCCCGCGCTGCGCAGGTATCCGGCGATGCGGCGCGTCGTCTGACTCTTGCCGCAGCCGGTGCGCACGGCGCAGACGGCGACGACCGGCTTGACCGACTGCAGCATCGTGTGCTCCCACCCCAGCAGGCAGAAGTCCGCGCCCGCCGTCTGCGCGCGGGCGGCCTTGTGCATCACGTCGTCGTAGCTCAGGTCGGAGTAGGCGAGTGCCACATCCGTGACACCGTGCTCGCGGATCAGCGCTTCGAGATCCTCTTCCGGGCGGATGGGGATGCCGCGCGGATAGCGCGGTCCGGCAAGCTGCGGGGGATAGACGCGGCCGGCGATGTTGGGAATCTGCGCGGCGGTGAACGCGACGACTTCGACGTCCTCGCGGTGCTTCCAGAACACGTTGAAGTCATGGAAATCGCGCCCCGCGGCGCCCATGATGACGACCTTGCGCTGACGTGTGACCGACATGACGGTTCTCCCGGCGATGTGCGGATGAGTCCGGCCGCGTTCCGCACGCGCGGAGGCGGCTGGATCACGCTGCATTCCCTGCAAGCGGCGTTCCAGACAGGGCGGATGGGCGAGGCGGAGGCGGTCCTGTGAAGGCGCAATACGCGAGAAACCGCCTTACATGGCACTCAAGGCGTCATCAAGGAACTCCGGCAGCCCTCGGAGGAACTCGATGAAATCCGCTCGGCGGGCCAGTTCCAGCGCGGCGACGGGCGCGGAGGAGAGCAGATTGCAGGTCGGTCCGGGGGCGAGTCGCAGGAGCGAGAGGATGTCGTCGCAGAGCATCAGCGTCCAGCGGTGCGGCGCCAGCGGCTCGTTCGGCTCTGGCGCAGTGTGGTGATCGCGGATCAGCGCCTGCAGGCGCTGGGGCAGCTTCCACGAGGCGGCGATCAGCTCCCCGAATTCCTGATGACACGCGCGGCAGAGGTGCTCGAACTCCTCGTCCGTGATCCGGGCTTTGGTCTTGACGCGCTCCCCAGCCACGATGCGCAGCACGACGACGTTGCCGATGTCGTGCAGCAGCCCGATGAGAAAGGCCTCCTCCTCATCCAGTCCGGTGAACCGCGCCAGTTCCTGCATGATCCACGCGCCGGCGCGTGCCCGTTCCCAGAGCATGTTCGCCCGCGCGGGATCCGCGCCCTTGCTCTGAAACGTCGCCGTCTGGAGCGCCTGGTGCATCATCAGCGTGCGCAGCGCCCGCGTGCCGAGGCGCGTCACCGCCGCTCGAACCGCCGTGATCTCCCGCTCGCCCCGGTAGAACGGGGAATTGACCGTGCGCAGGACCGCGGCCGTGAGCACCTGGTCTTCGCCGATAACGTGCGCGGCCTCGATCAGGTCGCCGTCGTTGCGCCGCAGGGCGCGCATGACCTGGTCCGGTCCCTGGGGCATGGCGGGCAGCGAGAGATCGTGCCCGTCGAAGTAGGAGACGAGCAGATTCTCCAACGCGCGGGCTTCGGGAGAAAGGTCGAGACGCGCGGGCGGAGAGGCGTCGGGCGACGCGGCATCCGCCGGCGCCCACCACGGCTCATCCTCGGGCGCGAGGGCCGTGGCGACCGGCGAGGCTTCCCCTTGCGCGGATTTGACCCTGATGTTCGACGAGGCGGGAGTCGGCGCAGACGATGGGGCGAGATTCGGCGCGGACGATGATGCCGCTTCGCCGACGCCCAGGGCGCTCATCAACCAGTCCCAAAGACCCACGCGATTCTCCTGCATTCCAGGGGCTTGGCGCAGAGAGCGTCCGCCCGGCGCATCAACTCGGTCCCAGCGCGACGTACAACAGCATGAAGAGCATCAGCAGGCTGGCCGTGCCCGCGCCCGCGGCGATGCACGTCTCCGTCAGCGTGCGCCGGCTGAGGCGCTCCCACTCGGCGGCGTTGCCCATGCGACGCTCCCACCGCGTGGACGCGCAATACGCCAGCAGCGCGATCACCACGCCGTACACCTGCGAGAGCAGCGCCAGCGCAAGCCCCGGTCCGATCTGCGACGGGTCGGCCATGTTCATCAGCACCAGCATCATGCCCAGGACGCTGCCGAGGTAACCGCAGGCCAGCGCGTAGGTGGCCGTCTGCCGCAGGAAACAGCGCGTCGCGACGGCGTCCGCCTCGGACGCAGGTCCGGAAAGCAGCGTGCGCGCCGTGCTCTTGAACGCGCCCAGTCCCAGCGACACCACCAGCAGCGCGATCGTGCCGCCGGTGGTCAGCAACAGGCCTGCAAGGTCGAGAAAGGCGTTAAGCCGATGTCCCGCGGCGGCGGCGAGCAGGATGACGCCGGCGCAAATGAAGGCGATCTTCGTGCGCGAGAGAGCGGTATGGGCGCTGGGCGGCAGCGCGGGCGAGCGCGCAACATCTGGGTCGAAGGACATGTCGAAAACCCCGGGGCGACTTCGAACGCAATCGAACCGTCTATGCGCATCATCGGCCCGGCTGCGCGCGGAGTTGAAGCGGAGGTCCGTATCTCGACGGACTCAAGGGCGGCGAGTACGACGGGGTGTTCCTTCAGCGTTGAGCGGCGGCCCCGATAATCCGTGATGCGGTGGCGTCCCGTTCGGTGACCCGCGTGAGCATGGGCTTGCGCCCGCCGATTCCGGGCTCCTGGGTGCGAAGGGCTTCGACCACGGCGTCGATGCATTCGGCGCTGCCGGCCGGTCGGGATGCGGCAAGGTGAGATTCAATGATGCGAATCTCGTGGTAGGCCGTGACGGACAGCGCGGCCGCGGCATTTTCGGGCAGATCCTGCGCGAAGACGTGGGCGATGGACTTCCACTGCGGCTCCACGCGGCGCAGCATCTCGAACTGGTGCAGCACGGCCGGACTGAGCAGCGCGCCCGGCGTGGGCGCAAGGTGGATGGTGACCGCGCGCTTCTTGTACAGCGTCAGCACATCGACCCACCAGAAATCGTCGAACCAGGTGGACAACTCGCCCTCCGCGTTGGTGGCTTCGACCACCAGCTCCACGGGGCCGATCGCGGGCGCCGCCTCCAGCTCGCCCTTGCCGGCCCAGGGAACGCGTCGCGTCCACGCGGCGCTGGGTGGGCGGCGCTTGCGTTCGACCGAGGTGCGCTCACTGACCTGTGTTGCTGCTTTCATCTTGCGACTCTCCAGTCCCGTCGAACCGCGCGAATCCCGCGCGGGGTCGGAGGTTTATCGGAAGTCCGGGCTTGCCCGCTTGACCGGGCCGATCTGGAGGGTTCCTTGCAGGCTGCGGGGACCGCGACGAATATTCCCTCACAGGGTTCGTTGTGCAAGGACCGGCGATGTCCCGCCGATGCGTTGGGGGTCGGGAAGCTCAGTTCAAGGTATGGCGAAGTGTCCGTGCAGGAAGACGGCAGAGGGCGCAAGATGTTTAAGCATAAATGGTTACGGTTGTCTTGGGGTGGTGCGATCGCGGCCTTGATCACTGCGGTGGCATTTGGCGCGTCGCAGTTGATGGCCCAGGCGGAGACGGGCGGACAGGACTCCGCGCCGGCGAAAGACCCGTCCGGACAGACCGGCTCGCAGGCGCTTCCGAAAGAACTGACCGAAACCGGCGCTCCCCGGGCGACTTCGAAGCCCTACTGGGACGGCGCGAAACGCAACCTCGTCATCATGACGCTCGACACGACCCGCGCGGACCACATCAGCGCTTACGGCAAGCATCCGGGGCTGACGCCGAATATCGACAAGCTGGCGGCGAGCGGGACGCTCTTCCTGAAAGGAACCAGCCAGACCAACCAGACGAACCCCAGCCACGTGTCGGTCATGACCGGCGTGATGGGCATCGAGCACGGCATCCTCGACAACGAGCATCAGTTCGAAGGCGAAACGGACATGCTCCCCGCCGCGTTTAAGCGCGCGGGGTACAAGACGGCCGGCTTCCCGTCCTCCTCGCACGTCTCCAAGTGGCTCGGCTGGCGCGGCTTCGACGACATCTACGACGTTCCGCCGGACCCGAAGACGTACTTGTCGAGCGAACAGGTGACGGACAAGACCATCGAGTGGCTCGATGCCAACGGCGGCGGCGACAAGCCGTTCTTCATCTGGGTGCACTACTGGGACGCGCACGCGCCCTACAACCCGCCCAAGGACGTCCTCGCCGATTTCTACAAGGGCAACCCCAAGCAGCCCGGCAAGCCGCTGATCCGCGACAAGTATCCCAGCATGAAGAAGTCGGCCTGGCTGACGGGCGTCACCGACCCCGAGTATCCGCAGGCGCTCTACAAGGGCGAGGTCCGCACGATGGACACGAACATCGGGCGGCTTCTTGCGTACCTCGACAAGAAGGGGCTGACCGACAAGACCGGCGTGGTGCTCGTGGGCGATCACGGAGAGAACCTCGGCGAGCACGAGATGTACTTCAATCACTACTTCACGTTCGAGTCGGCGCTGAGTGTGCCGTTCATCATGCGCATGCCGGGCATGCCCGCCGGCGTGAAGGTCGAGGAGCCGGCCACGCAGATCGACATCGCCCCCACGGTGGCTGAGTTGTACGGCGTGGACCTGCACAACAACCTGCGCGGCCTCAGCCTGGTCAAGTCGCTCAAGGGTGACCGCGACGTGGCACTCGCGCAGCGCAAGGTCATCGTCCACGAACACGGCAACAACCGCCAGATCGTCATCCGCGAGGGCGATTTCAAGATCATCTACTCGATCACGCCGTTCAAGACGCACCCGCCGCTGAACGTGGAAGCGGGCGAAGTCTGGGTGTACGACCTCGCCAGGGACCCGGCGGAGGCCACGAACGTCGCCTCGGCGCACCCCGACCTCGTCGAGAAATACCGCGGCTACGTCAAGCGCTGGTTCGACCTCAAGGCCACAGGAAGCGCCGGCGACAACGACGATGAGGAGAACCTCGACCCGAAGCGCAAGGAAGCGCTCAAAGGCCTGGGCTACGTCGATGAGGAGGAGGAGGAGGACGAATCGCCGGCCAGGGGGAAGGGCAAGCCGTCGGGCAAGGCCAAGTCCGCAGGCTCGGGCGGCGGATCGGAATCCGAAGAAGAAACCAAGTCGCCGCCGCCCTCGAAGGATGCCAAGGGCAAAGACGCAAAGAAGAAGAAGGATGACTGACGCTGATCAGAGCCGCGACCGTAAGGGAGCGGACGGGTCTGCAGTTCAGAGCCGCGTGCGTAAGCAAGCGAGTCTTACCGCATCCCAAACGGCAACGTTCGCTTCCTTACGGGCGCGGCTCTGACGTGCTTACGACGCGATACTCGTGAGGCGCTACACAACGATTGACGAAAAAACGGCGCCGGTTTGCACCGGCGCCGTTTTCATATCACATCACGCATCCGATCATCAGCGGTGCGATCCGCCCACTCGATGGCTCCTTGTCAGCCGACGGCTCGCCGTCAGCGGACGATCGAACTCAGAATGAACAGTGCACCCAGCGCCGCGGCCGTGCCGAGCACGCAACCGACGGCGAACCGCGTCCACGAGAATACCGGAACGCCTTCCACCTTCGGGAGCAGATCCACGCCTGTCTCTGATGGCCGAGAAACCAGCGCGACCTGCCGCACCCCCGCGGCACACGTCCCGCCTGCATCGCGGCTGCTGTGGGCCGCTTCCGGCTGCGACTGGACAGAAGGTCGCAGCGAGAACCCCTCGCCCTCCATGCCGACCGATTCGAGACTGGCGTACTCGCCGGATCGATCCATCGCCCCCACTTCCGCGAGGACAGCCGCCCCGCGCACCACCGGCGCGACGCGCGACCCGTGCGAGTCATGCTCGTCTGGTTCGAGGAATTCGGAAACGCTCTCTTCCATCCACCAGCGCGCCTGCCGATCCCGCTGAAAGCTCGTCCTTGCTTTCCCGCTGAACTTCTGCCGATGAGCCAGCTTCATCCATGCACCTCCTTGAAGACGGGCGCAGCGCCCGCCGGGTCCGCAAATCTCCACAGCCGCGCCGCTCCCGCGTCACTGCCGACGAGTAACTGTACGATTGCGACCGGCCACCATTGCCTGATATCGAACCGAGACGGGGCGGCTGATTACCCGAACTTCCCGGAAAGAAGTGACACACGAAAACGAAATCGGCATGATCCTGGAATCTAGCCAATTTAACGATTTCGCGTTGGGCAGGTTGATCTTACCGGTCTATCCAGCTTTTCGTTGCAGTGACAAGGGGATCCCGTGCTGCGTCATGGCGACGGAGGCCGCGACAGGTTCTCATGCTCGTCTGCCCGCAACTCTTGCCAGCGATCCGCATAAGGAGCGACGGGAGAGCGGACGAGGCCGATTCGGCGGCGTCGATCGCCGCTGACAGGACGGCGCGAGGCGAAACGTCTGTAGGAGCGGATGGGCATGCCGGTCAAGACGGTTGAGAGCAGCGAGTACGCTCTGCCGCCGCAGGTGCTGGCGCGCGACGCGGATGCCTTTGCGCAGTGGATGACACGCAACGACCGATGGGTTCGCGGCGTGATCTACGGCGTGCTCGGTCGGCAGGACCGGGTCGATGACGTCGCTCAACAGGTGTGGATGGCCGCGTGGCAGCGGCTCGACACCCTGCGCGATCGGCAAAGCTGGCGAACCTGGCTGTATGCGATCGCGCGACATGCCGCGCTGGATGCCGGGCGCGAGGCCACGCGGCGCAAGCGCAACCAGGGCGGACCGGTGGCGGACGAGCCTGTCGATCCGCGGACGCCTTCGCCGCAGCGCAGCGCCGCGGAAGAGGAGCGGCGGGCAACGGTGATGCAGGCGATCGAGTCGCTTCCGGCGCTGTACCGCGAGCCGTTCGTGCTGCGGCATCTGGAAGGCTGGTCCTACCGGCAGATCGCGGACGTGATGGACATGCCGGTGGATTCGGTGGAGACGCGACTGGTGAGGGCGATGCGCATGGTGCGCGACGCGCTCAAGGATCAGGATCTGCTTGGCACATGACGCCTGGTGATGATCAATTCGAGAATCTGATCGTGCGGTCGATTCACGGCGAGCTGGACGACGAGCAGTCGCTCCAGCTCAACCGCGAGATGATCCGCGATCCGCGGCTGCGCGAGATGCACGATGATTTCGCGGCGGTCGATCGGCTGGCGTCCGCCGCGCTGGGCGACGTGCTTGCGCCGAGGCGACAGGATGCCCCGTGGGCGCTGGCGCCGGCCGGGGCGTTCGTCGCGCCCTCCCGCGGGCAGCGCCGGTGGGCGCAGGTGGAGCGGTGGTTCGTTCCCGCGGCCGCCGCGGCGGCGATCATGATTGCGGTGATCTTCCCCGCGCCGCGTGGGGCGACAAAGCTCGCGTCACTCAACCATAACTCCAGCGCGGACGTCGTCATTCCGCAAATGCAACGGCCGCCGATGGAATTGGGGACGCCGATCAGCACGGCCCCGACCAACGTCAAACGAAACACGTCGCGGGACGTGATCGGCGTGATCGACCGCGACGGGAAAGTCTGGATCCTCGAACTCGACCGAACGCAGACCCTGCGGATCCCCGGCGGCGCGCCTTCGGGCGCCGGCGATCCCGACGGGCTCTAAGAACACATGCGAGCGGCTTGCGCGTGTTGGGAGCCGCGCCTGTTGCAGTGATCGAACGAATAAAACTTGACATCAAACCAACTTTGTCCAGGAGCAAAAGCATGAGATTGGGAAACGATCGACAGTGGAACATGGGAGCCATCCTGAGGCTGCTCAGCGCGGGCGGCGTGGCGTGTGCCTCCGGCGCGAATGCCGCGGCCGCGGCGATGGAAGAAGTGCGCTGCGCGCCGTCGCAGATGTCCTGCTGCACGACGACCGGAACCGCGACGAACTGCGTCGTCACCTGCCAGCCGGGCGGAAGCGCCCTGCCCATCGGCGGCGATGCCAAGAATGTCTGCGTGTGGGTCTGCGACGACAAGGGCGGCGCGGCGTGCAAGGTGGAATGCGGCCAGGTGTCGCTGCAGCAAGGCAATCAGCGGATCGTGGTCTGCTCACCCCCTGGTGTGGGCCAGAGACAGGTGACCTGCACGACAAGCGATGGAAAAACACTGTCCTGCGAACAGCTCACGATGCAGGACGGTACGCCGGGACAGGTGGCGATCTTCTCGGCGGCCACGGGCGCGGGACCGTGCCAGGTGACGTGTACGACCGGCGACGGCAAGACTTGCCAGACGCTTTCGAGAGGGCAGCTCACGATCCAGGGCGGAACGCCGGGGCAAGTGATGATCTGCACACCGGCTAGTGGCGCGAAGTCCGGCACCGGCTGCTGCGGAGGCGGCGCTGCCAAGTGCGCGACCGGCGCCGCGTGCACCACCGGCACGAAGTGTGCCACCAGCGCGACGGGCGCCACATCCGTCAACTGCGGCGTGGCCGTCGAGTGCAAGCCCGCGACGACCGGCGCGACCTGCGTCGGTGCTTCCGGCCTGCTGACCTTGACGCCGGCGACGAGTCTCTCAGGACCGAACGGGGCAACGCTCACACTGACGCCATCGCTGTTCACCACGATCAGCGAAGACGTGGTCAAGGCGCCGCGCGCCGCGGCGGTCGCTGTCGCTGGCGCGAATTCCGGCGCGTGGCTCGGCGTGCAGCTTGGCGAGATTTCCGACATCCTCTCCGCGCAGCTTGATCTGGCCGCCGGGCAGGGCGTCACCGTGCTCAACATCGTCAAGGACAGCCCGGCGGAAAAGGCCGGACTGCTGCGATTCGACATTATCACGGCCGTGAACGGGCAACCGGCTGCGGGCGGCGTCCCGGCCGTGGCGGAGTTGATCGGCGCGCTCAAGGCCGGCGACCGCGTGACGCTGGATGTGCTTCGGCAGGGCAAGGCGCTGAAGCTCGATGCGACGCTCGCCGAACGCAGCGGAGACTTTCAATGGAAGTTCGACTTCGCGCCGGGCATGACGGCCGAGGATTCCGTCAACCTTCGCGGACGGATCATCCGCCCGGACGAAAATGGCGCGTGGGTCGTTGAAGACCTCGACGACCTTGACGCCACGGACGTGGAAGGGCTGCCCGGCGTGATCCAAAAGCTCATGCCCCATGGCCAGAGCGCCATTCAGAGATTCTACGTGGACGGCGATCGGCAGTCCATCCGCATCGAGCGCACCATCAACGGCGAGACCATCGTCATCGAGCAAGGGGAGAACGGCCAGATCGACGTCGTTCGCAAGGACGCCCAGGGCAATGAGAAGACAGCGTCCTACGCCAACCGCGATGAGCTTCGCAAGAATGATGAAGAGGCCGCGTCGCTGCTCGAGGGGCACAACGTTCATTTCTTCAGCGGCCAGGGCCCGGAGCCTCAATCATGGTTTCGACACGGCGGCGCGGGCGATCCGAAGTACCTCGAGGAACTGAAGGGGAAACTCCGCGAGGCTGAGGAGGCGTTCCGGGGCGCGATGAAGGACATTGAGTCGGAGTGGAAGCAGAACTTCGACGACGGCGACTTCAAGCAGTGGCGCGAGCATCTCGGCAAGCTCGACACGTTCTTCAAGGATGGCGGGCCGGGAGTCGGCGGAATGAGCAAGGCGCGGCAGAGCTTCCACGTCGCGCCGGACGGAACCATCGAAGTCCACATTCGCAAGGGCGATTCGGAAATGGTCCGCACATTCAAGAGCGAGCACGAGCTCCAGAAAAACGACCCGCGGCTTTATGAGAAGTACCAGCAGATGCTGAACGACGAGTAGCGCCGCGTTTCAGGCCCCGCGAAGCAAGTAGAGGGCCGGCCGCCGCGCGAGCCGCGGTGCGCGTGCGAGCAAGTCTCGACAATACACACACCCCACACCCGTGAGCACCGGGGGAATTTCCCCCGGTGCTCGCACTGCTTCAGGGGAATCGCATCATATCAGAGCCGCGACCGTAAGGGAGCGAACGGGCAACTGAGCAGAAACCCTGCTCACCTGCGCGAGCGATTCTGATGGACTCAAGGGGCGGGATTTGAGAGATGCTAAAGTGAAAGTCTGCGGGTCCGGCTTCTCGCCCCTGACCCCATCGGAATTCCCGGCAAATGACCGGCTGGAAAGCCGGTCCCCAACGCAGATGTCCTAATCACCACGAACGGCTAACGCAATTTCTTTAGTCTGCGGCAGGCTTCTTCCAATTCGGGCATCTTCTTGGCATAGCAGAAGCGAAGCTGGTTTTCGCCGTCGGCGGGGTTGCGATAGAACGCGGAACCGGGAACGGACGCGACGCCGGTCGTTTCGAGAATGCTCTCCGCCGCGGCCACCGCGCCGGGCCAGCGGCCTGGATCGAACGCCGCGAGCATGTAGTAGCTTCCGGTCGGCAGGAAGGGCGTGAAGCCGACCTTGCGGAGCGTCTCGGCCATGAGGTTGCGCTTGATCTCATAGTCCTTGCGCATCTGATCGTAATACGACTGAGGCAGTCCCATTCCAGCAACGATGCCGTGCTGGAGCGGCGCGGGAGCGCAGATGTAGAACAAATCGCTGACGACGGCGATGCGCTCGATCATGTCCGCGTCGCCGACGGTGTACCCCACGCGCCAGCCCGTCACCGCATACGTCTTGGAAGCGCCGCTGATGGTGAGCGTCCGATCGCGGGCCTCGGGGAACGAGCCGATGGAAACGTGCGGCGCCTCGTGCGTGATGTACTCATAAATCTCGTCCGTGACGATCCAGCAGTTGTGACGGTTCGCCAGCGCCGCGATTTCCTTCAACTCCTCGCGCGAAAACACCTTGCCCGTCGGATTGGCCGGGGTGTTGATGACGATCATTTTCGTTCGGGGGTTGAAGGCCGCGGCCAGTTGAGCGGAATCGTAATTCCATTGCGGCGGCTTCAAGTCCACATAGGTCACCTTCGCGCCGATGAGCGAGAGCAGGTTGACGTGGTAACTGTAGTAAGGCGAGAAGATGACGACCTCGTCGCCCGGGTTGAGGATGGACAGACTGGTGCAGGCGAAGGAGCCGGCCGTGCCGACGTTGACCGCGACCTGCGTCTCCGAGTCGCACTCGATGCCGTTGAACGCTTTCATTTTCCGCGCAATGGCCTGCCGCAGCGAAGCAATGCCCTTGAGGTGCGTGTAAATCGCGTGGTCTTCGTCGATCGCGCGCTTGGCGGCCTCTTTCACTTCCTTCGGCGCGGGTTGATCGCAAACGCCCTGCGAAAGGTTCACGCCGCCCATCGCCTGGCAGATGGCGGAATAGCGCCGGATGTCGGACTGTCGGATGCCTTTGACCCGATCGGCCATCTGAGGCCGCGATGTACTCATGTTGCTCATATGACCTCGTCTTCCTGGCCCATACTCGGAGTCTTCCAACAAAGAGTGTAATCCACAGATTGCGCAGATTTCGCAGATGAATACAAGCGGCGGGCGAACGCTGTCAACTTGCCACTTGCTCTTGTGGATTTCGGTCTCTCGATTCCATTCATCTGCTTTACCGGTTGCGCCAGCCCATGCCCTCTCCTGCATTTCTCTCTGCAATCTGCGCAATCTGCGTAATCTGTGGATTAGTCTCTTCCGGCTACCCGAATCCTGCCCGGTTCATGCGGACAGCGCGTCGATCTTGGCCGCGAGGATGAAGTCGCTTTCGGTCAGCCCGTCGATCTTGTGCGTCCAGATGTCGATGCGCACCTTGCCCCACGCCAGGTAGATGTCCGGATGATGCCCTTGCTCCTCCGCCAGCGCGCCGACCTGGTTGACGAACGCCAGCGCCATTGCGAAATCGGGAAACTGGGTTTCCCTGGACAAGTGATGCTCGCGCACGGCCTCCCAGCCGGGAACCTGGTCGAGAAATTTCTTAAGTTCCTCCTCCTTCAGCGGCGGCACGCCGGCGCGGCAGGGGACGCATTGTTTTATGGTGAGTTCACACATGATGATCCTCCTTCAAGGCCGGAAGAGTCTGGAAGACCGGAAGCGTCCTGCTCCCTCCTTCGCCGTTAGTGGGCGTTAGCCGGCTCCGTCACGCCCGGCATGGGATTCCCTGTCGCCCGGGCGTAAAGAACATCCGGATCAAGATCAAGCCCTCCGTCCCAGCAGACCGTGCGAGTAACGGCGTCCACGCGAACGCGAGCAAACTCCGTCGGATCGCTCCAACGCACAAAGGGTCCGCGACCCACCAGGTATGAGAGGTCCACTTCTCCTTCCGTTCCGTCCGTAAATTGCAACCACAAACGGTAACAAGGGCGGGCCTCTGCTTTCACGATTCTTTCCATGTTCGATGCTCACGCAAGAGGATCAATAGGATCAATGGGACCTGGACGCGATGCCTGCTCCCAAGCGCGACGAAGCTCCGCGCGCCGCTGTAAAGCCCACTCAACCACCAGACTGTAAGCTCGCGACGGCAATCGCCCGGCGATCATTTCCAGGGATTCGATTGCGACTTTGGCTTCATGCCCGCCATAGAAAACATGAAAATGGGGCGGCGGGTGATCGCCGAAGTAAAAGTAGATCTGAATTCCGTAAAACTCACTGACCTTCGGCATGCCAATTCCCCGGTACAACTACTGTCGTGCGCAATTGTCTTGTCGTGTACCGCGCGCGTCGTTGCCCTCAAGTCATGACCGCACGCACGCATTCCTCGGACCACGCAGTCGTTCGCCAATGTTGAGTATCTCTCCTTCGCTCCCTCTCGTTACCGAGTACACACCATGAATCGCGATACGACATCCTACACTCGGCACTATCTCAGCTTCGGGAAACGAGTAACTCAGATTCTGAATGTATGTTTCACGCTAATCGACATCCAAGCGATCGATGGTTCCGACGACAATCGCAAGGCCACAGTGAGACGGACAGCGCCTTGAAATTTCCCAAGCAGAGCCCGTCGCCGCATCAGTGCATTCCCCCGCTGGGTCAACGGCCAGGCGACGCTGCGCCGCCACGCTGCATCCGAGAAGTCTGAAGAAGCTCCGCGAAGGGCCCCGTTTCGGCACGATTCCGAAAGAACGCGATCTGCTCCTGTCGATTCATGTGTTTGGTGGCGTCATAAAGCTCCGCCTGCACTTTCCACTTGAATTCAAGACAATCAAAACCCGGAATCGTCTCGTGCTTCATACGCTCTCAACTCCGTGGGGGAGAGAATCGTAAGTATGCCATATCCCTTGGCCAAGTTCACCTGGTTGAATGCTCTGATGCGATCAAGCCGCACGATGAGCTTGAAATGCCATGACCCAAGGACGTCAGCCCGCGCCAGCTCGACGACGTGCCGGGAATCCGCTTCGAACTTGACGTCGAAACACCCTCCGAAAACAGAGGTGTCCACGAAAACACGAAGGACTCGCGACACGACGAAGGCTCCAATGTTCACAAATTCCCCCGCGCCGCCTGCTCCCGTTCCAGCGATACGAACAGCGCCTTGAAATTGCCCAGTCCGAAGCCGCGCGAGCCGTGGCGCTCGATGACCTCGAAGAACAGCGTCGGACGGTCCTGCATGGGCTGCGTGAAGATCTGGAGCAAATACCCGTCCTCGTCGCGGTCCACGAGGATGCCCAGCTCCTGCAGAATGTCGTAATCCTCGTCGATCTTGCCGACGCGGCTTTTCAAGTCCTGGTAGTACGTGTCCGGCACGCGGAGGAAGTCGATGTCGCGCTTCCGCAGCTCGCGCACCGTGGCACAGATGTCTTTCGTGCTCATGGCGATGTGCTGAATGCCCGGACCGTGGTACCACTCAAGGTATTCGTCGATCTGCGATTTCTTGCGCCCCTCGGCCGGCTCGTTGATCGGCAGCTTGATCTTGCCCGAACCGTTCTCCATGACCTTGCTCATCAGCGCGCTGTACTCGGTGCTGATCTGCTTGTCGCTGAAGTGGCAGAGCTGCGAGAAGCCCATGACCTGCTCGAACCAGCGGACCCAGTGGTTCATCTCGCCGAGGTGGACGTTGGTGACCATGTGATCGACGGCGACCAGACCCACGGGATGCACGGTGCCGCGCAGCTCGATGGGCTTGTAACCGGGGGCAAAGATACCCCGGTAGTGCCGCCGCTCGACGAGCTTGAACACGGTGTCGCCGGCGTAGCGGACGACGCCGGTGCGCAGCGCGCCGTGCTCGTCCTCAGAGGACTTCGCCGGCTGAAGAACCGTCGCGCCGCGGGTCTTGACTTCGCGCATGGCCGCTTCGACGTCCGTCACCGCCAGAGCGACGCACTTGACGCCGTCGCCGTGCAACGCTTGATGCCGGGCGATCTCGTGGTCCGGCGTCAGCGCACAGGTGAAGACGAACGTCACGTTGCCCTGACGCAGGACGTAGCTCGCCCGGTCGCGCACGCCCGTCTCCAGCCCCATCTTCGCCACGGGCGTGAACCCCAGCACCTTCTCATAGAAGTGCGCCGCCTGCTTGGCGTTGCCGACGTAGAACTCGACGTGATCGAAGCCCTGAATGGGCAAGAAGTCGGTGCTCATGCACGATCCCCCTTCGCTTGCAGGCGGCGCACGCGACCCTTCGTCCTGCCAGGCGAGGTTGTCCCGCCCTGTCTCGCGTGGATGCGGCCAGTCCGCCTATTCTATCGAGCTTCGAGCATCGCGGCCAAGTCGGCCGAGAAAGCGCCAGCGCATGAAAAACCCCGCCTCCGACGCTGCGGAAGCGGGGTCACCTTGAGTGCGGTCGTCGCCGCTTCGCTCCGCTACGGTATCGTGAACACGGTCAGGCAGTGTCGGCAGGTCTGCGGCATGCACGGGAAACCGTTGTAGTCCTGGATGTCCATGATTTCCAGCACGTAGTCGCCGGAAGGCAGACGGAAGGACTCTTTCGTAAGACCTCGTGAACCGGTCGGGGGCATCGGGTGCTGCCGGATGCGGCCGTTTTCGACCTGGGTCGTCTGACAGAGGATGGACCAGCCCACGGCCGGCGTGCCGTCGTTGACCAGGCGAATCTTGACATCGACCTTGTCAAGCTGCTGAGCGTCCACCACCGCGCTGAGCTTGCGAACCTCGGGCGCGCAGCCTTCGATGCGCAGGACGCGGAAGCCGAGGTCCGGCGCGGAGGTCCGTGTCTGCTCCGTCGAGCGGATGGCGGCGCTCATTCCGCCGGAGCCGTCGTCAAAAGTCCCGCCGCGGACGGCGCGATAATTGACCAGCAGGCATTGATCCTGCACCCACTCGCCGACGTTGCCGCTGAGGTCGTAAAGCCGCCAGGGATTGTTCGTGTCGTGCGAGCGCGTGAAGCCGTCGCCCATGAAGTTTTCGCCGTTGTAGTAGCCCATCGGCGTGATCCACGGCTCGAACGCGTCGCGGCTGTTGCGGAAGTTCGAGTCTTCGTTCACCACCGCGTCGCGTCCGATGGCGTAAACCCAGTGGTCCGGCGAGACGTACTCATTACCCGGCCCGCGGCGTTCCGTGTCCGGCGCCGCGGGGTCGTACGCGGCGGCCTTGTACCATTCGTTGAAGCGGTTCTGCTGACGGCTGATGGGACCGTTGACGTAGCCGAGATTGTCCATGGGCAGCCTGAATCCGTGGATGTCGCTGACGAGGCGGGCGCGCTCTTCGTCGTTGAGATCGCGCCCCAGCCAGCTCACCGTGTCGATCACGACCGGATGCCAGTCCTCTTCCCGTGCGCCTTCGGTGTAGCAGATCTGCTCCGCCCCCAGACCCTGATCGACCGTCAGCCAGTTGCAGAATTTCACCGCCCCGATCCAGCCCACGCCGGTGGCGGGGTGCGCCTCGTATCCGCCGGCCACCGAATATCTCGAGCCGGGCGGCGCCGCGCGGTTGTAGGTGATGATGGGACACGCGCCTCCGTTGCGACCGTCGCAGTTGTCGCTGACGTCGTATAGCGCGTCGTCGAAGTACCCCGAAGTCAGGCCGACATCGCCGCTGGGGTCGAACAGCATGTTCGCGCCGCGCTCGTTCCCGGAATTCGCCTCGGCATCGTTGAGAAAAGCGGCGAACTCGAAGTTACTGACCTCGAATTGGCCGATTTTGAAGGAATACGCAGGTCCCGCGCCTCCGCCGGGAACCGTGTTGAGGGAAAGACCGAACCTCGGCGACTGTCCAGCGTGGACGAACCCAAGCCAGTTCAGCGCCGCCACCGCGCAGAATGCATGACACGTCTTCATTCAGACCCTCCGCCTTTAGGACCGAAAGAAAACAACGCACGATCCCCCGCCGCGCAGGGAACTCGTGACATTCGTTTCAAATTGTCATGGCCGCGCCGATGCCGTAGGTCGGGAGGGCTGCGCCTTGGTCAATCGACGAGCATCGCTCTGTCAATTCGAGGGGCGGCAATACATTCTCGGCCACACCGGGTGATCTTATTGAGCGTGAAGCCGTTTTCCAAGGTGGGTATGAACCCAAGTTTACAGGGAATGGCCCCAGCCCCGGGGAGGGCAAGCGGCGGAGAGGATGTGTCGAGAAGCGGGCTGACTCAGCTCATTCGTCTTCGCCAGAGCAGTCCCGCACCGCCCGCCGCAAGAAGCAGCAGCGACGCCGGCTCGGGAATGAACGTGTACGTGACCTTCGTCTCGACGGTCAGGCGCGGATCCTGCACCTCCAGCGTCCAGCGATCCGGCGGCGGGCCGTTAAACTGCAGGTCGTTGATCATGAGCAGCACGTCCACCGTGAAGTTCACCGTCCCCGGTCCGTTGGTGGCGTAGAGGTTCTCGCTCGGGAAGAACACATCGCCCGCTTCGGCGTAAGCAAGCGGACCGCCGAAGTTGGTCCCATCCGGAGGCGTGGGGTCGAAGTTGGCGCCGTCGCCGTTGTCCACATCCAGAAAAACGACAGCGGTCTGATCCAAGTGGAACTCGCTGGTTCCCACGCCCGGACCCGACGCCAGCCAGCTTCGAATCATGCGCCCGTTGACGCGCGCCGTCTTGAACGGGTCGTCGTTGTCGGCGCCAAGGCGAACTGTCCCGGTGTGGAAGAACTCGATCTTCACGTCCTGCAGCGTCCGAGCGCCGTTCTGCGTATCGAAAGACGGAAGCGCAAGAACCACGTCGTTGTTCAGGTCGCTGGTAAAGGACGCCATCTCGCTGAACGACAATTCGTCAGCCCAAGCCGGCGTGCTGCAGGCCAGCGCCAGAATCAAAACTGTGCTGCGCAGACTCTTCATGGATCCCGCCTCTTTCCTCGCTGCTCCGCGGTTGCACGACACGCCCTCACCCCCAGGCGCGCCGCTCTCTCCTCGCTCCGCAAGCTCGATCGGGCCCCGCCGTTCCCACAGCCTGAACGGATGCCCTGCGCCGAGGGGGGCACAACACACCCGCTCAAAAACCCGAAACCTATTGCTCTGCCATCGTCCAATTATGAGGAAATCGCCTCCCGAATCAAGGCTTTTTACCCTGCATGGCCAACTTAACGGGCCTCAGCGGCGAGCCTTTCTCGCTAAAACTCTGTGGATTATCCTCCACGTCGCCGGCTTCCCGCCGAGCATTCCAGCCCCTCCCGCGATCTAACTAAGCCTCTCGAAAGGGCTTGCGCGACAGCGTGCCTCGGCGAAGCCGCAGACAAGACCGCCTCTGTTATCGAACACGTGCGGCTGGAAATGAATCTAGTTATCGGGCTATCAGCCGTCGGATTCTCCAGGCGGTAGGTGCCGCAAGCGTCGCCCTTTCGCTCAGCTTGGATAGACCACCACCTTGCCGAACCGATCCTCTGCCGCCAGACGCTCATGCGCTTCTCGTATTTGCGACAGCGGATAGGCGCGGTCGATGACGGGTTTGATTCGACCCAACGCGACGAGGTGGATCACTTCGTGCAGGTCGGCGGCCGTACCGAGTGTCGAGCCGAGAATGCTCTGCGCGGCGTAGAAGAACCGGCCGAGGTCGAACGAAACTTCCGCGCCCTGCGTCGTTCCGCAAACGACGAGGCGTCCGCCCTTCGCCAGCGCGTCGATGCTCGACTTCCACGTCTTCGCGCCGTTGTGGTCGATGACCACGTCGGCGCCGCGTCCGTGGGTGACCTCGCGCACGCGCGCGACGACGTCTTCCTTCGCGTAGTCGATGGCAGGGTCCGCGCCAAGCTCCCGCGCCCGCAGCGCCTTGTCCGGCGAGCCGGTGGTCGCGATGACGTTGGCTCCGGCGTGACGCGCCATCTGAATCGCCGCATGGCCGACGCCGCTGCCGGCCGACTGCACGAGCACCGTCTCCCCCGCCTTCAGATTCGCCCGCGCGAAGAGCATGTGCCACGCCGTCATGAAAGCAATGGGCAGACAGGCCGCGTCGAACCAGGCGACCGAGGCGGGCTTGTCGAGCAGGACTGCGGCGGGGACGGCGACCCGTTCGGCGCACCCTCCGTCGCGGTGCGCGCCGAAGATCTGAAAGTCATCGCACAGCGGATAGTACCCGCGGAACTTCTCGATGCTTTGAGTTTTCGCGTAGCAGGGAAAGGCGATGACCTCCTGCCCGACGCGCACGCCCTCCGCGCCGGGTCCAAGCTCCTCGACAACGCCGGCGATGTCGCTGCCCGGAATCAAGGGCCTGGGGAAGGACTTCCCGCGCCGCACCCACACATCGAGGTGATTGAGCGAACAGGCCTTAACTCGAACGAGCACCTCGCCCGCTCCCGGCCGGGGATCGGGACGATCGCCGTACTGCAGCGCCTCCGGACCGCCGTAGGTTTCCAGCCACGCGGCTTTCATACGCTTCTCGCCTCTGTTTCCACGGTCGCTCGCGACGGATGTCGCCTCGCGTATCCTCTCAGAACCCCGGCGCATGAGGGGGCGAGCTGTGAACCCAAGCGCCGCGCACCTGCTCACGGAATACGGAAAGCACGCCTCAGACGATAGGGCAGATGTGCAGTTCTTCAAACAGCCGCGCCAGAAAGGCCGGGTGGATCCACGCCGTGTGCCCGCCGTGGTGGTTTCTGCTTTTCCATTCCGGCGTCCAGACGAGCGTCTCCAGTCGGGCGTGCAGGGCGAGCTGCTCCGGCGTCGCTCCTTGCGCCATGCGAAAGCCCACGCGCCCGGCGGAACTGGTGTGCACGCGGTCGATCGTGCCGAACAGCCGCGTGCCCGCGCCGAGCAGGAAGCAGTCGCGGCCACTGACACCCACCACGCAGCGTCGCACGTTGCGCAGCGCAGGCGCGAGATCGTAGCCCGGTGACAGCGCCGGCGCGAGCAGGATGGCCGTGTCCACCACGCCGTTGCGTTTCAGCTTCTCCAGCGCGAAAACGGCGATGCCGCAGCCGCCGCTGTACGCCGCGATGTGGATCTTCCGCTCCGGCCTCGCGCGGTGCAACGCGTTGAGCTTCCTTGCCAGCCGGCAGGCCGTCACGCGGTTGCGTTGCAGACCCATCAGGTCCGCGAGCATGTTGCCGCGAGGTTTGGAGTGCCAGTCGAACAGGACGGTGTGCATGGGCGCGCCCAGACCGCGGAGCGCGCGGCGCATCATCAGCGGACCGAAGAACCACCCGCCCACGCCGTCGAGCATCAGGAGCGTCGTCGGCGCGTCAACGTCCGTTTCCTCCGGACGCCCGTGCCGCAGCAGCTCGTCCGCCCAGTTCGACAGGACCGTAATGCGGTTGAAGAGAAAGCCCATGAATGCGGGTGTCAGGCCGGCGTCATGAAGTGGCAGTCGTCTTGAAATAGCAAGCGTTTTGAGATGACTGCCGTCCTGAAATAAAAGGCGCGAGGCAAGCCGTCCGGACGCCGATTCATCCGCTCGCCACGCGAAGTCTCGACCCAGACGTCTCGACCCGGACGTCTCGACCCGGACGTCTCGACCGCGGAACCGGATCTGCTGCTCCCCGGGTGTTGCCCTCGGCCGATCGCGCTTGGCGCATCGCCGCGCGGCGGGTTGCATCATGTGCCGCGCTCCCCTGTGGACCGGCGCCGCGTCTGCCGAACCTTCTCGATCCGCGGAAGGCCCATCCTGGCAGCCCCCCCACGGCTCCGATCGGCGTGACCATCGTCGCCAACGCCGGACCTCGCCGGACCTTCAACGCGCAAATCTGCTCGAACGGGCCCGCGTTGGCAAGGTGCCTGCAATCCCAAGTCAGCAGACCGTGCATGCGCTACCCTGGAGCGAAGGCCAGGTGGTAAGCGTCATCCGCGTCGTCAGCCGGCGTCGCGCCCTCCCGGACATGCTCCGCGGCCAGTTGGATCGCCTCGGGCAAAGCTGTCAGGCAGGCAAGCCCCTCCACCGCCTGGCCGACGCTCACGCGGCCGATCGCCGCGCTGGTGAGGCTCCAGCGACTGACGGGGGCTCGCACCGGCGAGCTACTCGGCGTGCGGCCGTGCGACATCGAGCTGGACGACAAGCTCGGCGTCTGGACCTACAAGCCCGAGGCGCACAGGAACGCCTACCGCGCGCACGAGCGTGTCATCTATTTCGGGCCGCAGGCGCAGGAGGTCATCCGGCCGTTCGTGCACGATCGAGCGACGAGCGCGTACTTGTTCTGCGCGGCCGAGTCTGATGCCGAGCGCCGCCTGAGGTTGCATGCGCAACGTACGACGCCGGCGGGCCAGAGCAACGAACCTGGCACGATCCGCCGGGAGAACCCGCGGCGCAGACCGGGCGATCGTTGCACGACCAGCACGTACCACCGCGCGATCCAGTACACCTGCGACCGGACGTTCCCGCGCCTCAGCACCTGGCGAAGCGCGATGACGAGACCGCCGACAATTGGCGCGATCGCCTCGAGGTCGAAAAGCTGCGGGACGAGCTCGTCGCATGGCGCAAGGCCCACCGCTTCCACCCGCAGCAACTCCGCCACAACGACGCGACCGAGCTTTGGAAGGCTCGGGCTGGAGGCGGCGCAGCTCACGCTCGGCCACGCCAGCGAGCAGATCACAGATGCGATCTATGCAGAACGCGACCGGGCCAAGGTGATCGAGATCATGCGGAAGATCGGATAGTGCGACCGAAGCACTCCGAGCGCCTCGCTCTGGCCGGTTTCTATCGCGGGCTCGTGGTTGCATGAACTGCCCGCCCGCGCGACACTGAAGCCATGAGCCTTTTCGATGGTCCTTTGCTCACGGAAGATCCGTTCCTCTCAACGGTGGACCCTGAAAACCTGCCCGCCTTGGTGCGAGATGGTCAGGACCGTGCCCAGGTGCTGGAGGGGATCGTCAAGAACTGGTGCACGTCGCGCGGTGTTGTTCCTGATCGCGAGCCGTGCGATGAGGCCGTCGATGTGATCGTAGGGGCGGTCGACCGACACATCAGCGCCGGCGGTTTGGTGCTGGAAGGCATCGCACTTTGGGATGAAACCGCTTCGGGCGAGACGGACGGCCGGCGCGGCCAACCAGTCGACTTGGGCGATTTGCTGCGCATGGTTGAGGAGCGGTTGCGAGACGAACACGCGCCGGAATACCCGTAGCGCGGCCAGACCTGTACGTTCTGCCAAGGGACTGCCGGGGCTATAGTTTCCATGCAAGCGACTGCGATGTTCGACCGCATTTCATTACTCGTCGCGTTCGATTCGATTGCACGGACCTGAGCAACGCACGGTTCGGCAACTCGGTGGAGTTCATTCAAGCGACCTTCGGTGACTCCGCAAGATTCACCGGAGTGGTAACTCTCCAGCGGTTTGCGAGCGCTGGGCCGGGCAGCGGTGGGAGTTTTCCGGTTTGGAGGTAGGTTCGCAGGGTGGCGGTGACGCTGCAGCCGGCCGATCGGGGCGACACGACGAGCCTTGGCGAGACGATCGATCAGGCGGATGCGAACCTCGTGGCGGTGATGCAGAATGAGAAGGCGTGCGAGCAACTGGGCGAGCAGGTGCTTGCGGAAGTGGTGGCGGACAAAGGTTACCATAGTAATGAAGTATTGGAAACTCAGAAGGAGCGGGACATTCGCACGTATATCGCCGAGCCGGACCGCGGCCGTCGGAACTGGCGGGGTCAGACCGAGCAAGAGACGGCGGAGAAGCTCGAGGCCCGTGACGCGGTGTATGGCAATCGTCGCCGGATCAAGGGCGAGCGGGGCCGGTCCCTGATGCGGAAGCGCGGGGAATTGGTGGAACGGAGCTTTGCGCACTGTTATGACACGGGCGGAATGCGTCGCACGCACCTGAAGGGTCACAACAACATATTAAAACGGCTGCTGATCCACGTGGCGGGCTTCAACTTAAGT
>CAZGJA010000016.1:0-13775 GCA_964526695.1 uncultured Phycisphaeraceae bacterium
GCGCGTTTTGCGCGCCTTCGCCGGGCATGTGAGCGACGCCCTGTCGGTGCCGTGGCCGGTCTTGAAGGGCCCCTGGGAATCGCGGCGCCGGAGAAGGACTCCGGTGGCGCCGATCTCCCCCCTGGCGCGCTGCGCCGCATGAAGTTCGCGATCGCACGAAAATGGGGTTCTACCACGGGCTGATAGGCCCGCACCCTTCTCTGCATGGCCAGTATCAAGGCTCGCCGTGAACCGTGCCCCCACAGCGCGGCCCGCGTAGCAGCACCCCGCGCACCCCGCAGAGCGCACCTCAGTTGCTGGACAGACGCCCGCGGCATCCGGGTAGCCCGAGGCCTCCGGGAGATGCGCTCGCCATCGCGCGACGCGCGAAGAGCTGCGTCAACTCCTGAAAGAAGTTGTCGAAGAGATCCTTCTCAGCGTCCGCCTGTATGCGCACGAGGTCGCCTCGGCGGAAGTAGGCCGTCACGCAGCCGCAGTGGACCTTCAGCTCCGGGTCGCCTTCCGGTCCTTCGTGGGTCGTGTACCAGGGAAGCCGGCGCGCCTTGGCCCACTGGATGATCTCGCTGTCGCGCTCGTTGTGCATCGGGGTACTCCCAGCGTAGTGCCTCGCAAATATCACAGCGGTCAATCTTGCGGGGGGCGGGCGTCCTCGCCCGCCGGCGGGCCAGAGGCCCGCACCCCCTCCGTTTCGAATACGTTGCAGCCCAAGAAGAGGCAGTCCGCTAGACTGGCGTTGCCAAATAGCGGGCGTGTACAGCCGGCAGTGCGCGGATCAATTTCTTGCGGACGGCTGCTGCCTGGCAGGAGATGCCAAGGTCCTGACCAAGCTTGCCCGAGTCTGCCCGCCTGTCACGAAAGGCGATCCTCGTCATTCCCGCGCAGGCGGGAATCCAGCGGTTTGTCGGTACGCCCTGGACCCCCGCCTGCGCGGGGGTGAACATGCAGCCCACTTTGCCAGGCGCCTCGGCGGGCATAGCCCGCCCTACGGCAAGCCTGACGGAAAGCTCAGCGCCACAGCGCTATTCGATTTTGTGTCGCTGCTGTCGCGGAGCGAAATGACCCGCCATTTCCGAGAATCCGCGCGGACTGAACTCCGCGGCTCGCTACACGAAAACCGAGTTTGCTCAAACGGCCATTCTCGCCGCCGGCAGGCTGAGGCGGTTCGACAGCTTGCGGAGGATGTCCCGATGCATCTGGCAGATGCGCGCTTCCGACAGCCCCAGCACCCGCCCCACTTCGACCATGTTCAGGTCTTCGTAGTAGTAAAGCACGAGCACATGCCGCTCCGACCGCGTCAGCCCGCGGCACAGGAAGTCGCGCAGCATCTGACGCTCCATGTCCGCGCCCGGCGAGGGTTGACCCCGCGGCGGCAACTCCCAGCGCGCTGGCTCGTCAGAGGCGGATCCTCTCCCGCTGCGCGGATCCGACTCCATCGAGACGGTCTCGGCCGCGCGGATGCGGGCGGTCATGCGGCCATATCTTCGCGGCGACATCCCCATGCGCTCCACGACCTCGCTTTCGGTCGCGGGACGGCCATGCTGGCAACTGAGCTGATTCCATGCGGCCTGGCGGCGCCGCTCGAACAAACGCAGCATCCGAGACTGCTCGTCAATGGAGCGAAGCCAGTCGAGCACCGCGCCGATAATGCGCCGGGCCGCGAAAGTCTCGAACTTGATGCCGCGCCGCGGATCGAAAGCGGTCACCGCGTGCATCAACCCCTCGCAGGAGGCGCTGAAGATCTCTTCGGGCAGGATCCGCGAGCTGAAGCGTTTCGCCAGGCGGCGGGCGTGCAGTTTCGCCAGCGGGAGATACTCCGCCACGAGCTGGTTGCGCAGGGCGTCTGATCGAAGTCGCCAGAACTCCTGCCAGAGGGCGGCGTGATCGGGGAGGCAAAATGAATCGCCGGTTGAGGAGAGGGTGGATGTCGATTCGGAGCCGGGACTTGACGCAACAATGAGCGAGGGAGTCGTCAAGGTACTTCGTCGTTCACACGAACGATTACCCGTGGTCTCCCGCCCCCGATCAACCTCCCGATGCCCGTCCCGCGTCCCTGCGGTCTGCGACGGCGTCCCTGCCGTGACGAACTGCCCTGATTCCTCAACCGGCGAAATCGTCCGCAATGAAGCCCTCATGCACCACCTCCATGCACGGCATCGGCCTGCAACCGCGTGAACCGGCTCGACTCCATCCCTGGGCCGAATCCGACCGGATCGCGCTATCTCGGCGTACGCAAACCGCGGGTGACTCTGACGAACGAAGGACTCGTGTTTCGCGCGTTCGACCTGTACGGCTCGCGGTCGCGCGATTCAGCGACTTTCCTCCCGACGCGCGTCAGCTCTCCACGCGTTCTTCGTTCCGTCAGATTGAGGTGTGAACGACTTGACTTACTCCCCCTGCTCTAATGCGTAACTTACCACGCATTTTGGGACGATGCTATAGGGTAAGTTCCGCAATAATCGGAGCTTACGATTCGCAGAGGCTGTTTTTCGTCGATGGACCACTATATCTTGTGACTCACGTCCACGATGACGCAAAATCCCGTGTACTCGGGATTTCACAGAATGCGAGAAAATCGCAAGCTTTTTTCTTATCGGAGGTTCCGGCGCGCCCCCGGAGATGGGAATCGGCGGAGCTTTTGACCCCATGAAGATGCGGTATTCGAGGGCGATGGCTTCGCGCGTCCACGTGCTCTTCTGTGCCGGATGGCGCCGCCGCGCTCCTGAGTGTCACACTGATGGCACTCACCATCACGTGCGCAGTTGCAGGAACTCGATCATGTACTGATCGTAGGTGTCCTGATGCGCGCGGTTGGCCAGTTGCAGGCCCATTTCGTTGATGACTTTGGTTCCCATGCCGATCCACTCGCGCCAGCACGGTTGGCAGACTTGCTCGAGGATCCTCTGACCCAGCGGACCCTTAAACGGCGGTTTTTCCAGCTTGCCGCTCGGGCGACCGCAGCGCGCGCAGGAGAAGCCATCGGGCGACGCTGACTGCGAATCGCCCGCCATTCCGGGGGATCCCGACGGTCCGGCCGACGCGGCGGCGTGCTTCGGCTCCGGCACCGGCGCGCCGAACTCCCGCAAGAGAGCGGCAATCGCTTCGCGCGGCTTGCGATCTCCGCGCTCGTCGGACACCGTGATCCCGCGCGTGAGCATCTCGATCGCCAGCTCGCGCTGGCCCGCTCGATCCAAAGCGGTTCCGATCAGCTCGTAAGCCTTTGACATCGTCGGATTCAGGTCCAGCGCCCGCTTCAGCGACGTGGCGGCCTCGGCGTGGCGCCCGGCTTCGAGATAAGCCTTGCCCAGGCTGAAGTGCCCTAGCTCGTTGTTGGGGTCGTCCTGGGCCATTTTCTCAAACTGTCGAATGCGAGCGTCGTCAGCCATCAAAGTTACCTGCTTTCCATGCGTCGGATTGATTCGGGGCAAGCCGCCCTGCTTGTGTCGGTGTTGCCTCTGGCGCGATTATCGCGCTGGGGCGGTTGAAGTCCAACCCGGCAATGCGCCACTCGTCCGCAGGCCGGGGCAACCGCGCTGTAACTTCGGACAAGGGTGGCACGGTCCAATTTCGGACGAGGGTGGCGCGGTCTGGCGTATTCGCCAGGCCGTGGTGAGTGAGCCACTGGCGCACACTTGCACTCCACATGGGTCCGCTGCTGCGGACCCTTGCCTTCCGCCTCCCTTCCCGCGCAGGTCGGACTTGCCACGAGTTGAACCGGAAACTGTGAAGGCAGGCACAGCCCGTGTTACTGTATAAATTGCATGAACAACGCATTCAGAGCAAGCCTCGATCGCGTCGATGAAACTCGACAGGAGACCCTGCGCGAAATCGCTGAATCCTGAAGTTTTTCGCTTGCGTTGCCGTTAGGCATGTTGTACACTGCCGCCTATAATACATTGTGAAAAAAATCACGATGTTTTCTCGATGATGAGATGGGACCAAGTACACCCCTTCGCGACCGCCAGGGCCGCGGGTGAGGGGTTTAGGCAGAATCAAAACAGCGGCCTGGCGCCGCCCCGCAATGCGGGTTTCGACTGACAAGGAGCAGATTTCATGATTGGCAACATGCGAGGGCTGAGTGGGCTGATGATCGCGCTGGGTGTTCTCGCGGCGGGCGCGGCTCGCGCGGAGGACACCGGCACGCTCAAGGGCGTCATTTACCTTCAGGGCAAGGCGCCGCAGGTGAAAAACATCTTCAGCGACATCAACACCGAGCCGAAGTGCGCGGAGCAGTACGGGGAGAAGAAGCAGGTCAAGGCGCAGGAGATTCTCTCCGCCAAGATCGAGGGCAAGGAAGATCAGCGGCTGCTGCAGAACGCGATGATCTTCATCTCGACGGACCTGTCGGGGAAGACCTTCCCGGCCGCGACGGAGAAGAAGACGCTCAACCAGCAGGGCTGCCTGTACATCCCGCACGTCCTGACGCTGCAGACGGACCAGACGCTGCTGATCAAGAACAGCGACCCGCTGCTGCACAACATCAACGCCGCGCCGGCGAAGAACCCCGCGTTCAACTACGGCCAGCCGACGAAGGACATGGAGAACCCGGTGGCGTTCAAGAAGGCGGAGATCTTCAAGGTCAAGTGCGACGTTCACAAGTGGATGGGCGCCTGGATCGGCGTGTTCCCGCACCCGTTCCACGCCGTCAGCAACGAGAAGGGCGAGTACGAGATCAAGGGCCTGCCGGCGGGCGAGTACGAAGTCACCTTCTGGCACGAGGTCTATGGCGAGTTCAAGGAGAAGGTCACGGTCAAGACCGGCGACAACGCGAAGGATTACACCTTCAAGGCGGAAGCCAGCGCCGGCGGCTGATCTTTGACACCCCTTCAGTGATTTGAGCGACAAATCCCGGCGAATGGCGAATGGCAACGTTCGCCATTCGCCGCCTTCATTTGCCGGATGTTTACGCAAGTCTTGCCGGCGGGAATTCCACGCTTTGCGCTGCCAAGATTGAGAGGAGTTGACATGAGGACATGGGGGATTGAGCAACGCGCCGGTGAGAGAATGGTCGCCAAGAACGCAGCGTTGCGCCGCGGTCGGCGCGCGATGCCGCGCCTGCGCAGCGCGTGGGTTTTGGGCATCCTCCTCGTTGCGGCCTTGATGCCTGGATTCCCGGCACGCGCCGAGGACACGGCCACGCTCACCGGGAAAGTGCACCTGCACGCGGATGCGAAACCTCCGCGAGTCAATCTCCTCAAGCAGATGAATGACGTGAAGTGCTCCGAGCAGCACGACCCGAAGAAAGGCGTCGGCAGCGAGGGGATCGTCGCGCGCGAGGCCGACCCTCCCCAAGCGAAGACGTTTGTGCTGCAACACGTGATTGTCCACGTGTCCTCAAACCTGAACGAGAAGCAGTTCCCCGTTCCCGAAGCGGCGAAGACCCTTGATCAGAAGGGCTGCATGTTCCTACCGCATGTACTCACGTTGCAGGCCGGGCAGCCGCTGATCATCCTCAACAGCGATCCGCTGTTGCACAACAGTCACGTGGAGCCGGCGAAGAATTCCCCCTTCAACGTCGCGCTGACCAACGCCGGGAAGCAGGAGACTCGGGTGTTCAAGAAGGCCGAGATCATCAAGGTCAAGTGCGACGTGCATCCGTGGATGTCCGCATGGGTCGGGGTGTTCGATCACCCGTACCACGCCGTGACCAACGGGGGGGGGGAGTACGAGATCAAGAACCTGCCGCCGGGTGAGTACGAGATGACCGCGTGGCAGGAGGAACTGGGCACGGTCAAGCAAAAGGTGAGCGTAAAACCCGGCGGCAACACGCTGGACTTCCACTTCGAATTGCCTGCAAAAGAAGCGGGCAAGTGACGGCGCTGGCAAGATATCGTATTATCGCCGCCCTTCACGGCGTGCGGTTCACTCGATTTGAGCCGGCCGCGGCGGCTGACAAGAAAGCTCGGAGTTTCACTTGGGATTCTCGAACGACACCATGCACGACTTGCCGCTTCCAACTGCGCACGACCCATCTCCAGCCTCGCGTTGGCTCTTCGCTGCCGCGCTGGGGACACTGCTCTTGACCTCCCTTCTGGTGTTCGTCGGCGGAAGCGTGACGAGCCATGACGCGGGGATGGCCTTCCCGGATGCGCCGCTGTCCAACGGCTGGCTGGTCAACCCGCCGGGGTGGCTGAATGAGGTGAAGACCCGCTGGGAGCATGGCCATCGCCTCGTCGGATCTCTGGTCGGCATCATGGCGGTGGCGTGCGTCGTGATCGCATTTATCGTGGAACGCCGGCGCTGGGTGCGTTACGTGTGCATCGCGGCGCTCTTCGCCGTGGTGGGTCAAGGGATCATGGGGATCTACCGCGTCAGGCTCGCCTCGATCGGTCTGGCGATGATCCACGGTGTTTGGGGACAGCTCACGTTCGCTCTGCTGGCGTGTCAGGCGCTTTTCTCCAGCGCAGGCTGGCGGTATAAGCTTCCGGTTCTGGATCATGCCTCGGCCGGATCGATGCGGCGGTCGTCGTTGCTGGTGGTCGGCGCGCTGCTGGTGCAGTTGTCGCTGGGTGCGGGGACGCGGCACTTCGGCTCGTTCGGCGTGCTGATTTTCCACATCTGGTGGGGCGTGACGACGGCGGTGCTGATCGGGCGGCTGGTGCTGCTGATTCTGGGCGAGGCGACGGGGAACCCATGGACGCAACGGGCGGCGGTGCTGTTGGGAGGGCTGACCGCGCTGCAGCTTGCGCTGGGTCTGATGGCGTTCGTGATTACGGGCGGATCGAGCCGCCGCGTCCTCTCCCCGACCTTCATTCAGTGGTTTTTCCCCACGCTGCACGTGGTGACGGGATCGATGGTGCTGGCGTGCTCGTCGCTCGTGTGCGCGCTGTGCCATCGGACGATGCGCGCGGCGCCGAGACAGGAGGGGGAGGAGGAGGAGCTGCTGGCTGCTCGCTGCTAGCTGCTGGCCAGACGGTCGCGCGGTGGCCGGCTGCCTCCTTGGAGAATCCTGAGTCCGCGACGCCTGGGGCGCTCGAGTCGCCGATGCTCGAAACCTCGCCACTCCACGCAGAGTCACCCTTCCTCACGGGGTCGTTCGTCCTTCCGCACGCGGGGCGGATCTTGATCGTCTTTATTGAACTCATGAAACCACGCCTGACCGGGCTTGCGGCGATGGCGTCGGTCGTGGGTTTCGTCATGGCTTCGGGCGCGTCGGTGAATATCCCAGCACTCCTTTGGGTGGCGCTGGGGGCGTTCCTTGTGGGCGGCGGCGCCAACGCGCTCAACCAGTACATGGAACGCGATCTGGACGCGCTCATGTCCCGCACGCGGCATCGACCGCTACCTTCGGGGCGTTTGACGCCGAAGCAGGCTCGGGGGTTCGGCACGGCTGCCAGCGCGGCGGGGGTTCTTGTCCTCGCCACGGCGGCTCACCCGATCGGCGCTGTGTTCGCGTTCCTCACGCTCCTCGTCTATCTGGGCGCGTACACGCCGATGAAGCGGATCAGCGCGTGGAACACCGTGGTCGGAGCGGCGCCGGGCGCGCTGCCGGTGCTGATCGGATGGGGCGCGGCCGGGGCGCGGTTGTCGGCGGGCGCGTGGAGCCTGTTCCTGATTGTCGTCGTGTGGCAGCTCCCCCACTTCTTCGCCATCTGCCGGCTGTGGCGCGAGGACTACGCCGTGGCGGGCTATGCGATGTGGCCGCTTTCTGATGCGAGCGGGCGGCGGACGGGCACGGCGTCGGCGTTGTTGTGCGCTGCGTTGATCCCCGTTTCGATGCTGCCGACGTGGGTGGGTCTGACCGGCAACGTGTATGCGCTGGTCGCCGCGGCGCTGGGCGCGGTCTTTCTCACAACCGCGGTGGCGATGGCGATCCGGCCCTGCGAGCGGACGGAGCGGCTGGTGTTCATCACGTCGATTGCGTACCTGCCGCTGGTGATGCTCGCCATGATGCTCGACAAGGCGACGTAGCAGGATGCCGGCGACCGCGCAAACCCAGATCGAGGCTGATCGGATGGCCGTCCGTGTCAAGGCGATGTCACACCGCTACGGCGAGCGGGCGGCGCTGTCCGGCGTGAGCTTCGACGTGCGCGACGGCGAGCTTTTCGCCCTGCTGGGGCCCAACGGCAGTGGCAAGTCCACGCTTTTCCGCATCCTCGCCACGCTGCAGAAACCCAGCGAAGGCACGGCGGAAGTCTTCGGCGATGACGTGATGACCGCCGGCGCGAGCGTGCGCCGGCATCTGGGCGTCACGTTTCAGTCGCCGGCCGTGGATCGAAAACTCACGGTGCGCGAAAACCTGACGCATCACGGTCATCTGTACGGGCTTCGCGGGGCCGCGCTGGCGCGGCGCATCGAGGAATGTCTGGACCTCGTCGGACTGCGCGATCGGCTGCGCGATCCGGTGGAGAAACTTTCCGGGGGCATGAGCCGGCGGGTGGAGATTGCCAAGTGCCTGCTGCACGAGCCGCGCGTCCTGCTGATGGACGAACCCAGCACGGGGCTGGACCCGACGGCGCGGCGGGCGCTGCGGGAGCAGATCGAATCGCTGCGCAGCCGGCGCGGGCTGACCTGCCTGCTGACGACGCACCTGATGGAAGAGGCGGAAAGCTGCGACCGGGTGGCGATCCTTGATGAAGGGCGCCTCGTCGCGCACGACTCGCCGCGGGCGCTGAAGCAGGCCGTCGGCGGCGAAGTCCTGACGCTGCTGGCCGATCGCCCGGATGAGCTGGCCGAGGACATTCGCCGGCAGTTCGGCATGGATGTCCAGCGTTTCGGCGAGTTGCTGCGCATCGAGGCCGAGGGCGGACACGAGCTGGCGGCGCGCCTCGGGCAGCAGTACGGAGACCGGCTGACGTCGATCACCGTGGGCAGGCCGACGCTGGAGGACGTGTTCGCGAAGTTCACGGGGCATCGGCTGGGGAGGGCACGGGAAGAGTGAATGGTGAATGGCGAATGCTGAATGTCGAATGCCGAATGCTGAATTGAAGACGCGTACCGGATGCTGATTGAATGACGAATGCTCGGATGGATGCGCTGATTGCATCACGTTCCACGATGGAATCCGATCGGGGGTTCTCGGCAACGTTCTTGCTGCCGGCGCTGTCGCTGGCTCGGCGCGAGGTGGTGCGGTTTCTCCGGCAGCGCGCGCGGGTGATCGGCGCGCTGGCGACACCGGTGCTCTTCTGGCTGCTGCTGGGCAGCGGGATCGGGCGGTCGTTCAGCGTGCAAGGCGCGGAGAACGGCGGCTACATGGAGTACTTCTTCGCCGGCACGCTGGTCATGATCGTGCTGTTTACGGCCATCTTCTCGACGATCACGCTGATCGAGGACCGGCAGGAGGGCTTCCTTCAGGGCGTGCTTGTCTCGCCGGCGTCGCGGCTGAGCATCGTGGCGGGGAAGATTCTCGGCTCGTCGATCCTGGCGACGGGGCAGGCGGGGCTGTTTCTGCTGCTGGGGCCGCTCTCGCACGTGCCGCTGACCGTGGGGAGCGCCGTTGCCTGCATGTTCGTGCTGTTCCTGCTGTCGCTGGGGCTGAGCGGGATGGGGCTGGCCGTGGCGTGGAAGATGGATTCCGCGCACGGGTATCACTCGATCATGAACCTGGTGATGATGCCGATGTGGATTCTGTCGGGGGCGGTGTTTCCGGCGTCCGGCGCGTCGGCGTGGCTGCGGTGGGTGATGTGGGCCAACCCGCTGACGTATGGCATGGGGCTGGTGCGCGGCGTGTTGCACGGGTCGCAGGCTGCGGGGCACGCGGGATCGCCGCCGATGGGGCTGTGCTGGGCGGTGAGCATTGCATTCGCCGTCGGGATGACGCTGCTGTGCGCCTGGCTGGCGACGGAAAGATCGGGGGGAGCACCATGACTGACACGCCAACCACTACGCAGCCACCCGTTGCCAGCGCCGAGGGGCGACCTTCCGGACCGGTCGAGCAGCTTCGCCAGTCGCCGCTGCGAATCACGATCGTCGCGCTGGCCGTGGTCATCGCCGCTTTGGCCCTGTGGCGAGGCTACATCGAGTCCAAGGCCAATCGCTCCGCACCGCAGGCGCCGCAGCCGACGGAGAGTGGCATTATCCTCGGGACCGCGCCCGCCTTCAACCTGATCGAACGCAGCGAACGGCACGTGCGCACGGAAGATCTCAAAGGCCAAATCTGGATCGCCGACTTCATCTTCACGCGCTGCCTGGGACCCTGCCCCAGAATGACGGCGGCCATGGCGCGGCTGCAGGAGACGCTGAAGCACGTCCCCGACGTCGTGCTCGTCTCGTTCACGGTCGATCCCGAGCATGATCGCCCGGATGTGCTGCGCGAGTATGCGCAGACGCACGGCTTCGATCCGCAGCGGTGGCTCTTCCTGACGGGCACGATCCAGCAGATGGAGGACGTGCAGGTGAAGGGATTCAAGATGGGCATGGTCGGCGAGTCCATCCACCACAGCGACCGCTTCGTCCTCATCGACCGCGACGGCGGCATCCGCGGCTACTTCGACGTCAACGAGGCCGGGCAGATCGAAAAGCTCGCGGCCGAAGCGGCGTCGCTGGCGAAGGACGCGCGCCGTTGAGCTGGATCCTCGAGCTACCGGCGGTCAACGCGATGCTCAACGGCCTCAGCGCCGCCCTGCTGACGGCCGGATACCTGAGCATCCGCCGCAAGCGCGTGGCGCTGCACCGGGCGCTGATGCTGTCGGCGTTCACCGTGTCCACGCTGTTCCTTGCGTCCTATCTGACGTATCACGCCAAGGCGGAGTCGCCGAAGTTTCCGGGACACGGCTGGATTCGCCCGGTGTACTTCACGATGCTGCTGAGCCACATCGTGCTGGCGGCGGGGCTTCTGCCGATGGTGCTGGGTACGTTGATCGCGGCGCTGCGCGGGAGGATCGAGAGACATCGGCGACTGGCGCGATGGACGCTGCCGATCTGGCTGTACGTGTCGGTGACGGGCGTGCTGGTGTACGTCGTGTTGTATCAGGTGTACGGCGCGGCGCCGACATTGAAATCCGCCCCATTGTTTACCACACCATAAACTTGTGTGCGTTGCCATTGGATGCTGGCTTCCGCGCAGCGCTGTGAGATTTGGCGCAAAAACTCGCGCGACGACTCGCACGGAAAAGTTTCTCGAAAATCGTGTCGAGAATGCTCTTTACGCCGCGACTAGAGGACCGCTAGAATGCCGACCCTCTCGCGGTTGGGCGCGGCCGCGCGAGGATCGCTCCATCCGGGCCGTTGGATTTGTCGTAAGGAGAGCTGAACTTGTCGTTACTCGCTCAGACCACATGGTGGCTGCCGCCGGACTTCTCGGAACACGGCTGGCAGATCGACCGGCTCATCAACTGGCTGCACTATTTCATGGTCGCGCTGTTCGTCGGCTGGGGCGTCTTCCTGGCGTATTGCATGACGCGCTTCACGTGGAAGCGGGTCGCCACGGCGCAATACGCGCCGGTCAAGGCCAAGGCGTCGAAGGTCATCGAGGTTGCGGTCATCATCTTCGAGGTCATCCTGCTCGTGGTGTTCTCGATGCCGGTGCTGGCGAAGTACAAGAACGAGCCGCCCAAACCTTCGGACAACCCCTTCGAGGTGCACGTCATCGCCCAGCAGTTCGCCTGGAACATCCACTACCCTGGTCCCGACGGCATCTTCGGCAAGCGCGACATCAAGCTCGTGAAGGACGCGACGAACCCCGTCGGGCTGGATCGCGACGGCGACCCGAACGCCAAGGACGACATCGTCAGCAACAACCAGATGCCGCTGCCCGCGGGCCGGCACATCGTCGTGAAGGTCACGTCGAAGGACGTGATCCACTCCTTCAACGTGCCGATGCTGCGCGTCAAGCAGGACGCCGTGCCGGGCATGGAGATTCCCGTCTGGTTCAAGATCAAGGAAGGCACGAGCAGCGACGCGATCCGCGAGCAGATGGCGCGAACGGTGGTCGTCCCGGCCGCCGGAGAAAGCACGGCCGCCTTCGAGCTGTGGTGCCGCAACAACATCACCTTTGATGAAGTGAAGGGCGCGGACGGCAAGGTCGTGCTGAAGAAAGGTGGCGAGCCGGGCAAGGATCACCTTGAGGCGCTTCGCGCCGCGGGGATCAAGGAGCTTCGCGTCGGGCCGCGCGACCCCGTCGAGATTCACTGCACGCAGCTTTGCGGCTTGACGCACTACAAGATGCGCGGGCAGGTCATCATCCAGTCGCAGGCCGACTTCGACACATGGTATGTGGAGACGGCCAAGGGCACGGGCGATTTCATTGAGGATTAGCCCACTTCCTCTTTGAAATTGCAACGTATTCGAAACGGAGGGGGTGCGGGCCTCCGGCCCGCCGGCCGGCGAGGACGCCCTCCCCCCTCAAGTTCGCTTGGGGCGGGCATGACCCGCGGCATGAGGGCAATGACCCTGACGTTGGATCGTGACGAGCCGGCAGCGCCGGCCGCACGAGTGAGGGCTTGAAGGACAACTCCATGAGTCATGGGCACGATCATCCGCACGGCTCGCACGGGCATGACCACCACGGTCATGACCATCATGAGCCGGGCTTTCTTGGGAAGTACGTCTTCTCGGTGGACCACAAGGTCATCGGCATCCAGTACGCCGTGACCTCGCTGGTCTTCCTGCTGGTGGGCTTCACCATGATGCTCATCATGCGCTGGCAGCTTGCCCTGCCGGACGAGGCCGTGCCGATCATCGGCGGGCTGCTGTCGCGGCTGGGGATCACGAACGCGGGCACGAAGTCGCTGCTGCCCGAAGGCTACAACATGCTGGGCGCGATGCACGGGACGATCATGGTGTTCCTCGGCGTCGTACCGCTGGCGGTCGGCGGGTTCGGCAACTACGTCATGCCGCTGCAGATCGGCGCCAAGGACATGGCGTTCCCCAAGCTCAATATGATGAGCTACTGGGTGTTCCTGGCGGGCGGGATCGTGATGCTGGCGAGCTTCGGCGCGAACGGCGGCGCGGCGCAATCCGGCTGGACGTCCTATCCGCCGCTGTCGAACATAGCCCTCTCCGGACAGACCTGGTGGCTGGTCGGCATGGTGCTGCTGATCACCTCGTCGCTGCTGGGTTCGGTCAACTTCATCACCACGATCTTCCACCTCCGCGCGAAGGGTCTGTCCCTCTGGAGGATGCCGTTCTTCGTCTGGGGGCAGCTTGTCACCGCGTTCCTGCTGCTGCTGGCGTTTCCGCCGCTCGAAGCGGCGGGCATCATGCAGTTGATGGACAAGGTGACCGGTTCGAGCTTTTTCCTGCCGACCGGGCTGGTGGTAGGGGGGCAGCCGATGGACATCAGCGGCGGCGGCAGCCCGCTGCTGTACCAGCACCTGTTCTGGTTTTTGGCGCACCCGGAGGTGTACGTGCTGATCCTGCCGGCGATGGGGGTGCTGGCGGAGGTGATCTCGTGCAACACCCGCAAGGCGGTGTGGGGCTACAACCTGCTGGTGTTCTCCTCGCTGGCGCTGGGCTTCCTCTCGATGATCGTCTGGGCGCATCACATGTTCATGACCGGGATGGGGACGCGGCTGAGCACGTTCTTCCAGACGACGACGATGATCATCTCGATCCCGTCGGTGATCATCGTGACCTGCTTTTTGGTGTCGCTCTGGGGCGGCTCGATCCGGTTCAACACGGCCATGCTGTTCTGCCTGGGGTTCCTGCCGATGTTTGGCATTGGCGGGCTGACCGGGCTGCCGCTGGGCTTCAGCTTCAGCGACATCCACCTGCATGACAGCTATTACGTCATCGGCCATTTCCATTATGTGGTGGCGCCGGGGACGATCTTCGCCATTTTTGGCGCGGTCTATCACTGGTATCCCAAGATCGTCGGGCGGCACCTGAACGAGTTCTGG